>NZ_CP119573.1:2120723-2423683 GCF_029278605.1 Cupriavidus sp. WKF15
TGCCGGCGGGGAAAAACGGCTCGAGCCCGTCGAGCGTCTTGCGGATCGCGCGCACGGTCTCGAGCGCGTTGGCGCCGGCCGCCAGGCGCACCGCAATACCAGACGCCGGCTGGCCGTTGTATTGCGCGTTGATGTTGTAGTCCTGGCCGCCAAGGCCGACCTCGGCCACGTCCTTCAGGCGTACCTGCGAGCCATCCGCGTTGACCTTGAGCAGGATGTTGCCGAACTGCTCGCTGGTCTGCAGGCGGGTCTTGCCGATCACGCTGGCGTTGAGCTGCTGGCCCTTGACCGCCGGCAACCCGCCCAGCTGGCCGGAGGCGACCTGGACGTTCTGTGCCTTGATCGCGTTGCTCACGTCGAGTGGCGTGAGCTGGTAGCTGTTGAGCCTGGCCGGATCGATCCAGACCCGCATCGCGTACTGCGAGCCGAACACCTGGAAGTCACCGACGCCATAGGTGCGCGACAGCGGGTCCTGGATACTCGAGACGATATAGTTCGAAAGGTCCTCGCGCGTGACCTTGGGATCGGTGGAGATCAGGCCGACGATCAGCAGGAAGTTGCGCACCGACTTCGTCACGCGGATGCCTTGCTGCTGCACTTCCTGCGGCAGCAGCGGCTGCGCGAGCGCCAGCTTGTTCTGCACCTGCACCTGGGCGATATCCGGGTTGGTGCCCTGCTCGAACGTGACGGTGATGGTCATGTTGCCGTCGGCGTTGCTCTCCGACGAGATGTAGCGCAGCCGGTCCAGGCCATTGAGCTGCTGCTCGATCACCTGGACCACGGTGTCCTGCACGGTCTCGGCCGAGGCGCCCGGGTAGTTGACCGAGATGGCGATGGTCGGCGGCGCAATGGCCGGATACTGGCTGATCGGCAGCGAGCGGATCGACAGCACGCCAGCCAGCATGATGACCAGCGCGATCACCCACGCGAAGATGGGACGATCGATAAAGAAATTGGACATGAATACTCCCTCGCCCTGGCGATGCCCTCAGGGCTTGGCCGCGACCGCGGACGATGCGCCCGACGCGGCGGCGGGCGGATTGCCGGCGCCGGCCTGGGCCACGCGGACCTTGGCGCCGGGCTTGACGAACTGCAGGCCCTCGACGATGACGCGGTCGCCGGCCTTGAGGCCGTCCGCCACCAGCCATTGGTCGCCGATCACGCGGTCGGTGCGGATCTGGCGCAGCTCCACCTCATCCTTGGCGTTGACGACCAGTGCCGTGGCCTGGCCCTTCAGGTCGCGCGTAACGCCCTGTTGCGGGACGAGCAGGCCATCCGCCTTCACGCCCTCGCGCAGGCGGGCGTGCACGAACATGCCGGGCAGCAGTTCATGGCGCGGATTGGGGAACACGGCTCGCAAGGTGACCGAGCCGGTGCCCTGGTCGACCGCGACCTCCGAGAACTCCAGCCGGCCGGTTTCCGGGTATCTGGTGCCGTCCTCCAGCACCAGGTTGACCTGGGCGGCGTTGGTGCCGGCGCTCTGCAGCGCGCCGTTGGCCAGCTCGCGGCGCAGGCGCAGCAGGGACGCGGAGGGCTGGGTCACGTCGACGTAGATAGGGTCAATTTGCTGGACCACCGACAGGGCTCCGGCCTGGCCGTTGGTCACCAGCGCGCCTTCGGTCACGCTGGAGCGGCCGATGCGGCCGGAAATCGGCGACAGCACCTTGGTATAGCGCAGGTTGATCTCGGCGCGGTCCACGGCTGCCTGCGCCTGCAGCCAGGCGGCCTTGGCTTCGTCATATTGTTGTTTGCTGACCGCTTCGTCGCCCACCAGGCGGCCGTACCGCTCAGCCAGCAGGCGCGCGGATTCCAGCGTCGCGCGCGCGCTCTTGTAGGTAGCGTCGTAGGTAGCCGGGTCGATCTGGTAGAGCTGCTGGCCTTGCGTCACGTCGCTGCCTTCCTTGAACAGCCGGCGCAGGATGATGCCATCCACCTGTGGGCGGACTTCAGCGATGCGGAAGGCCGAGGTGCGGCCCGGCAGTTCGGTATCCAGGGTGACGGGCGCGGTCTTGAGCGTGACGACGCTGACCTGGGGTGGGGGCGGGGCGGCGGCTTCTTTCTTGCCGCCGCATCCGGCGATCGTTGCGAGGGCGATGGCCAGCGCAACCGGAACCCGGGCGCGGCGGCCGCGTGATCGTTGCATTGCGATTTCCTGCGAAAAAATCATGCGAGTCATGTTGTCGGCGGCCAATTCCGATTGGCCGGTGCCGGTGCCGGTGCCGGAGCGGGGCAGGAGGCAAAGCAAGCGCCATGCCCGGGGCGGCTCCCGCGGTCGGCGCGGCAGGCCCCGCGAAAGCAGCAAGTCCTGCCGTGCCCGGCATAGCCGAGAAGTCTATCCCGACTCGGCAAAACGTTCCGGGCGATTATCGGGTTTCCATATTTCAGAATCTTTCAAGGGGGATTTGGGGGGCGGACTTTGGCGGGTAACCCACGGGTCATCCGTAGACGTCGGATCACCCGTTCGGGAGTGATTCTTCTCGCGAATGGGCGTGGTGATGATTGCGCTGTCGCTCTTGGCAGGCAAGAAGCGCGTCGCCTGGCGGCTGGCCATCGACGATACGCTTCTTGTGTTCAAGCGGCTTTGGTCTCGCGATGCGTGATCGCCGTTCGTACAGCGTTCCAATAGCGTCAGTGGTGGGACGCCTACGGCTGCGCTGCGCGCACGTCCTAGTCGGTGTGCGCGGGGCATCATCGTCGCCAGTGCCGACGGTTCGGTTTCTCTGCTTCGCTGCGGCGCGGTTTGCCTGCGGCCTGGGTGCTCAGACTAGGGCTCTGCGCGTAGCGCAGCCGAAGGCGATTACACGATGTCGGTTGCAGCAGGGACCACGGACAGTTTCGGGGCTCGTTCAATCAGCGCTCTAATCCTGGGACCTATCCGGAAATTTGTGTACGAGGCATATCATGAGAGGTAATGACCATGGATATGCCGATGAAGAAGAAACGTACGGTGGCGTCTCAGGCAGCGGCCCGCGGGCCGCTGCCTGCCTTGCCTGACGGCTTGCTTGATGAGTTGGTTAAAGGGCCGATGACGCCCGGCGAGGTCCAGGATCTGATGCTGGCGTTCAACAAGGCCATCATCGAGCGGGCGATGAGCGCCGAGATGAGCATGCATTTGGGCTACAAGCCAGGCGAGCCCAAGCCGGCCGAGCAGTCCAATGCGCGTAACGGTCTGAGCGGCAAGACCGTGATCACCGACCGCGGCCCGGTGCGGGTCGAACTGCCACGCGACCGCGATGGCAGTTTCGATCCGGTTCTGATCCCGAAGCACGAACGGCGCTTTACCGGCTTCGATGAGCGCATTATCGCCATGTACGCGCGCGGCATGAGCGTGCGCGAGATCCAGGCGTTTCTGGCCGAGAGCTACGGCACCGAAGTCTCCCCGGACTTCATCAGCTCGGTCACCGACGAGGTCATGGCCGAGACCATCGCCTGGCAGAACCGTCCGCTTGAGGCCATGTACCCGGTCGTGTTCTTCGACGCGTTGCGGGTCAAGATCCGCAGTGACGGCATCGTCAGCAATAAGGCCGTGTATCTGGCATTGGGAATCCAGGCAGATGGCCAGCGCGACGTGCTGGGCCTGTGGGTCGAGCAGACCGAAGGCGCCAAGTTCTGGCTCAAGGTCTTCAATGAACTCAAGAACCGAGGCTGCCAGGACATCCTGATCGCAGTGGTCGACGGCCTCAAGGGGTTGACGGAGGCCGTTGCCACGGCCTATCCCCGCACGACGGTGCAGACCTGCATTGTGCATTTGATCCGCAACAGCCTGGAATACGCCAACTATAAGGACCGCAAGGTGCTGGCACAGGCGCTGCGTCCGATCTACAGCGCGGCCAGCGAACAAGAGGCCGGGCAGGCGCTGCAGGACTTCGCCGACGGCCCGTGGGGAGCCAAGTACCCGATGATCGTGCAGTCGTGGCGACGCGCCTGGGAGCACGTCATACCGTTCTTCGTGTTCCCGCCCGACATCCGGCGTGTGATCTACACCACGAATGCCATTGAGAGCTTGAACATGCAGTTGCGCAAGATCATCAAGACCCGGGGCCACTTCCCTTCGGATGAAGCTGCGATCAAGTTGCTGTGGCTGGCGCTGCGCAACGTGCTGACCAAGTCCGTTCGCACGACCTATGACTGGAAGTCCGCCATGAATCAGTTTGCTATTCTGTATGGCGAGCGATTTACTGCCGCTCGAAGCTGACAGAATTCAAAACCGCCTCGCACACAAAAATACGGACAGGCCCTAATCCTGCCCACGGACGTGCACCACGCGGCAGGCAGCCGGGCACACTCTGAAGCCCATACCCGTACAACACCCGCAGCACACTACGATCAATATTCGCCCGCTAGGGCAAGTCAACGCGCTTTTTGGTTACTTTTTGTCGCTCGGACAAAAAGTGACTCGCCGGCTACGCCGGCGAAACAGCGGCGCCCGCCAAGAGCGACACCCCTCTCATCACCCATATCGGGCGACGAATCCCTTAGACCCAAACTGTGCTCCCAGGCTGTACTCCCGTCTGTACGCACCGGCAAAGCCTCCCCAAACCTAATCTGACGTCACAGGAGGGCCAACCCAAATGCCCTGCATTCCGGCCCTCCGCAGCCCCCGCCACAGAGGATGCACCCCATGAGCTCTCCGACGCCCGAGAAGGGCCACATCGCCCCCTACACCCACTCCGCCGCCGGCTGGGGTGCCCTGAAGTACGTTGCCATCAACCTCGTCAAGGAGAAGGTTGCCGGTGGCAAGTACAAGATGCTGTTCAAGCAGAACCAGGCCGATGGCTTCGACTGCCCCGGTTGCGCATGGCCGGACCGCCAGCACGCTTCGACCTTCGAATTCTGCGAGAACGGCGTGAAGGCCGTCGCGGCGGAAGCAACCAGCATGCGCGTGACGCCGGAATTCTTCGCCCAGCATACGGTCACCTCGCTGCTGGAGCAGACGGACTATGAACTGGAACAGCACGGCCGCCTTACGCACCCGATGGTGTACGACGCGCAGACCGACAAGTACCGCGCCATTGCCTGGGATGAAGCGTTTGCCTTGATCGCCCGCCACCTGCGCGCACTGCCGGATCCGAACCAGGCCGCGTTCTATACCTCGGGCCGCGCCAGCAACGAAGCCGCGTTCCTGTACCAGCTGTTCGTGCGCGCCTACGGCACCAACAATTTCCCCGACTGTTCGAACATGTGCCACGAGGCCACCAGCCGCGGCCTGCCCAAGACGATTGGCGTGGGCAAGGCCACGGTGACGCTGGATGACTTCGAACACGCCGACACCATCCTGTCTTTCGGCCACAATGCCGCCACCAACCACCCACGCATGCTCGGCGAGCTGCGCGAGTGCGTGCGGCGCGGCGCCACCATCGTCTCGATCAACCCGCTGCGCGAACGCGGGCTGGAGCGCTTTACCAGCCCGCAGCACCCGGTGGAGATGCTGACCGGTTCCAGCACGAAGATCGCGTCGATGTTCGTCCAGCCGAAGCTTGGCGGGGATTTCGCGCTGATCAAGGGCGTGGCCAAGCGGTTGGTCGAACTGGACGACGAGGCGGTGAAGCACGGCCAGGCGCGCCTGATCGATGTCGATTTCGTGCGCGAGCACACCATCGGCTTCGGCGCGTTTGTCGATGACCTGCGCGCGGAAAGCTGGGCGGACATCGTGGCGGAATCGGGCGTGTCGCTGCCGGACATCGATGCGCTGACGCGCGTCTATGCGCGCGGCCAGCGCGTGATCGCGTGCTGGGGCATGGGCCTCACGCAACACAAGCATTCGGTGCCGACCGTGCAGATCCTGTCGAACCTGATGATGATGCGCGGAAACATCGGACGCCCCGGTGCGGGGCTGCTGCCGGTGCGCGGCCATTCGAACGTGCAGGGCGACCGCACAGTCGGCATCGAGGAGAAGCCGGACGACGCGTTCCTGGACCGCCTCAAGGCCGTCTTCGATTTCGAGCCGCCGCGCAAGCACGGGTACGACGTGGTGGAAACCATCGAGGCGATGCTGGAGGGCAAGGTCAAGGTCTTCATCGGCCTGGGCGGCAATTTCTCCACGGCGACACCGGATACGCCGCGTACGCACGAGGGCCTGCGCCAGTGCGCGCTGACCGTGAACATCGCCACCAAGCTCAACCGCAGCCACCTGGTGCATGGCAAGGAATCGCTGATCCTGCCGACGCTGGGCCGTACCGAGATCGACGAGCAGGACGGCGTGGCCCAGGGCGTGAGCGTCGAGGACTCCGTCTGCATGGTGCATATCTCGTTCGGCATGAACAAGCCGGCCTCCCCGTACCTGCTGTCCGAAACCGCGATCGTCGCGCGCATGGCGGCGGCGACGCTCGGCTCGGAAAAGATCGACTGGCTGTGGTACGCGCAGGACTATGCGCGCATCCGCGACGCGATCGAGCAGGTCATCGACGGCTTCGAGAACTACAACGAGCGCATCGCCGTGCCGGGCGGCTTCCACCTGACGCCCGGCGCATGCAACCGCGTCTGGGAGACCCCGTCCGGCAAGGCGCAGTTCCTGGTCCATGCGATCGACAAGGACACCCCCATCCACCGTGCGCGCGAGCAGTATGGCGACCAGCTGCTGGTGCTGATGACCACACGCTCCCATGACCAGTACAACACCACGATCTACGGTCTGGACGACCGCTATCGCGGCGTGTTCGGCCTGCGCCGGGTGGTCTTCATCAGCGCGGCCGACCTGGCGCGGCTGGGCCTCAAGGCCGGCCAGCGGGTGGATATCACCAGCGTCTGGGGCGACGGCGTGCAACGCCGGGTCGAGGACTTCGAGCTGGTCGAGTACGACATTCCGGAGGGTTGCGTGGGCGCGTACTACCCGGAGACCAATCCGCTGGTGCCGCTCGAAAGCGTCGGCGACGGCTGCGGCACGCCCACGTCCAAGTCGGTGCCCGTGCTGCTGACGCTGTCTGCCCACCAGACGGCGGCAGCTGCCTGACGACGATCCGGCTATGAGTACCAACCGGATCCCGGGCTCGCGCCCCCGGCCAGGCGCTGTGCGCGCGCGCCTCGAATCCTTCCTTGGCGTGGTGGAACTGGCTGGCCTGGTCGTGATCGGCCTGGCCACGACGTTCGCCATGGCCGAGGAGGGCTGGAAGGTCGCCGGCATGGGCAAGGTCTCGCTGACCGACCTGCTGCTGATGTTCCTGTACCTGGAGGTGCTGGCCATGGTCGGGCGCTACCTGAAGCTGGGCCAGCTGCCGGTGCGCTTCCCGCTGTATATCGCCATGGTGTCGCTCGCGCGCGACCTGATCCTGCGCTTCAATGAGTCGACCGAATTCCACATGCTGGCCCTGTGCGGCGGCGTGGTCATGCTGGCCTGCGGCGTGCTGATCCTGCGCTACGGGCAATACCGCTTCCCCAGCAACGACGACGGCGAGAACGGCGCCGGCGAGTGAGCCGCGGCGCCGGCGCGCATCTGTAGATGCCGCGCGGCGGCGCAACTGTATGCCTCGCATGCGGTGGCCGCTGCCTACCATTGCTGCAACCGCTTCCCACAATATTCCCGCGGCGCCGGCCCGGTACCGGCGCGCGATCGATCTTCGCGAGGTCCCCATGGATTGCACCGAACTGGTTGAACACCACGGCTATGCCGCACGCAGCGTCGTGCGGCACAAGGACGGCGCGCCGCAAGCCGCCGTCGACAACGTGGCCGAAGAGCTTCCAGTGGCGCTCGTGTACAACGGCATCTCGCACGCCGTGATGATGGCGACACCGCTTGATCTCGAGGCCTTTGCGGTGGGCTTTTCCCTGACCGAGGGCATCGTCAGCCGCAACGAGCAGATCCACGACCTCGAAGTGCGGGTGCACGCGCATAGCGCCGAAGTCCAGCTCCAGATCGGCGAGCAGGCGTTTGCCGCCATGAAGGCGCGGCGGCGCGCCCTCGCGGGCCGCACGGGCTGCGGCGTCTGCGGCATCGAGAGCCTTGAACTGCTCGACCTGGAGCCCGCGCCCATGCGCGCGCCGGCCAGGCGGCTGCAGCCGACGCGCGAGATGATCGCGCGCGCGGCGGCGGCGCTGCCGTCGCACCAGCGGCTCATGCGCGAGACCGGCGGCGTCCACGCGGCTGCCTGGTGCGATGCGCGCGGCGAGATCCTGCACGTGTTCGAGGATGTCGGCCGGCATAACGGCCTGGACAAGCTGATCGGCCACCTGGCGATGCAGCGCGTGGCGATGGACGACGGCTTCGTCTTCCTGTCGAGCCGCGCCAGCTACGAGCTGGTGCGCAAGGCCGCGCGCATGAATATCCAGATGCTGGCGACGATCTCCGCGCCGACTTCGCTGGCGATCCGCATTGCCGGGCGGGCCGGCCTGCGCCTGCTCAGCTTCTGCCGCAAGGACGGCTACGTCGACTATACGGACGCTGCCTGCGATACCGACGCCGAACGTGCCATGGCGGGAGCCCGGGCATGCTGAGCTTTGACGAGGCACAGCCGATCTTCGCGATGGCGGCGGAGCCGGTCCGCGAGACCGAAACGGTGTGGCTCGGGCTGCTGACCGGCCGCGTGCTCGCCCAGGACCTGGCCGCGGTGACCGATACCCCCGCAGCGGACCGCAGCGCGATGGACGGCTACGCCGTGCGCTGCGAGGACTGCCATGGCGACGCGTGCCTGCCGGTGCAGCAGGTGGTCTATGCCGGCACGCGGCCGCAGGCACTGCGTCCCGGACATGCCATCCGCATCTATACCGGCGGCGTGATCCCCCAGGGGGCCGATGCCGTGGTCGCGCAGGAGGATGCCGTGGAGAGCTATCGCGGCATGACCTGCCACCGCCCGCCCGTCGCGGGCCAGCATATCCGGCGCCAGGGCGAGGATGTCCGTCGCGGCGAGCTGTTGTTGCCCGCCGGCACGCTGATCGAGGCCGGTCATATCGCGGCGCTGGCGTCGCAAGGCCTGGTGCAGGTGCCGGTCTGGCGGCTGGTCGAGGTGGCGATCCTGACGTCGGGCGACGAAGTGGCCGCCCATGACGAGCCGCGCGACGTATACCAGGTGCACGACGTCAACGGCCCGATGCTCGAATCGCTGGTGCAGTCCATGGGCGCCGTGGTCCGCTGCCACCGGCATGTGCGCGACGATGAACGCGCACTGCACCATACGCTGCGCGAGCTGGCCGGCGATGCCGATCTCGTGCTCGTGACCGGCGGGGCCTCGGTCGGCCAGCGCGACCTCGTGGCCGCGGCGCTGGCCTCGGCCGGCGGCGAACTGCTTTGCCGTGGCGTCGACATGCGGCCCGGCAAGCCGGTGACGGTCGGGCGCCTGCGCGGCAAGCCGGTGGTGTGCCTGCCGGGCAATCCCGCCGCGGCCTATACCACCTTTGCGCTGCTGGTGACGCCGCTGCTGCGGCGGCTGCAGGGCCGGAGCCGGCTGTTCCCGCCGGTCAGCCGGGTCCGCGCGGCGCTGTCCGGGGCGCGCGTGCCGCCGTGCGACGCGTTCTGGCGCGTCGGCGAGGGCGGCGAGGGCGGCGAGGGCGGCTTCCCGGGCGGCCAGGAAAGCGTGGTCCGGGTCGCCACGCAGCAGGGCGCCGCCGCCGTGTCCGCGCTCGGTCAGGCCAGCGGTTTTGTGCGGGTCGGGCCGCAGAATACCGGTCCCCTCCACCATGTATCGCTGCCGTACTATGATCTCCATCGCTGGCTCAGTTGATGAGTGTGCGCAGGAGGAGCGGGCGATGGATCGCCCGGGAGCGCGGAACCGGAATCGCCAGCAAGGGGAGCGCGGCGTGAAACTGTATGAAAAACTGGCTGCCGACATCGAAGCGCTGGTGAAGCAGGGCGTGCTGCTGCCCGGCGAGCGGATTCCGTCCGTGCGTCAGGCCAGCCAGCACCATCGCATGAGCATCACCACGGTGATCCGCGCCTATGTGCTGCTGGAAAGCCGCGGTGTCATCGAAAGCCGGCCGCAATCCGGCTACTTCGTGCGCGCGCGGCCGGGCGAGCCGGCGGCCGAGCTGCAGCCGTCGCGGCCGAGCGCCAAGCCGTCCGCGGTGGATGTCAGCGCGCTGGTGCTGTCCACGCTGCGCTCGATCCGCTCGGACGATGCCGTGCCGCTGGGCTCGCCTTACCCCGATGCCTCGCTGTTCCCGTGGCAGCGCATCAACCAGTACGCCAACAATATCGCGCGCCGCTATGCCAAGTGGACCATGCTGGACGACCTGCCGCCCGGCAGTCCGGAGCTGATCCGCCAGATCTCGCGGCGATACCTGGAGAACGGCTACGCGGTCAACCCGAACGAGCTGATCGTCACCATCGGCGCGACCGAGGCGATCAACCTGTGCCTGCAGGCCGTGGCCAGGCCCGGCGACACGATTGCGGTGGAGTCCCCGACCTACTACGCGATGCTCCATGCGATCGAGCGGCTGGGCATGCGCGCGATCGAAGTGGCGACCGACCCGGTCGAAGGCATCGACATCGACGCGCTGGCGCGGCTGATCGACGAGAAGGACGTCGCGGCCTGCATGGTGATGCCCAATTTCCAGAATCCGCTTGGCTTCCAGATGTCGGACGAGAAGAAGCGCACGCTGGTGACAATGCTGACCGCCAATGACATTCCCGTCATCGAGAACGATGTCTATGGCGAGCTTTACTACGGCGAATCGCATCCCAGCTCGCTCAAGGCCTTTGACACGGCCGGCATCGTGCTGCACTGCTCGTCATTTTCCAAGACGCTGACCAATGCCTACCGTATCGGCTGGGCGCTGCCGGGCCGCTATCGCGGCGCGGTCGAGCGCCTCAAGTTCCTGAATACGCTGACGACTCCGGCCATCCCGCAACTGGCGATTGCCGAGTTCCTCAAGAACGACGGCTATGACTTCCACCTGCGGCGCGTGCGCAAGGCCTACGCGCAGCAGGCCAATATCATGGCCGCGGCGGTGCGGCGGTTCTTCCCGGAGGGCACGACCACGTCGCGGCCCGCCGGGGGCTATGTGCTGTGGGTGCAGCTTCCGGACGGCATCGATGCCATGGAGATGTACCACGCGGCGCTGGAGCACCGCATCACGGTCGCGCCGGGGCATATGTTCTCGCCCGCGGCAACGTACCGGAATTGCATTCGCCTCAACTACAGCGCGGAATGGTCGTCCGGCATCGAGACCGCCGTGCAGACCCTCGGGAAGATCGCGCAGCATCTGCTGGCGCAACGGCCGGGGGCATGCGGACCGTGACGAATATGACCGACGAAAGGAAAAGGGCCGGAGACGGCGAGGATATCGATCCGGCCATCGTTGACGTGCTGCTGGTGCTGAGGGAGGCCGCAATCGGCGAAGGCCGCGGCCCCTGGTCGCTCGCCAAGCTTGCCAAGCGCGCGCAGTTGCCGATGAGTGTGCTGCGCCGCGTACTGACGCAGCTTCAGTCGGCGGGGCTGGCCGAGGTCAGCATCGAAGAAGATGGCCGTGGCCATGCCAGCCTGACCCAGGAGGGCACGGACCTGGCCGCGCAGCTGTTTTCCGACCCTGCCTGAGCCGGGCCCGGATCAGCCGCCAACCAGGGACATGCGCACCGTCGGGTAGTGTCGCTTGCCGCTGGCGCGCCGTTCCTCGCGCAGTTCGGAATAGCGATCACCGCGTGCTTGCCATGCCTTGCGGACCGCATCGGCGACGGCTTCGGCCGGACGGCTTGTGGCCAGGTGGGAGCGCAGGTCCACCGATTGCGTGGCAAACAGGCAAAGGAAAAGGCGGCCATCGACCGACACGCGTGCGCGCGTGCAGTCGCCGCAGAACGGGTGCGACACGCTGGAAATGAAGCCGAGCCTAAGGCTGCCGTCGGCGAGCAGGTAGTTGCTCGATGTCTCGCTGGCGCGCCGGACCACAGGAACCAGCGCATGCGCGCGCTCGACCATCGCGCGGAGCTCGTCGGACGGCACCACCCGGGACTGAGACCACGCACTCGGGCCTTCCACATCCATGTATTCGATGAAGCGCAGCGTCACGCCGCTGCCGCGAAAGTATGCAACTAGCGGCAGCACTTGCGCGTCATTGGTGCCGCGCTCCACCACACAGTTGACCTTGACCGGGGCCAGGCCCGCCGCGACCGCGGCTTCGATGCCTTCGAGCACGCGGCCGACCGGGAAATCGACATCGTTCATGGCGCGGAAGGTGCGGTCGTCCAGGCTGTCCAGGCTGACCGTCACGCGGCCCAGGCCCGCGTCGCGCAGCGAGCGCGCCTTGCGCGCCAGCAGGCTGCCGTTGGTGGTCATGGCTACTTCCACCTGCCGGCCTTCGGGCGTGCGCAGAGAGGCAATGCCTTCCACTATTGACTCGATCCCCTTGCGCAGCAGCGGCTCGCCACCCGTCAGGCGCACCTTCTCTACGCCAAGGCTGACGAAGCCGCGAGCGATGTCGAGCAGTTCCTTGTCCGACAGCCGTTGTGCTGGCGTCAGGAACGGGTAGTCGCGCCCGAAGCGCGCCTTGGGCATGCAGTAGGTGCAGCGGAAGTTGCATTGATCGATCACCGACAGGCGCAGATCCTTCAGCGGCCTGCCGAGCTGGTCACGGCAGGCGGCCCGTTCCGGGGCCGGTGGACGGCTGACTGCGGGCAAAGAGTGCATTGGCGCGGCTTGCATGGGGTTCTCCCGAGGGCGGTGGCGATCCATGCAGCCATGGTAGGGACGGAAGGCTGCGGGCAGAGGGCACAAATCGCCAGCGCCGGCAGCAGAACAGTTCGGCCGGGGCGCAGCGGCCTTACTCGCGCGGCGTCCGTATGCGGATCGTGGCGGTCTGGCCAGCGACGAGATGCGTGCCCGGCGGAACCTCGTCCAGCGCAATGCGGACCGGAATGCGTTGCGCAAGGCGCACCCAGTTGAAGGTCGGGTTGACGGTGGGGAGCAGGTTCGGCCCGCTGCCGCGGTCCTGGTCGTCGATGCCCGGCGCGATGCTCAGGACGTGCCCGCGCAATGCCGTGCCCTGGCCCATGATGCGCACGTCGGCCACTGCGCCGACGCGGATCGCCGGCAGCTTGGTTTCCTCGAAATAGCCCTCCACGTACTGCGACCCGCTGGCCACCACCGACAGCGCCGGGCGGCCGCGGTTCACGAAGTCGCCGGCGCGGGGCAGGCGGTCCGCGACGTGACCGTCCACGGGGCTGGCCACGCGGCAGCGGGCCAGGTCGAGGCTGGCTGCCTCGGCCGCAGCGTCGGCCTGGTCGGCGCGCGCCTGCGCGGCGCTCATGTCCGCCTTGCCTGCATGGGCCAAGGCCGCGTGCGCAGCCGCCGCGGCGGCTTGCGCCTGCTTCAGCGCCACGCGGAAGCGCGCCTCGTCGACCACGAACAGTACCTGTCCGCGCTTTACGCGGGCGTTGTCGGTGACGAGCACCTCGGCAACCAGTCCCGAAACGTCGGGCGCAACCTGCACCACGTCGGCACGGACCCGGCCGTCGCGCGTCCACGGCGCGCCGGTGTAGTACTGCCACAGGTGCCATGCCGTCAGCGCAGCCGCCGCCACGAAGATCAGCGTCACGGCGACGGGGATGATCAGCGAAAACTTGCGATGCATGATGGAACCTCCCAGACAAACGCGACCATCGTGCCCAGCACGAGGATGTAGAGCGAGAAATTGAACAGCGACCGGTGCCACACGAAGCGGTAGAGGCCAAGGCGGTCGAGCACCGCGCGCATGCCGGCGGTGACGGCGAATGCGGCCAGCATCCAGACCAGCGTGGCTGGTACGAACACGCCGTACACATTGAATTCAGTGGCGTGCATGGGACTCTCCATCGGTCGGGGCACGGGGCGGATACAGTGCCAGGCGCACGCTGGCGAGTGCTGCCAGCGCGGCGCGCGGGTAGCTGCCCGACGGCTCGGCGAGCGCAGTCCAGGCCGCGTCGAGCCTGGCGGCCAGCGCGGGCGGCGGCGCGACTTCGTGGCCGGCATGCGAGCAGTGGCGGTAGTAGCGGGCAACGCCGGCCAGCGCCCGCTCGACGGCGCGGCGGCGCGCGGCAGGCAGGTCCACGCAGCCGCGCCGCAGGACGAGGGCGGCGGATTCGACCAGGAACGCCGCGACGCTGCCGCCGGTGCGATGCCGCCCGGCCACCGGCGGCCACTGCCGCAACAGGCGGTCGAGCATGCGGCCGCGCAGCCGCGCACTGTTGACCGGCGCGCGCGGGTGGGCCACCAGCGCGATGTCGCGCCAGTTGGCACGGGCCAGCCGGTAAGCCACGAGCTGGCGGCCGAATGGCTGCATCAGCGCGGCCCATAGTGCGGAGAAGCACAGCGCCGCCAGGCTGGCCAGGCTGCTGTTGAAGATGTCGGCAAAGTGCGCGGCACTGAACTGCGGCATGCCGGCGAACGACGCCGACGTGACCGCAAGCAGCACGCCGAACAGCGCGTAGCGCGATTGCGTCGTCAGCGCCCCGATGACGAGGTAGGGCCAGAACAGCAGCAGCGCCAGCGAACTGAAGTCATGGGCCAGCACCAGCACGACGAACTGGTAGTACCAGGCCAGCAGCGCACAGGCCACGCTCCACACCACCACGCGCCTGGCCATCAGCCGCGGCTGGTCGGCGGTGGCGATGAAGCAGCTTGCCAGCGCCGCCAGCCCGACGGGGCCGGCGCCGTCCACCCAGCCCGACGCCATCCACAGCAGGCCGGCGACCAGCGTCGCCGTGCCCGCGGTCATGGCGCGAAACAGGAGCCGCGCGTGGTCGTGGTGCCGGTCCTGTCCCGCGGGCTCGACGCGATAGCGGAGCACGGCGGGCTCGGCGCCGCCCGGTTGCAGGCTGGCCTGCAACAGGCGGCAGTCCTGCCACAGGTCGTCCAGTTCGTCGAGATACTCGCTGGCGGCTGCCACCAGCCGCGCATGCCAGCCCGCCGTGGCGGGCGGCGTCGAACTGGCCGGGCGGCAAACGCTCAGCGGGCGGCTGGCGCCGGGCGCGCCGCCAATCCACGCCACGGTAGCGCCCAGACGCTGTGCTACCGCATCGGGCAGGCCTTCCTGCGACTGACGCAGCGCGGCGACGGCATCGGCCAGCGCCAGCACGCGCGGCAGCAGCGCGGCCATCCGCTGGTGCAGCGCGCGGGCATGCCGCAGCGCTGGTGCGCCATCGGTTTCATAGGCGAGTTGTGCAAGCTGGGTTTCCATCGCGACGATGTCGGCGGCCAGCACGCTGAAGCTGTCATGGCGGCGCGCCGGGCTCACGCCGGCGCCGAGCATGTCCTGGATCCAGCGGGAAGCGTGCGACAGCCACGTGGACGCACGCGCCGCCAGCGCGGGCCGCGTGCGGACGGGAAACACCACGGCGCTGACCACGCTGGCGCAGACAATGCCGATCACGATTTCCTCGATACGGGCCAGCGCGACCGCAAACACAGTCCCGGGCACGGTGACCGTGGGCAGCGCCACGATCGGCAGCGTGTACGCGGCCAGCAGGCAGATGTAGTTGCGCGGTGCCGGCTCCAGCAGGGACAGGTAGAGCAGTGTACCGGTCCAGCAGGCAATGGCCGCCATCAGCAGCACGGGCTCGTCGATCAGCAGCGGCACCAGCGCCACCGCGCACAAGGCGCCGAGCAGCGTGCCGGCCACGCGGTAGGTGCCCTTGGCGTAGGTGGCCCCGGCCAGCGGGCTGGATACCAGGTACACCGTGGCCAGGGCCCAGTACGGCCGCGGCAGCCCAAGCGCCAGGGCCGCGTACAGCGCGAGCATTGCGGCGCCGAACACCTTGAGCGAATGGATCCACGGTGCCAGGTCCGGCCGCGCGGCCCAGGCCGCCGCCAGGGCGCAAGCCGCGCCGCCGGTACGGCTGGCTGGCGGCCTGGCGCGGGTGGAAGTGCCGGATGCTGGCATGCCCCGCGCTCAGCTTGAAAGACCGGCCGCGCGCATCAGCAGCCGCATCAGGCAGGCAAAGACGAAGACCGTGCCGACGCCCGCCGCCCAGAGCGCCAGCAGCCAGCCCAGGCGGCTCGCCAGCGGCGATTTCATGATCCTGGCCATCAGTGGTACCCCTCGCCGCGACGGACCTTGCCGCGGAACACGTAGTAGGACCACGACGTGTACGCCAGGATGATGGGCACGATGAACAGGGTGCCGACCAGCGCGAAGCCCTGGCTCTGCGGCGGCGACGATGCGGCCCAGATCGAGATCGACGGCGGGATGATGTTGGGCCACACGCTGATCGCCAGGCCGGTGTAGCCCATGAAGACCATCAGCAGCGCGTACAGGAACGGGGCGACGTTCGGGCGCCCGTGCAGCGAGCGCTGGATGCCGACGGCCGCGCCCAGTACCAGCAGCGGCACGGGCAGGAAGAAGAACACATTGGGCAGCGCAAACCAGCGCGCGGCGATCCCGGGGTGCGTCAGCGGCGTCCAGATGCTCACCGCGGCGATCATCGCCACCATCACGCCGGTCAGCACGTTGGTCACGCGCAGCATGGTCCATTGCAGCCGGCCCTCCGTCTTCATGATGAGCCAGGTGACACCGAGGAAGGCGTAGGTAATGACGACCCCGACGCCGGTGAAGATCGGGAACGGTGCCAGCCAGTCGAGCGCGCCGCCGGTGTAGGTCGTGCCCTGCATGGCAATGCCATCAATATAGGCGCCAAGCGTCACACCCTGGAAGAACGCCGCGACGACCGAGCCCCACGTGAAGGCGGCGTCCCAGTACGGGCGGCTGCGGTCGCTGGCCTTGAAGCGGAACTCGAACGCCACGCCACGGAAGATCAGGCCCAGCAGCATCAGCATCAGCGGCAGGTAGAACGCGCTGAGGAGCACCGAATAGGCCAGCGGAAAGGCGCCGAGCAGCGCCGCGCCACCAAGCACCAGCCAGGTTTCGTTGCCGTCCCAGACCGGCGCGACGGTGTTCATCATCACGTCGCGGTCATGGCGATCGCCGACGAACGGAAACAGGATGCCGACGCCCAGGTCGAATCCGTCCATGATGACGTACATCATCACGCCGAAGAAGATCAGGCAGGCCCAGATGGCAGGAAGGTTGATACCCATATTGATCACCTGTTCAGGAGTTGCGGTGGCCGTGCGGGGCCATGGCGGTGCGTGCGGAGGCTGCGCTGACGGCGGCCGGAACGGTGCCGACGGTGCCGGGCCCATAGGGATTCGGATGGCCGTGCGCGTGCGTGTCGGCCACGGGGCCGGCGCTCGCCAGCTTGAGCATGTAGCGGATGCCCACGCCGAAGACGACGAAATAGACCACCACGAACAGCGCCAGCGACAGCGCGACCGGGGCGGCCGCGTGCGCCGACACGGCATCCGTCGTGCGCAGCAGGCCGTAGACCACCCACGGCTGGCGGCCGATCTCGGTCGTCATCCAGCCCGCCAGCAGTGCGATCAGGCCGGCCGGCCCCATCAGCACGGCGAAGCGCAGGAAGGCGCGCGACCGGTACACGACGCCGTTGCGGCGCAGCAGCCAGCCGAGCAGGCCGAACAGGATCATCAGCACGCCCAGGCCAACCATGGTGCGGAACGTGAAGAACAGCACCGTGGCGTTAGGCCGGTCGGCCTTGGGGAAGTCCTTCAGGCCGCGGATCTGGCCGTCCAGGGTGTGCGTGAGGATCAGACTGCCCAGGCGCGGGATCTCGATCGCATAGCGCGTCTCCTCGCGCTCCATGTCGGGAATGCCGAAGACGATCAGCGGAAAGCCATTCTTGTCGTCCTTTGCCGCGGTATTCCAGTGGCCCTCCAGCGCCGCGATCTTGGCGGGCTGGTATTCGAGCGTGTTCAGGCCATGGGCGTCGCCGACCACCGCCTGCAGCGGGGCCGAGATCAGGACCATCCACAGCGCCAGCGACAGCATCTTCTTCGCGGCCGGCACGGCGCGGCCATGCAACAGCTGCCAGGCTGACGCCGCGGCGACGAACAGGGCGGTCGACAGCAGCGCGGCAATCACCATATGCGCGAGGCGGTACGGGAACGACGGATTGAAGATCACGGCCAGCCAGTCGGTCGGCACCACCTTGCCGGCGACGATGGCGTAGCCCGCGGGCGTGTGCATCCAGCTGTTGGAGGCCAGGATCCACGTCGACGAGATCATGGTGCCGAGCGCCACCATCACTGTCGAGAAGAAGTGCAGCCCCGGCCCGACGCGGTTCCAGCCGAACAGCATCACGCCGAGGAAGCCCGCCTCCAGGAAGAACGCGGTCAGCACTTCGTAGGTCAGCAGGGGGCCGGTCACGCCGCCCGCGAACTGCGAGAAGAACGACCAGTTGGTGCCGAACTCATAGGCCATGACCAGGCCGGACACGACGCCCATGCCGAAGTTCAGGGCGAAGATCTTGACCCAGAACTGGTAGAGGGTGCGGTAGACCGTGTCCTTCGTGAGCAGCCAGCGCGCTTCCAGGAAACCGAGGAAGCACGCCAGGCCAATGGTGATGGCGGGAAAGAGTATGTGAAAGGAAACCGTGAATCCGAACTGGATTCTGGCGAGTTCCAGAGCTGTAAGTCCATGCATCGATGTGCTCTCCGTGGGGGTTGCCGCCGGCATGCTGGCGGTGCGCGCGACATTACGGAGAAGGGTAGGGAATACAGCCTGTGCGGGAGGGATACAGTTTTCGGGGAAGCGGTGAAGCTCAGTTCGGGCGAGGGTTGTCTTTGCCGGACTGGCAGCAACTTCGGGGCATTCCTCCCGCGCGTGAGCGGGGCTGCGTGCCTGGGGTCACATCGCGGCGCATGCCGGTACAGATGACGCCTGCGCGCAGGATCACAGTCCTGGGCTTGCGCCTCACAAGAACGAAGGACCGCCCAAGGGCGGTCCTTCGCGGGAGGCGGGGCGCCAGTGGGTGCCGGCGTCCGCGTTTCGCGTGGCTCAGTGCTGCAGGGCCTGCACGATGCCACCGATATTGTTGATGGTGTTCGTCATGCTCTTCAGGTCGACATTGGTGCGGGTCGAGGCATCGACCTGCGTGACCGGCGCGACGATGGTGTTCGGGCTGGCGAACGACACGCCCGAGCCGCCGGTGATGGCGTTGATGGCCGAATTCACGAAGACGCTGCCGCCGCGCACGGCGCCCATCTTGGCGTGGTCAAGGTCTTGTTCGAGCGGCAGGTTCTGGATGGTCAAGGACATGATGGTCTCCTGGGTAGGCTGGATTGCGCTGGTTGGGGGGTAAATCAGTGCTGCAGGGCCGCGACCATGCCGCCAACGTTGTTGATCGTGTTCGTCACGCTCTTCATGTCGACGTCGGTGCGGGTCGAGGCATCGACCTGCGTGACCGGAGCATAGATCGTGTTCGGGCTGGCGAACGAAACACCCGCGCCGTTGGCGATGGCGTTGACGCCGGAGTTCACGAAGATGCTGCCGCCGCGCACGGCGCCCATCTTGGCGTGGTCAAGGTCTTGTTCGAGCGGCAGGTTCTGGATGGTCAAGGACATGATGGTCTCCTGGGCAGGCTGGTTGGGCTGGTCGGGCTGAACGGGTTGGATCGGGATCAGTGCTGCACGGCCTGCACGATGCCGCCGACGTTGTTGAGCAGGTTGCTGATGCTCGACAGGTTGACGTTGGTGCGGGTCGAGGCATCGACCTGGGTGACCGGGGCCACGATGATGTTGGGGCTGGCGAAGGAAACGCCGGAGCCGCCCAGGATCGCGTTGATGCCGTTGTTCAGGAACAAGCTGCCGCCACGGACGGCGCTCATGCTGGCGTGGTCGAGGTCTTGTTCGACGGGCAGGTTCTGGATGGTGAGGGACATGATGTAACTCCTTGGGGTGCTGGTCTGGTTTCGCTTAGAGAGCATCGGGTGTTGCGCTCGCAGTCATATACGCATGGGGTGTGCCAGCTCTCGTTCCAGCCCCGCGCCGCCTAATCAAGTCATTGAAATTAAAGGAAAAATCTATACGTACCCTGGCTCTCCCGCGGGCTGTTCCCGCCGTGGCGTGTCTGGCGGCAGCAAACACATGCCGAAGCGCCTGTCTGCAGCGCGCCGACACCCGGTGCCGGATGCAGCCGACCGGTGGCCTGGAGAAAGCTAGAATGTCCGCCTTGGCTTCAGGAGCGCGGGCATGAGGAACACCGAGGTGCAGGACGGCAAGTCTCCTTCCCAGCTGATCGACGAGAGAATCCGCGAGCTTGGTGACTGGCGGGGCGAAATGCTGGGCCGCATCCGCGCGCTGATCCGGGCCGCGGATCCGGACGTGGTGGAAGAGTGGAAGTGGCGGGGGGTTCCGGTGTGGTCGCACGACGGCATACTGTGCACCGGAGAGACATACAAGAACGTCGTGAAGATGACCTTTGCCAAAGGGGCGTCGCTGCCCGACCCTTCGAAAGTCTTCAACTCGAGCCTGGAAGGAAATACCCGGCGCGCGATCGATATCCACGAGGGCGAGGACGTCGACGAGAAGGCGCTGCGGGCGCTGATCCAGGCCGCCGTGGCGCTGAACCGGTCGAAGCCGCGGCGCTGAACCTGGAGCCGCGGCGAACCAGGCAAACGGTTCCCTCCGGCGTCACCTGGCAGGACCGCTGCCGGCGTTCCGCAGAATCTCGGTCAGCGCGTCGATATCGACCGGCTTGACGATATGCCCGTCAAAGCCGGCCCGGGCCGCTTCTTCCCTGATCCCGGGCTCGCCAAAGCCCGTCAGGGCATAGAAGCGGGTGTGGTGCAGGTGGGCATAGTCGCGAAGCTCGCGCACCAGCTCAAAGCCGTCCATGTCGGGCATGGCCAGGTCAATGAGCGCGACATCCGGCGTGAAGTCTTCCACGCTGCGCAGTGCCGTGACGCCATCGTAGGCAACCCTGACAGCGTGGCCAGTCATCTGGAGCAGCAGGCCCATGCTGTCGGCGGCATCGCTGTTGTCGTCGACGATCAGGAGGTTGAGTCCCTCGCGGGAACCGGCCAGCAGGGGCGGCGCCGGGGCGTGCGACTCGGTGACGACCGGCAGCCTGACGCGGAAGGTGCTGCCCAGGCCGATGCCCTGGCTCGACGCTGTGATCGATCCTTCGTGCAGTTCGATGATCGACCGGCAAAGCGACAATCCGATGCCGAGCCCGCCGGTGCTTGTCGTGCCCGGCTGGCTGCCCTGCACGAAAAGGTTGAACACGTCGGACAGGGCTTCCCGAGCAATGCCACAGCCCTGGTCGGCAATGGAAATCTGTCCGATGCGGCCATTGACGCGGCAGCGCAGCGTGATCGTCGTCCCTTCCGGCGAAAACTTGGAAGCGTTGATCAGGAGGTTCTGCAGCACTTGCGCCAGGCGCGTGAGATCGCCGAAGACGTGGAAGTCCGGGTTCCCAGGCTGCATGTCGATGCGCTGCAACCTCGCGTCGAGTTCCGGCATGCTGGCCTCGATGGCGGCCGCGATGACCTCGCGGATGGAGATCACCGACCGGCGCAGGTCCAGCTTTCCGGCTGCGATGCGCCCGACGTCCAGCAGATCGTCCACGAGCCGCGTGAGGTGCCTGAGCTGGCGAGCCACGATACCGAGATTCGCCCTGACCAGCGCCTCGTTGCCGGGCTCCCGCTCCATGATGGAGGTGGCGCTGTACATGGGCGCCAGCGGGTTGCGCAGTTCGTGGGCCAGGGTTGCAAGGAATTCCTTCATGCGCTGCGCGGAAGCTTCGACCTCTTCGAGCTTCTTGCGCTCGCTCATGTCGCGGGTCACCTTGGCGAAGCCGCGCAACTGCCGATGCTCGTCGTGGATTGCCGTGAGCGTGACACTGGCCCAGAACAGGGAGCCGTCCTTGCGGACACGCCATCCTTCGTCCTGCACGCTGCCGTGCTCGCGGGCTATCTGGATCAGCCGTTCCGGCTTGCCGGCCGCGATATCCTCGGGCAGATAGAACGCGGAAAAGTGCCGGCCCACGATTTCGCTGCTCCGGTAGCCCTTTATCTGCGCGGCGCCGGCATTCCAGCTCACGACATGGCCATGCGGATCGAGCATGAAAATCGCGTAGTCCTTGACGTTCAGCACCAGCAAGCGGAACGTCTCGTCGCTTTCCCGCAGTTTTGCCGCGCTTTTCATTTGCTCGGTCATGTCCCGCGTGATCTTGGCAAAGCCGATGACTTCGCCGGCTTCGTTGTGCAAGGCGGTGATCAGGTCGTCGGCCCAGAACCGGGTGCCGTCCTTGCGGACGCGCCAGCCTTCGTCTTCCAGGTGGCCATGCCGCCTGGCCAGCTCCAGTTCCTTGCGCGGCCAGCCGCGGGCGATCGCTTCCTCGGTATAGAAGCGCGAGAAATGCGAGCCAATGATCTCACCCGCCTCATATCCCTCGATGCGCTGCGCACCGCGGTTCCAGCTCATGACCGTGCCGTCCGTATCGAGCAGGAAGATTGCGTAGTCGGAAATCGTATCGACGAGCGTACGGAAGATATCGTGCCGTTCAGGCGCGGGGCTGGGGCTGGGGGTGGGGCCGGGGGTGGGGCTGGCGGGGCCGGATGCCGACATGGCGGGGATGCGGGTGGAACTCTCGCCATAGTGGCCGAAAGCGCGGCGGTCTGCTGTCGGGTGCGATCCTACAATGCGCGTTCCGCGGCGAGGCGGTTCAGGATGCGAGGGGCGGGTGATGCCAAGATCCCTCGCCTGGGAAAGCTCGCTGGCAGGCCCCCGCGCCGGCTACCGCCGCCCGCCGCCACCCCGTCCGCCAAACCCGCCGCCACGCGCGCCGCCACTAAAGCCCCCACCCCGGCCTGAACCCGACCCGAGGCTGGATCGCCCGCGATTGACGTCGCGCTGTACAGCACTGCCGCCACCGCCCACGCCCTGGAAGCCGTTGTCGCGGCCACCGGCTGCGTCGCGCCCGCGAAAGCCGTCGCGGCCCGCGGCGCCGGCGTTGCTGCGGCCAAACTTCTCGCGCGTGGCATTGTCGCGGTAGGCAACCCCCTGACGGTGCCGCGCGTCATGCTGCCAGCGGTCGCCCTGCAATTTGCTGGCGTCGAAGTTGCGGTCGATGTTCCTGGCCTTGTGGTGCTCCACATGGACGCCGCCGTTGTTCCAGTCGCAGTTGCCGAAGATCGCGGCGGCCGCGGCCAGGCCGATGCCAAATGCGATGCCGCTGCCAACCGCGCTTCCGGGGTAATAGGCGCCATAGGGCGGCCAGTAGTAGTATGGGTAGCCCGCATAGCCCCAGCCGCCATAGACGATCGCCGGATCGTACACCGGTACGTAAACCACGTCCGGATTGGCTGGTTCGATGCGCACGATGGTCTGCGGCGCGCCGGCCGCGCCAGCTGGTTCCACGGTCACGGTCTGCTGCGGCCCCGACTCCAGGTGGCCAGCCTGCCGGGCGCGCACGCGCAGGCGCTGTATCGCATCGAATACGTCCTTCTGCTGGGCCAGGAAGGCATCGCCCAGCTTCTGGGTCCAGTCGAGCTTGTCGCCCATGGGCTCCAGGATCTGCGGGAACGCCACCAGCGACTTCACGCTGACATCCCATGATTCGCCCTGTACCGCCTTGATTGCCGCGTCGCCCTTGACGTCCGGGTGCGCCTTGACCCAGCGCGCGGCGAGGGTGACTTCCAGCGGATAGGTCGAAGCCATCAGGACCTGGGAGAGCAGGGGATCGGGGTAGAGCGCGATCGGCGCGACCATGGCCTCGATCTCCTCCGCCTTGTAGGGCGCGGGCTCTCGCTGTGCCTGCGGCGTCGCCGCGCCAGGCATCGCGGGCGCCTGCCCGGCCGCAGGCGGCCCGGCAGTCTGGCATGCCGCCAGCAACAGCACGGCGCAACACGCTGTGGTGAGGACGCGCGGCTTCATGGCGACACCTTTTTCCAGCCGGGCGCCGGGTCGAAGGTCTGCGTGGCAGCGGCCTTGCGGGCGCTGTCGGGCCCAAGGTCGCGCTGGTAGACCTGTCCCTTGTGGTTGACGATGAAACTCATCACGCCGGTGTCGCCGTAGCTCACCGGCCATGCGATGACAGCGAAGCCGCCGAACAGCCTGCCGTCGACCATGTAGTTCAACGCGCCGCCGTCACTGTGCGGCCCTTGCCCGGTCAGCAGTTTGTACTGGTAGCCGTGATAGCCCTCCTTGCTGGCATTGCGCTCGCCGGCGTCGCGGAAGGCGGGGCCAAGCGGGCTAGGCGGCTCCTGCGGGCCGGTCGGCCAATAGAGCCCGTCATGCCTGCCGGGTGAACTCGCGAGCGTGCTGGCATAGACCATCCGCTTCTCGTCATCGTGGGTGGTCTGGGCGTACTCGTCCTGCGCGTCGCAAATGGCCTGCATGGTCTGGATCACGGCGAGTTCGTTCCGGCCGATGCGGCGCACGCGCATTTCGCGGGCGCCGGCCTGTGTATCGAACTGCCATCCCTTGGCGGACCTGACCAGCGGCACGGGCAAGGTCCAGCCATCCTTGCCCACGGCGATGACCGCGCGCTTGCCGGATTGCTGGACGCTGTGCGAGACCGCCCAGGCACTGGCGAAGCGGTCCCGGACACCCGCGCCTACCGGCGGGATGATGTCGCGGTAGTTGGCCCCCAGCATGCTTTTCATCGCGGCTTCGTCATTGTCGCGGACCGCCTGGCCGAAGGCGTTCATGGCGGCGTCGGGCGTGTCGAAGTACTGCGCCGCGACGGCAGTTGTCGCAGTGAGGCCGAGCAGGCAGGCGCAGCCCAGTGCGGCGATGGATTGACTCAGGTTTCCCGCCTGTCTTTTCATGGTTCACCCAATGGTTGCGAATACGGAGCCGGCGGTTGCCGTCTCACAATAGCAGCGGCACGCCAATCAGCTGAACCAGGTGTGCTGGGCAAGACCTTCCGGTGCCGGAATGAGCGCCAGCACGACTGCCGCGAGCACCAGGCAAAAGGCTTCCTTCCAGTCAGCACGCATGCGACGCTCCCTTTGCAAAACCTTCACTGTGCTAAGGTTTATATGACCTTTTCGGCGGAAACGCCAGTATGGCGCCGGCGGCGCCTGCGACCGGGGCAAACAATGGGACTGGTACGCTTGAGCATCGAAGGACGCCCCGTCGAGGCGCCCGCCAATTGCTCCATCCTGCAGGCGTTCGTGCATGCCGGCGAAACGCTGGTGGAAGGCGTCGGCTGCATGGGCCAGGGTGTATGCGGGTCGTGCCGCGTCATGGTGCGCCGCAGCGGCGAGCCGGACGTGAAGACCGCGCTGGCCTGCGAAACGCTGGTCGAGGACGGCATGCAGGTTGCCTTCCTGGATTACTTCACGGAATCGGAACGGCACGTCTACCGCATGGAGGAGACCGGCGACAGCTGGGACGCCCTGCGCACCATCGCCAACGTGTTTCCGGAGGCAGCGCATTGCCGGCACTGCAGCGGCTGCGACCGCGCTTGCCCGAAGGGCCTGGAAGTGCAGGAGGGCGTGCGCAGCGCGGTGGAAGGCAGGCTGACCGCGGCGAGCCACGTCTTCGACGAATGCGTCATGTGCAACCTGTGCACGCTGGCCTGTCCCGAGCATATCCGCCCCAACCATCTCGGCCTGTTCGTGCGGCGCATGATCGCGGCGCAGACGCTGCGCCCGGCCAACCTCATGCTGCGATTGCAGCAGATCGAAAGCGGCGAGATGGCAATCGACTTTGACGCGCCAGGGGCGCGGCCACCGGTCTGAAGGGGCACGATCATGCCAGCCGGCATTCCTTACGAAGACGCGCTCAGGCGTTACCGCCCCGGCATGGCGCCAAAGGTACGCAGCGACGATACCTCCGTTGACGAGTTGCTCAAGGGCTACCACCCCGACCACGGGCCCAATGCGCGCGTGCCGCTGGTGGTCGGCGTCAACCGCGGCGACCCGTGCCAGCCGGATCTCGCGCGCAGCCTGCAGGCCAATGCGCTGATCGACGACGTCGACATGGCCGGCGCGCAGCTGGTCTCTACCGATGTGCTGGTCATTGGCGGCGGCGGTGGCGGGTGCGCGGCCGCGCTCACCGCAGCCGGACAGGGCGCGCAGGTGATCCTTGCCACCAAGCTGCGCCTTGGTGACAGCAATACCGTGATGGCAGAAGGGGGCATCCAGGCGGCCATCGGCGAGGACGACAGTCCGCAGCTGCATTTCGAGGACACCTTGCGCGCCGGGCACTTCCGCGGCGACCCCGAGCTGGTCGCGCAGATGGTGATGGATGGCCCCGACGTGATCCGCTGGCTGATCCGGCTGGGCATGATGTTCGACCAGGAAGAGGACAGGCCTTTCGGCGGCAACCTGATGCGCAAGAAGCCGGGCGGCGCCTCCGCCGCGCGCATCCTTTCGTACCGGGACTACACGGGCCTGGAGATGATGCGCGTACTGCGCGAGGCGGTCGACATGCAGGCTGGCGTGGCGGTGTGGAACCGCTGCCCGGTGGTCGAGCTGCTGTCCGAAGAGCGCGGCCGCTGCGCCGGGGCCGTGATCTACAACCTCGAATGGCGCACATTCGTGCTGGTGCGCGCGCGCGCCGTGATCCTGGCCACGGGCGGGGCAGGGCGGCTGCACCTGAACGCGTTCCCGACCTCGAACCATTACGGCGCCACGGCCGACGGACTGGTGCTCGCCTACCGGCTCGGAGCGCGCCTGCGCGAACTCGATTCGTTCCAGTACCACCCGACCGGCATCGCCTACCCGCCGCATCTTGCCGGCGGCCTGATCTCGGAAGCGGCGCGGTCGGCCGGCGCCAGGCTGCTCAACGGCGAGGGCGAGCGCTTCGTCGACGAACTGAAGCCGCGTGACGTGGTGGCATCGGCCATCCTGCGCGAATGCGCGCAGGGGCGCGGCATTGTCCGCGGCGCACAGGTCGGGGTGTTTCTCGATACCCCGACGCTGGAAATGGAAAACCCCGGCATCCTTGCCAAGCGGCTCGTCACGCTGCGCCATCTCGCCAGCAAATGCGGCCAGGATGCTGCTCAGGAGCCGTTCCTGGTCTACCCGACCTTGCACTACCAGAATGGTGGCGTCGCCATCGACAAGAGTGGCGCGACCAGCGTGCCGGGCCTGTACTGCGTTGGCGAAGTCACGGGCGGCATCCATGGCCGCAACCGGCTGATGGGAAACGCGCTGCTGGACATCCTGAGCATGGGCAGGCGGGCCGGCGCCAGCGCGGCGCAGGAGCGGGGAGGCCTGATGGCTGCGCGTGCAGGCATCGGCCATGTACATGCGTGGCAGCGCGAACTGACGCTGGCCGGGCTGCCGCTGCACGTCAAGGCGCCCCAGCTCTTCCCGGGGTATGCGCATTTCGACTTGCGCGTCGATGCCGGGCTGAACGCTGGCGCCCATGGCCGGGCGGTCGGCGGGATGCGGTGAACGGTCAATGGAGCGCGCGATGGATACCTTGAATCAGGTTCTCCTCAAGCCGGACATCCGGGTCGGCGCCAACCTGGACGCCTGGCTTGCGTGCGGCGGCGGAGAAGGCCTGGCCACGGCGCTGCGCGATCCAGGTGCCATCCTCGCCATCATCGAGCAGGCGGACCTGCGCGGCATGGGCGGCGCGGGCTTCGCCACGCATCGCAAATGGGCACCGGTGGCCGCTGCGGCGGATGCCGACAAATTCATCATCTGCAACGGCAACGAGGACGAGCCGGGCACGTTCAAGGACCGGTTCCTGCTGGAGCACACGCCGCACCAGGTGATCGAGGGCGCGCTGGTCGCCGCGGCCGCGACCGGGGCCAACCATGTGGTGCTGTACATCAATCCGCACCAGCCGCTGTCGCTCGCGATGGCGCGGGAAGCGGTGCAGCAGTGGCAGGCGCATGCACTGTTCGCCGAGCTTGCCCGAGTGGTCGGCAGACCGGTATCGCTCAGCGTGGTGCCGAGTTCGGGCCTGTATATCGGCGGCGAGGAAACCGCGGTGATCGCAAGCGTCGAGGGCGGATTCCCGTTCCCGCGCCGCAAGCCGCCTTTCCCAGCCCAGCACGGCGTGCACGGCGCGCCGACGGTCGTGAACAACACCGAGACGCTGGCCCATGTGCCGGGCATCCTGCGCCACGGGGCGCAGTGGTACCGGGACCTGGGGATCGGCAATGCCGCGGGCACCAAGCTGTACTCGCTCTCGGGCGACGTCCTGCGGCCTGGCTTGTATGAACTGCCGACGGGGACCAGCCTGGAGACACTGGTGTTCCGGCATGGCGGCGGGATGCTCCAGGGCAAGGAGTTCAAGGCGGTGTTCACGGGCGGCCCGTCCAATACCTTGCTGACCAAGCGTGACCTGGACGTGGCGCTGGATTTCGACTCGGTCCGGCAGCGGCACTCGCGCCTGGGGACCGGGGCCATGATCGTCGTCTCGGAAGGCACCAGCATCGTGCGCAAGGTGGCTGAATATGTAGGCTTTTTCGCGCAGGGTTCGTGTGGCCAGTGCCCGCCATGCAAGGGCGGGACCTTCCAGCTGATGCGCGTGCTCAACCGGATCGATACGGGTCGCGGCGTGCGCGCAGACCTGGAAGCGCTGGAGAACCTGTGCCGCATCCTGCCTGGCAGCGGGCGCTGCGGCCTGATCGACGGCGCCGTGACGGTGGTGGACAGCTCGCTCCACCAGTTCCGGGAAGAGTACGAGGCGTTACTGATGGCTTAGCGTGGGAAAGCATCCGATGCGGGAGCAGGGTGGCGAAGCGGCGACATCCCACGGCGGGCGCCCTGTTGCGCCACGGCAATAGCGTCTAGAATTCGCGAATCATCGGACACGAAGCGATGCGCGGATCATGAATCTCCTCGTCGACGCCGTGCTATTCCTTGCAGCCGCCCTCGTCGCCGTGCCGATCTCGGTCAGACTGGGGTTCGGCTCCGTGCTGGGCTATCTGGTAGCCGGCGTGGCGATAGGGCCTTCCGTGCTGGGCCTGGTCGAAGAGGTCGACCCGGTCTTCCATGTCTCCGAACTCGGTATCGTACTGATGATGTTTGTCATCGGTATCGAAATGGATGTTCGCAAGCTATGGAAGATGCGCCAGTCCATTTTCGGCTACGGCGGGATGCAGGTGGCGCTGTGCGCGGCGCTGCTGGCGGCTGCATTCATCGGCTTCGGCGTGAACTGGCGCGTTGGAATTGCCGCCGGATTTGCGCTGTCCCTGTCGTCCACGGCGATGGTCATCGCGATCCTGGAGCAACAGGGCCTGATGCATACGCGCCTTGGCCAGACCAGCTTCGGCATCTTGCTGTTCCAGGACATCGCCGCGATTCCGATGATCGCGCTGTTGCCGCTGCTGTCCCCGATACCGGATGCTCACAGTGCGAACGAGGGCTGGAGCCTTGCCCTGAAGGCATTGGCCATGCTCGCCGCCGTGATCATTGCCGGCAGCTTCGTGTTGCGCTATCTGCTGCCTTTCATCAAAAAGAGCGGCACCCGGGACACGCTGACGGTATTCGCGCTGCTCTGGGTGATTGGCATTGCGCTGCTCATGCACAGCGTGCACCTGTCGATGTCGCTTGGCGCGTTCCTGGCCGGTGTGCTGCTGGCCGGTTCCGATTGTCGCGAGGAAATCGAGGCGGATATCGCGCCATTCAAAGGCGTGCTGCTGGGCTTGTTTTTCATGGCGGTTGGCATGTCCATCGACTTTGGCGTGCTGGCAAGAAATCCGCTGTTGGTCGCGGTGCTGGTCTTCCTGCTCGTGGGTACCAAGCTGGGGGCATTGCTGTACCTGGCAAAGCGGTTCCAGGTGCCGCAGCGGGAACGTTTGTATTTCGCGATCCTGATTTCCCAAGGCGGCGAGTTCGCGTTTGTAGTCATGGCTGCCGCCGAGGAAGCCCGCCTGGTAAATGGAGAGCAAATGTCGATCGTGACCGCTGTGGTCGCGCTGTCCATGGCTGCCACGCCGCTCCTGTTAATGGCCCAGCGTGGCATGGTGCGACGGAAGCTGGGCGAGGAGCACGGGGCGGCGGAGAAGCCCTGAGGTCCGCTACCTCACGCAACAGATTTTTGTCAAAGCTAAGTTGAAATGTCCGGGCGCCAGCAAAGTTGAAATGTCCGGTTGTCCGGCGTCTTTTCAGCTTGTTTGTTCAGTCTTTTGAGGTTCCCGTAGGGCGGTGGTGCTGGCCTGACACGACGGAGTCCAGCTCAGGGTGGGGCTGTCATTCCAGCAGGGCGGATTTGAATTCCCAGGAGTAAGCGGAAATCAGTTCTCAGTTCCGTTAAGCGGCCACGGTTGCTGCTGTAAGCGTTTTAGCGCTTCCAACATGTCGTTCTGATCCAGCGAGCGCTGTGACTTCTTGCCTGGCGGTCGCCCACGCTTGCGGACAACGCCTTCGGTGGCAGGCAAAGAGAGAGATCGCGTGTTGTCGCGTTTCTCCTGAACGTACTGCGCCAGTTGCAATACGTGCCCCAGCCGCTTGTTATCCACGATTGCCCCCTGATCGACTTCCGACAGCTTGTCGTAGATGGTGTAGGGCAGGGCGACGCCATTCGCGCGTGGCTCGATCCTGCCGTCGGGGTAGTGGTAGACGTCGATATAGCGACCGGCGAGCTTGCGGTGCTCGGGTGTATCTGCCAGCAGGTAGAGCATCTTGTCGTACTGGATCGTCAGGCTCTTCGAGACGCAGCGTGGTTCGCGCCAGGCGAAGATCAGATCCAGGTTCTCATCCGGTCGCAGCGGACGATGCGCGTTATGGCTGTTACGCGGGACCTTGGCGAAGCGCGCGTTGTAGTCCGCGATGAATTCGGGCATGAAGGCGTTGGCAGCTTCCATGGTGCTGATATTGCGAAGGCGCAGCTCCTTGACCAAGCGGTCCTGCAACGTCAGGTGGGTCCGTTCGACGCGGCCCTTGGCCTGGCTGCTGTTGGCGCAGATGCCCTCGATGTTCAGCTCGAACAAGGCCCGGGAAAACTGGGTATGGCCATCGCCGCCGGTGGCATTCGGCTTGTTGACCCGGAAGACGCTGGCCTTGTCGCTGTAAAACGCCACCGGCTTGCCATGGCGCTCCAGGTAGGCGCGAGTTGCAGCGAAGTATGTGAACGTGGCCTCGGAATGGGTAAAGCGCAGTTCCATGATCCGGCTGGTGGCGTCGTCGACATAGACCAGCAGCGTGCAGGCCGCAGCGCGCTCCTCAAACCAGCGGTGATCGCAGCCGTCGATCTGAATCAGCTCGCCATAGCAGGCACGGCGGTTGCGCGGCTGGTAGACCTTCGGCGGCCGCTGTTTGCGCGGTATCCAAAGCCCAGATGCCGTCATCAGGCGGCGGATCGTTTCCTTGGACAACGTGAGTCCATGGCGTTCGCGGAGCTTCTCGCAGGCCAGCGTCGGCCCGAAGTCGGCGTAGTGTTCCCGGATCAGGCCCAGCGCCGCGGCTTCGCGGTCGGCCGACAGCCGGTTGTTGCTCGGACGGCCGCGCTTGCGGGTCACGAGTCCCGACGGACCTTCTTGCCGGTAGCGCTCCAGCAACCGCCGCAACTGCCGGTCCGTGATCTCCAATCGTTCTGCGGCCACACCGGGCCGTAACTGACCATCCACAACCGCCTGGACGGTCTTGAGCCTGTCTAACTCATGCATGCTGACTGTAATGACCTCGGATTTAGCCATCCTCTGGCGTCTCCATCGTGTTCAACCGGGGCAGGCTAAATAACACGAATGGACCGCTCAGGCGGACATTTGAACTTTGCCAAAACCGGACATTACAACTTTGCCGCTACATTTTCACACGCATAATCGGTCTTATGTTAAGTAGTTGGCGCGGGGCTTTAACCCCAATGCGGCCAGACGAGCTACCGCACCGGCCGCTCGCTGGCAGTCATCGTGTTCACGGTGTTTGGCACGTTCTTGCCGGCTCCCAGCCTCTCTACTCCGCGTGAATGTCCGCGCGCGCCGCCACCGCCCGCATCTCCGGCAGTTCCTTCTCGACGCGGGCCTTGACCGCCGTGCCATTGCCATAGGCCGGGGTCAAGCCCAGTTCGACCATGCGGGCCTTGGTTGAGGGCGCGTTGGCCACTTCCACCAGCGCTTTCTCCAGCTTCTGCTGTACCGGTGCCGGCAGGCCAGCCGGCGCTATCAACGCAAACCAGGTGCCCATCTGGAAGCCGGGATAACCGCTTTCGGCCACGGTAGGCACCTGCGGCAACGCGGGCAGGCGCTGCGCCGACAGCACTGCCAATGGCTTGATCTTGCCGCCCTTGATCAGCGGCAGGCTGGCAACCACGGTGTCCACCGCGACCTGGACCTGCCCGCCGGCCAGCGCCGTCAGGCTTGGCGCACTGCCGTTGAACGGCACGTGAACCATGCGCGTACCAGTGGCCGCCTTCAGCATCTCGCCACCAAAATGCACGGACGATCCGGCGCCGAACGAGCCATAGGAAAATTTGTCCGGATTTGCCTTTGCCTGTGCCACCAGGTCTTTGAGCGAATTCACCGGGAGATCGGGGTTGGCGACCAGCACCAGGCTCATGTCGGCGACGAGCCCCAGGGGCGTAAAGCTCTTGATCGGGTCGTACGACAGGTTTTGCCGGATGGCCGGATTCAGCGTCAATGTGGTACTGGCGGCAAGAAGCAGCGTATAGCCATCGGGGGCGGCCTTGGCGACCTGCGCGGCGCCGACTACCGTGCTGGCGCCGGGCTTGTTCTCCACCACGACGGGCTGGCCAAGCTTCTCGGTCAGGCCCACCGCCAGCAAGCGGCCCAGCACGTCGGTCGCACCACCGGCGGCGAAGGGCACCACCAGCCGGATTGGCCGGTTGGGATAGGCCGGGCCCTGCGCCGCGGCCGGCGCGGTAGCCAGCACCATCGCCAGGCCGGCGCATGCAAGGAAAGATTTCGTGGGCGTTGCGGTCATCGGTTCAACTCCTGCCTGCGGCTTTTGGGGAAACGAGGGGAAGACGAAGCCATTCGGACGGCGGCTTGCCGCCCGCGGATCAACTCGAAGGTCCGGCGCCTACGCCAGCCAGGGGCTGCGCATGCGCGAGAAGCCACCCGCCTGGTCATAGGCATGGCCGAGCTGCAGCACCGCGGCGTCGGCCTGGGCGGGGCCGATGATCTGGATGCCGGCCGGCAGCCCCTGGCGACCGAAGCCCGCCGGCGCGGCCAGCGCGGGCAGGCCCGACATCGTCGCCGGCACCACGGCCTGCATCCAGCGGTGATACGTGTCCATGTCGCGGCCGTCGATGGCGTGCGGCCAGTCCAGTTCGGCCTGGAACGGGAAGACCTGTGCCGCCGGCATGACCAGGTAGTCGAAGCGCTCGAACAGCGCGCGCAGCGCCTGGTACCACGCACTGCGTACAGTCATGGCTTCATATACGCGCGATCCGGACAGGGCCAGCCCGCGTTCGATTTCCCAGGCGGCTTCCGGCTTGAGCTGTGCGCGCTTGACAGGGTCGCGGTAGAGCGCGCCATTGGCACCCGCGACGGCAAAGCTGCGCAGGTCGATCCATGCCTGCCACAAGCGCTCCAGGTCGAAGTCCGGCAGCGCGGCGTCGATCGTGCAGCCGAGCGTGCGCAGATGACCGAGCGCCATGACGCAGGTATCGAGCAAGCCGGGCTCGGTCGGCAAATGGCCACCGAGGTCGCCGAGCCACCCGATGCGCACGCCGCTCCAGTCGCGCTCGGACGGCAGCGCAAAGCTGCCCGGTGCCTCGGCACGGCGTGTCAGCGGCAGGCGCGGGTCAAACCCGGCCTGTACCGACAACAACAGCGCCAGGTCCGGCACATTGCGCGCCATTGGCCCGGCCACGCTGAACTGCTGGAAGAAGACCTCCTCGGTCGGCCCGTGCGGCACGCAGCCAAACGAGGTGCGCAGGCCATACACATGGTTGAACGCGGCCGGCGTGCGCAGGGATCCCATCATGTCCGAGCCGTCGGCCACCGGCAGCATGCGCAGCGCCACCGCCACGGCCGCCCCGCCGCTGCTGCCGCCGGCCGAGCGTGACGGGTCCCAGGCGTTGCGGGTGGTGCCATAGACCGGGTTGTAGGTGTGCCCGCCCAGGCCGAACTCGGGCGAGTTGGTGCGGCCGACGAACAGTGCGCCGCCGGCGCGCATGCGCTCGAAGATCACGGCATCGGTCTGGCTGACCTGCCCGGCGAAGATCGGCGAGCCCTTGGTGGTCACCATGCCAGCCGCCGGCATGATGTCCTTGGGCGCCTGCGGGAACCCATGCAGCACGCCGCGGCTCGCGCCCCGGGCGAGTTCGCCGTCGAGGCCGGCGGCGTCCCGGCGCAGACGGTCACGGTCCACCGGCGCCACGATGGCATTGACGCGCGGATTGTGGCGGTCGATCTGTGCCAGACAGGCGTCGAGCACCTCCACGCACGACACCTCGCGCGCATGGATGGCCCGTGACAGGGCGACGGCGTCGAGCTCGAGGATGGAATCGGTCGGGTTGGCGGCTGGGGTGGCGGGGTTGCCCGTTGGCGCGTTCATGGAAGCCTGTCTCCTCTGCGTCCTGTCGTTGTCAGGAAAGAGCATAGGGGCGGCGTGGGTTTCCCACAATCGATGATTTTTTCAAATACCCTTTCCTAAAACGCAAACCTAAACCCCAACCACACGGAGCCCGGACCGATGCTGTCGCACCGCCTGCAGGACACCTCGCTGCGCTATTTCCTGGAAGTCGTCCGGACCGGGTCGCTGACCGAGGCGGCGCAGCGGCTCAATGTCACGGTGTCCGCGGTCAGCCGCCAGGTGGCGGCGCTGGAGGCCTTGCTGGGCGTGCCGCTGTTCGACCGCCGGCCGCGCGGCATGGTGGCCAGCGCCGCGGGCGAGCTGCTGGCCGCCTACGCCCTGCGTAATGCGCTGGAGGCGGATCGCGTGGTGACGGAGATCGCCGCGCTGCAGGGGCTGCGGCGCGGGCGCGTGCGGGTGGCCAGTTCGGCCGGTTTTGCCATCGAGTTCCTGCCGCGCGCCATTGCCGAATTCCGCGAACGCTACCCGGGGCTTCACTTCCACTTGCGCGTGGCACCGCCGGCCGAGGTCACGGGCATCGTGCTGCATGGCGACGCCGATATCGGCATTACGTACAGCCGGGCTGCCGAGCAAGGCATTCGCGTCGAACACCGCCAGGCGGCGCCCGTGATCGCCATCATGCGGCCCGATCATCCGCTGGCGCGGTTTCGCAGCATCACGCTGGCCCAGATGCAGCCGTATGCGCTGGCGCTGCCGGAGGGCGACAACACCGTGCGGCAGCTTTTCGACATTGCGTGCGGCGAACGCGGCATCGCGTTCGAGCCGGTGCTGGTCAGCAACCAGTTCGAGACCCTGACCAGCTTCGTGCTGCACGGCGGCGGGCTGTCGATCTCGGGCGCGGTCACGGTCGGCGACCGCCTGCGCCGCGGCGAGCTGCATGCCGCGACGATCCGCGAACGCGGCATGAAAAGCCGCGCCATCGAGCTGCAGACCCTTGCCGGACGTACCCTGCCCGACGGCGTGCGCACCTTCCTGAGCTTCTTGCGCGACCAGTTGGTGGCCGAAGCCGGGGTCGCGTCCTGAGGGCGTCCGCCCCGCTCCCCTACTTCGCGAACAGCGAGGACATGTCGGAAAACGCCTTCAGTTCCAGCGCATTGCCCGACGGGTCCAAAAAGAACATGGTGGCCTGCTCGCCCACCTCGCCCTTGAAGCGGATGTGCGGCTCGATGACGAATTCCACGCCTGCCGCGCGCAACCGGTCGGCCGCGGCTTGCCAGGCCTCCATCGACAGCACCGCGCCGAAGTGGCGCACGGGCACGGCATGGCCGTCAACGGCGCTGGTGCCATGGTGGCCGCACTCATCGGGCGCCAGGTGCGCCACGATCTGGTGGCCGTAGAAGTTGAAGTCGATCCATGCGTCCGAACTGCGGCCTTCAGGGCAGCCAAGGAGCTCGCCATAGAACTCGCGCGCGCTGGCAAGGTTGTGGACGGGGAAGGCCAGGTGGAACGGGGGCAGGACGGCGGCGGGTGCGCTCATGGCTTGGGGCTCTCGAGAATTGGAGGGATGTCGGGCGGCGCAGGCAGTGCCTGGGACCAGCCTTCACACGGGCCAAGTCTATGCATGACGAATCATGATGAAAAGCGATATATTTTCAGGCTGAGCAACATGAAATTCGATAAATCGGCATGCTGCGAGAGCTACGCACCTTTATCGCCGTCGCCCGCCACGGCACTTTTGCAGGGGCTGGCGCGCGGATTGGCCTGACCCAGTCAGCAGTCAGCGCGCAGATCCACCGGCTCGAAGAGGAGCTGGGTTTTCCGCTGTTCGACCGCACCGGGCGCTCGGCCCGGCTCAACGCGGCCGGCCAGGACACGCTGGCGCTGGCCGAGGAGCTGGTCGCGCTGTATGAACGGATCGGCCGCCAGGGTCCCGACGCGCAAGGCGGCATGGTGCGCATTGGCGCCATCGCGTCGGCGCAGGTCACTTTCCTGCCCGATGCCATTGCCCGCTTCCGCGCCGAACTGCCGGGCTGCCGCGTGCGCATGGTGCCGGGCGTATCGCTGAGCCTGCTGGGCCAGGTCGATGCCGGAGACATCGATATCGCGGTGCTGATCCGCCCGCCCTACGCGCTGCCTGCCGAACTGGACTGGCGCCCGCTGCTGCGCGAGCCGTTCGAATTGCTGGTGCCGGCCGCGATGGCAGGCTGCCACTGGCGCGAGGCCATCGAGTCGGCGCCGTTCATCCGCTATGACCGCGGCTCGTTCGGTGGCCGGCTGGTCGACCAGTTCCTGCGCCAGCATCGCGTGGTGGTGCAGGAAGCGATCGAACTCGATGAACTGGAAGGTATCGTGCAGCTCGTGGCGCGCGGGCTGGGTGTCGGGCTGTCCCCGCGCACGTTTGCAGCGGGGAAATGCGGGAAAGGGCCGCCGGGCGTCGTGGCGCTGCCGCTGGGCGCGGACACGTTCTACCGCGAAGTCGGCCTGGTCGAGCGTGCGCCCCACAGCCGCCAGCCCGTTGCCAGCCGGCTGGCGGAGCGCATTGCCGAAGCCGCTACTGCGCTGGCCGGATAGGGCTACGGTGACAGGGCAGCCCGCTGCTGCGCTTGAGCTGGAATGCCACTGACATGAGAGAAATCCCGACCCCAAGCCTGTCCCGTCGGCCAACCTTGCGGAACATCGTTGCCCTCCAATGGAGGACAATGTGCAAACGCCCCGCGAGAGCCTGCTCCGCCGGGGCCAGGCAACGCAACAGAACGAAAAGGACCCAGCCATGACCACCCAATCCGAAATCGCAATCCTGGCCGGCGGCTGCTTCTGGGGCATGCAGGACCTGCTGCGGCGGTATCCGGGCGTGCTGACCACGCGCGTGGGCTACACGGGCGGCGATGTGCCCAACGCCACCTACCGCAACCACGGTACCCATGCGGAAGCGATCGAGATCGTCTTCGACCCACAGCAGATCAGCTATCGCCAGATCCTGGAGTTCTTCTTCCAGATCCACGACCCGACCACAAGAAACCGCCAGGGTAACGACGTCGGCACCAGCTACCGTTCGGCCATTTTCTATCGGGATGATGCCCAGAAGCAGGCAGCGGAAGACACAATTGCCGATGTCGAGCACTCAGGCCTGTGGCCCGGCAAGGTCGTGACGGAGGTCGTACCCGCGGGCCCGTTCTGGGAAGCCGAGCCGGAACACCAGGATTACCTGGAACGCTACCCTAACGGCTACACCTGCCATTTCATCCGGCCGGGCTGGAAACTGCCGAAGCGCGGTTGATGGCGCCACGATCGCGTTCTGCGGATGCGCAGCAGCGGGAACCCATCGGACACGTCGAGCCGCCGGGCCATCTCGCCGCTGGCGGCAATGGCCGTGGATTCGCAAACCAGCTCCAATGGCATGACACATCTCCCGCCACGCGGCGCGAGATGTGCCGTGATCTCGATGGCTCGCGGCGCCAGCCACCTAATCAATCGCACGGAACTGCGCGCATAGCCCGAACACGTCTTCCGACAGCGCAATCTGCTTCGCCTTGGCGTAGCGGGTTGCGAGCTTCATCAGCTCCTTGATGTCGCGCCCGCTCGCCTTCGGGTAGGTAGCGGTCAGCGCATTGACCAACTCCCCGGACAGCGATGTACCGCACTGTTCGGCCTGGAGGCGCCAGAGACGCTCCACGTGGCGAATGCGCAAGACCGGCCACGGCAGCAACACACCATCGCGGCTGCGCTGGTACAGCCAGCCGTCAATGGCATCGCTCGACAGATAGGCGATCAGCCCCGCCACCAGCATCTCGAGGCCGGGGATGGTCCGTGCCTGCGGTGCGAGATAGGGTCATGTGGTGATATGTAATATATCACTATGTTCCGCGCATGGCGATCTCTGGCAGGTCAGGCCGCCGCGAGCCTCAATGCGTGAGGTCCTGCTGGTAGACGACGCGTTGCCCGTCGGCGTTGGCCGCAGCCACGGCCTCGATGGCCGCGCTTTCAGGGAGCGGCCCGGTCAGGCTCAGTTCGATCTGGTCGCCAGACATCGGGCGTGCGATCAGGAGTCGCTTGTCATGTTGGCAGTACAGCGCAAAGCTGATGCCACGCCGAACCGCATGGGTTGCACCCGCGCAAAACCGGCTGATGCAGATCGGGCAATCCCAGTGCCAGGCCTCTGGGGCGGACTCTGGTGCATGGGCGTAGCACTGGATGAATTGTGATGGTGTCGCCATGAATACCCCGCGCTCTCGGGTCGGATCCCCACCAGCGTAGAACATCGGCGCCGGTGGCGTGGCGATTTCTCGGGATCGTTTGACCGGACACCACCCCATGTCCGCCCGGGCGCCACACGGCTGGCGCGGGACCGCCTGCCACGTCACTGCGTTCGGCCAAGCCGGCATGCCCGGTCAAGGAAATCGCTGGCGTGGCCGGTGCTCCCCGACGCGGCATCCACCGGCTGATCCACGACCAGGAATCCGGACCGGCCGTCCTGGCGCGACACGTAGGTGACAAACACACCGCGGTCCGTGACCCGCCCCGTTTGCGGAAGACTTGTCCGGACGGCGTCGAACGCATTGAAGCGCAATGTGTCGTCGGAAGACGGAATCAGCACCGCGCGCACCGGCTTGCCCTGGAAGCGGAACTCGGCCCAGCCCTCGCTTGCCTGGCCGGCGTGATCGGCAATGAACGCGCGCGCGGCCTCGCCGATGCAGTCGAGGTGGATATGAAGCTGGTCCTGGCTGCGCGATGCACGGGAGTTCACCGCCAGGCCGACCAGATTGTCGGGCACGCGCTTGCCGATGGCCTTGCTGACGATGTCGCGCGCCTCCCAGCCGAACGCCCACTGGTTCCCGGTTCCACTTTCCCACAGCGCAGGATCGTCTACGCCGGTCACTTTATGGTCGGGGATCACGAGGTAATGGCTGGGGCCGAGGGCGTCCTTGTACAGCACCAGGCCGCGTTCGCGGTCGACGACCGCACAATCGGCGTGGCGCTCCCGTTCCGGGACCAGGCAGCGCTCCTGCACGTGCTGCCACAGGCTGTCGCGCGTCATGCCCGGCAGCCACAGATCGTCCTGGCGGCATTGCGCGGTCAGCGCCAGCGTCGAAAGCGCAAGCAGTGCAGCCCCCAGCATGCCGCGGCGCAGCCAAGGGCGGCGGGATTCGGTCTTCAGGTCGGGAGGGAAGGCAGGCATGGCGGCGATGATCGCATGGCAACGGCAAGCAACCTGAATAACACCATGCCGTGACGCCGCCATGACTGGCGAAGATGCACCCGCCATGCGAACTCGAAGTCATGGATCGCCGCGTGGCGCGCCAGGGCCGACGCCCGGCTTGAACCATTGTCCCCAGTAGGCTTCGACCTGTTCGACCAGCGCCGGCGGGAGCGCCACGTAGTGTTCGACGGCCGCGTCGGCCTGCCCTTCGCGCAATGCCCAGCGGAAAAACGCGAGCGCATCCCTGGCGACGCCATTCGCGTTGGCACCGCGTGGCATCAGCACGAACACCACGCCGGCGATGCCGGGATTTGCCTGCGCAATGGTAGGGTCATTCCAGTTAACGATCTTGCCCTGGAATATGCCGGCTAGCAGCGCACCGGTCAGGCGCACCTGCCCCGCGCCAACGCCGTCGAGATTGACCACCGGCACCACGCCTCCCACGACCAGCGGGAATTGCGCCAGGCCTGCGGCCTGCAATTAGAACCGCACGATATCGAACACACGGATACGGACCATGGCGGGACCTCCGCTAATTGTTCGTGTTTTCGCGTCCGCGGTCATGCCGCTGCAAAGGACACACCGACCGCACCGTCCCGCCTGCGGCCGGCTGGCAATGTTCCGGCGCAATGGGGGTGGGAATGCATATTTGACTAGAAGATTGTATGCGCTGGATGCGTCGACGGACGTGCAATCCGCACGCGTGGCATGCGAAAGCGCGATGGTCTTGTGGCCATCGTCGTTCCGGATCGGTCTTCTGCGCACTGCAGCGGTGCGCAGCTGGCAATGCAGTGGACTAGTACCGACCGTACCGGCCGCCGTAGAAAGAGCCGCTGCGCGGATTGGAAATGATGAATGCGCGGCTTCGCGCCCAGGTTTGCGCCGCGAGGAAGACTTCGGGCTCGCGCTGGCTCCAGTCGCTCACCATCAGCGGGGCTGCGCCGTCTTCCGACGTTGGGTAAACAGCCGCCCTGTGAAGGGCGGCCCGTCCGGGAGTGCCCGGTACGGTGATCATACGAATCGTCACGCGCATCAGCGATTGCATAGAAGCCGGATTGAGGATGATTCTGGAAAGCGATTATGACGGTTGCGTGACGAAATTCAACTACGCGTTTTCCCCTTCCACGGCTCGCCGCAAGCGCTGCAATCGTCATCGTTCTGTCACGGGTTGCCGCCAGAATGCGTTCGTCATTCAAGCAAGGGAATCGAGATGATGCATGCCATCGAAGTGCGCGGCCTGACCAAGTCGTTCCGCGCAGACCGCAAGGCGCTTGACGATGTCACGCTGCACGTCGCGCCCGGTGAAATGGTTGCCCTGCTGGGCGCCTCGGGCTCCGGCAAGTCAACGCTGCTGCGCCACATTGCCGGCTTCGTTACCGGCGATGCCCACGCCGGCGAAATCCTCGTGAACGGCCGTGCCGTCCAGCGCAACGGACGCCTCGCGGGCGACGTGCGCAGCGTGCGCTCGGAGATCGGCTTCGTGTTCCAGCAGTTCAACCTGGTCGGGCGCTTGCCGGTCATGACCAACGTGCTGGCCGGCATGCTGTCGCGGCTGCCGAAATGGCGCAGCCTGTTGCGCCTGTTCCGGGCCGACGAGATCCAGGCAGGACTCGATGCCCTCGCCCAGGTTGGTATAGACGACTATGCGTTCCAGCGTGCCTCGACGCTGTCGGGCGGCCAGCAGCAGCGCGCCGCCATCGCCCGCACGCTGGTGCAGAACGCGCGCGTGATCCTGGCCGACGAGCCGATTGCCTCGCTGGACCCGGAATCGTCGCGCCGCGTGATGTCCTTGCTGGCGCAGATCAACCGCACGCGCCAGGTCGCCGTGGTGGTGTCGCTGCACCAGGTGGACGTGGCGATGCGTTACTGCCCGCGCGTGGTCGCGCTGCGCCATGGCAAGGTCGTCTACGACGGCCCGTCCGCGGCGCTCACGCCTGACATGCTGCGCGACCTGTATGGCACCGAGGCGGAAGAACTGCTGCACGACTCGCTCGCCACCGGGCCGGGAAGCGTGCCCATGCCCGCTCCCGCCCTCGCAACCATGAAGCTTGCGACGGCCTGAGGGCGGTCGCGCCTCGCGTTCTTTTTCCAGACGTTCCCCAACACGAATTCCAACCGGAGTCATCCATGCTTCGCAGAACTTTTCTCGCCGTGGTTGCATCGGGCATGGTCGCCCTGCCCGCCTTTGCACAGGACGCCAAAACCCTGAACATCGGCTTCATCTCGACGGAATCGTCGTCGAACCTGAAATCGGCCTGGCAGCCGGTGATCGATGACCTCAGCAAAACGCTCGGCGTTACCGTCAAGCCGTTCTTTGCGTCGGACTACGCTGGCATCATCGAAGGCATGCGCTTCAACAAGGTCCAGATCGCCTGGTTCGGCAACAAGTCGGCCATGGAAGCCGTGGACCGCGCCAACGGCGAGGTGTTCGCCTCCGTGATCGACAAGGACGGCAACCCGGGCTACTGGTCGCTGCTGATCGTCAGCAAGGACAGCGACATCAAGAGCGTGGAAGACGTCATCAAGCACGGCAAGGAACTGAGCTATGGTGCCGGCGACCCGAACTCCACCTCCGGCACCGCTGTGCCGGGCTATTACCTGTGGGCCGCCCACAAGGTCGAGCCGAAGACCCTGTTCAAGGCCGTGCGTATCAGCAACCACGAGACCAACCTGCTCTCCGTGCTGAACAAGCAGGTGGACGTGGCCGTGAACAACACCGAGAACTTCGAGCGCTATCGTATCAACACGGGCAAGAACCCGTATGACATGGTCCGCGTGCTGTGGAAGTCCCCGCTGATCCCGGCAGACCCGCTGGTCTACCGCAAGGACCTGCCGGCCGACCTGAAAAAGAAGATCCAGACCTTCTTCGTCAACTACGGCAAGGGCGCCGACGCCGCGCGCGAGAAGCAGGTGCTGGCCACGCTGACCTACCAGGGCTTCCGTCCGTCCACCGACGCGCAGCTCGTCCCGATCCGCCAGATTGAACTGGCCAAGGAAAAGGCGCGCATCGAAACCGATACCACGCTGGCCGCCGCGGACAAGCAGAAGCAGCTTGCCGACGTGTCGCGCCGCCTGGCCGAGCTCGACAAGGCTGTCAGCACCCAGTAACCGCGCTCAACCTCCCGCTTGCGGCTGGCGCACGCCTGTGCTGCCAGCCGCCGCCATGCCTCCCGCCTTTTCTCGCCTTTTCTCGCCACACCGGATTGTCCCCCATGACCGTCACCACCAGGCACGCCCTGCCGCCCTCCCCGAACAGCCAGGCCCGGCCGCCGCGCACTCCGCTTTCCGTGATGCTGGTCTGGGCAATCGTGCTGGCCATGCTTGCCCTGTCGTGGAACGGCGCCGACATGCGCCCGCTGGACCTGCTGCGCGACTCCGGCAACATGGGGCGGTTTGCCGCGGACTTCTTCCCGCCCGATTTCCGCGACTGGCGCCACTATCTCGAAGAAATGGTCGTGACCGTGCAGATCGCGGTATGGGGTACGGCCATGGCCGTCTTCATGGCGGTGCCGCTCGGCCTGCTGTGCTCGGCCAATATCGTGCCGGCGTGGGTCTACCAGCCGGCGCGCCGCGTCATGGATGCATGCCGCGCCATCAACGAGATGGTCTTCGCCATGCTGTTCATCGTGGCGGTCGGGCTGGGTCCCTTTGCCGGCGTGCTGGCCCTTTGGATCCACACCACGGGCGTGCTGGCCAAGCTCTTCGCCGAGGCCGTCGAAGCCATCGACCCGGGTCCCGTCGAAGGCGTGCGCGCCACCGGTGCGGGCCCGCTGGAAGAGATCGTCTACGGCGTCATTCCGCAGGTGCTGCCGCTGTGGCTGTCGTTCGCGCTGTACCGCTTCGAGTCGAATGTGCGCTCGGCTTCGGTGGTGGGGATCGTCGGCGCGGGCGGTATCGGCACCGTGCTGTGGGAGATCATCCGCAGCTTCCAGTACGGCCAGACCTGCGCCGTGATGATCATCATCATCGTGTTTGTGACGGCGATTGACGTCATATCGGCACAGATCCGCAAGGTACTGGTCTGACCGACACTAACCCCAAGCGCACCCATTGCAGAATTCCATGCTGACCCTGCCCCGCATCGAATCCCTGTTCGCCAGCCACGGCACCGCCTACTACGGCGGCGAGGCGATCAGCCAGACCGCGCATGCGCTCCAGTGCGCGCAACTGGCCGAGCAGGCCGGCGAACCCGAGCCGCTGATCATTGCAGCGTTGCTGCATGATGTCGGCCACCTGATGCTGGCCGAAAGCAGCACCACCGACATGCGCCACCAGGAAGCCGCCGCGGATGCACTGGCGGCGCTCTTCGGCCCGGACGTGACTGAGCCCGTCCGCCTGCACGTGGCCGCCAAGCGCTACCTGTGCGCGATGGATGCCGGCTATTTCGGCACGCTGTCCGAGGCCTCGGTCCATAGCCTTGCGCTGCAGGGCGGACCCTACGATGCCTCCCAGGCGAGCGCATTCGCGGCGGCCCCGTACGCCGACGCCGCCGTACGCCTGCGCCGCTACGATGACCTGGCGAAAGTCGTGGATCTGCCCACGCCGCCGCTCGCGCACTACCTGGACATGGCCGCGCGCTGCGCGCGTCCCGCGGCATGAGCGATCCGGTGCCGAGCTTGCGCGAGGTGCAAGGCAGCGACGAGGAGCTTCGGCAGCTCGCCGCCCTGCTCGCGACCATGGACGACGAGCCGGAGCTTGCGCTGGCCACCATGCGCGAACGCTATGCGGCGATGCAGCGCTTCCCGTTCTACCGCTGCTACCTGATGGTCGATGCGGACGATCGCCCGCTTGGCACGTTCAGCCTGCTGCTGTTCCCGACCATGGTCCACGACGGACGCCCGGAAGCGATTGTCGAAGGCGTTGTGGTCGCGCCCGCCGCGCGCGGCACGGGCGTCGGCAAGGCCATGATGCACGAAGCCATGCGGATCGCGCGCGAGGCCGGCGCGTGCAAGCTGGCCCTTTCTTCCAACGCGCGGCGCCTGCGCACGCACGATTTCTATCGGAGCCTGGGGTTCACCGAACACGGCATCAGCTTCAGCACGGCGCTGTAGGCGCCGGGCCGGCTGCTCGTCGCTGCCCTGCCAAGCGCCTGTGTGCGGAGTGCGAGCGCCGTGCGTGCGGCTACTCCAGCACCACGCCGCTGGCCTTGATCACCGTCGCCCACTTGCGCACTTCCGCGTCGATGAAGCCCGCGAAGCCAGCGCTGTCCACCGGCTCGGGCTGCAATCCCAGCGCCGCCAGCTTGTTGCGCAGATCCGCGCCGGACAGCACGGCGGTGGCATCCTGGTTGATCTGTCGCACGATGGCGGCGGGCGTGCCGGCCGGCGCCATCAGGCCGAACCAGCCGTAGCCGATCACGCCGGGATAGCCCTGCTCGACGAAGGTGGGCGCATCGGGATAGACCGGCGTGCGCTGCTCCGAAGCGACCGCCAGCACTCGCAGCTTGCCTGCCTTGATAAATGGCAGCGCCGTCGTGATGGCGGTCAGCGTGGCATCCACGCGGCCGGCCAGCAGTTCGGTGTAGGCGGTGGCATCGCCGCGGTAGTGCACGTTCAGCACCTTGAACCTCGCCTGCGCGCCAAGCAGTTCCGCCGTCAGGTGCGGCCCGGACCCGGCGCCGGGCGACGCAAAGGTGACGCCTTGCGCCCTGGCACGGGCCAGCTTCACGAAATCCGCGACCGAGCGCGCCGGCGAGTCTGCCTTGACGATCAGGAACACCGGGCCGACCACGCGCGGCCCGACCGCGACGAAATCCCTGTGGATGTCGTATTGCTGTGGCAGCCCGGCCGCCGTATTGATGGCAAACGGCGCGGCGGCCCACAGCAGCGTGTAGCCGTCGGGAGTGGCGCGCGCCAGCGTTTCGTTGGCCACCCGGGTGCCGGCGCCGGGCTTGTTCTCGACCACGAACTGCTGCCCGTACTTGCGGCTCAGCGCTTCGGCCAGCAGCCGTGCCGAGGTGTCGTTGGACCCGCCGGGACCATAGGGGGAAATCAGCCGCACCGTGCGCGCCGGATACGCTTGCGCCCGTGCTGCCAGCGGCGCCAGCGCGGGCGCCGCACCCAGCAGCATCAGGCCACGCAGGCGTGCCAGCATGGCCCTGCGCGATATCGTGTCAGCAGTCATCGTCATGCCTCCGTGGCCTGGATGCCCGGATACGGGAAGGTCTTGCCGAGGTGCGCCTCGCCCGGCACGTAGAGCCGCAGGGCCACGTAGAAGTGCCCCGCCGGCGCCGGCAGCCAGTTGCCGTGGCGTGCCGCGTCGCGCGGCGCGGCGGCACCCAGGTGCAGGCGCAGGCTGCCGTCCGGCTCATAGCGCAGGCTGGGCGAGCGGTCGCCCAGTGAATAGCGGCCGATCGGGTTTTCCACCAGCATGCAGTCGCCCTTGTCGTACATGGTCAGCGACCAGAACGCGCCCACCTGCGGCAGCTGGCCAGCGCGAAACACCAGCTCGTGCGCTTCGTTGCCGTCGAGCGGGCGGCCGTGTGCGTCGCAGTCAGCGATGATGTACATGGCCTCGTCCATGCCCAGCGCGCCGATGTAGTTGCGCGCCACCTGGGCGCGCTCGGCATAGCGCGTGCCGAACGACTCGCCGATCTCGACTGGCAGGCTCCAGCCGCCGCCAAGCGCGGATGGTATCGGCCGGGCCAGCTCGTCCAGCACCTGCTCCATGGCAGCGGCCAGCAGCGCCACCTGTTTATCGTCCAGCGGCATGCCCTCGCAGGCGGTACCGAGGCCAACCGCCGCGAAGGATTGCACGGTCGTCGCCTCGTCCGCTGGCGGCGGGTTCTCGCGCAGCGCGCGGTTCACCACTTCGGCATAGCGCCGCACCTGTTGCGCCGACGCGCCGAGGTGTTCGCTGGGCAGCATGCCGACGTCGTACGCGCGCACAGCGTCGCCGCCGTCCGGCAGCGTCATCCGGAAGCGGTCCTGCAGCGCATGCACCGCGGGCAGGTCGTCAGGGCCGTCCACCAGCAGCCTGCCCAGCAGCCACACCGCATCGGTCGGACAGGCGATGGCGGTGGCGCCAGCCGGCGCTTCGCCCTGCCAGCCGGGACCGTGCAGCAGGAAGCGCCCGGGCTGCGTGCCGGTGGTGCGGCTGCCGATGTAGGCAAACGGGTTGGTATAGAAATCGAGCAGCCCGAGCACGTAGTAGCGTCCGGCGCTGTCCGGCACTTCCAGCAGCAGCGCCCCCTGCGACAGGTCGAGCCAGGCGTTGCTGTACAGCGTGTCGTTGTTGGGCGTGACCACCTGCCGGTGCTGCGGGCCCAGCAGCTGGCGCGTGTGGAAGAACTGGTTGACCCAGCGCAGCGTGCCGTCGGGGCGCTCGTCGGCAAAGGCGCCTTCACGGCGGCGGCGCGGGCAGGTGGCGGCGCGCATGCGCGCCATTTCGTAGAGCGGCAGCGTGTACAGCACGGCCTCGCGGGCCAGCGCGGGCGTATGGAAATCGGCGGATGGCATCATGGAATCTCGCTCCTCAGGCAATCCGGCGCACCGGCGGAATGCGGTACTCGCCCGCGATAAAGGCCGGCGCGGGATGGTACAGGCGCAGGATCAGGTAGAACGGGCCCGCGGGAGCGGGCAGCCAGTTGCCGGCCCGTTCGGCCTGTTCGGGGCGCCGGTGCGAGATCGGGATGACCAGGCTGCCGTCTGCCTCCATGCGCAGGCCCGGCGTGCGGTCGCCCACGGCATAGCGGCCGATCTCGTTGGCGCTGAAGAAACGGTCCTCGCCGTATAAGGACACCGACCAGAACGCCTGCGCCGGCGGCAGCATGCCAGGCGGGAAGCGCAGTTCATACGCGTGCGCGCCATGCAGCGGCTCGCTGTCGGCATCGAAATCGGCCATCGCATAGATGGCCTCGTCGGCGCGCAGCGCACCGAGGCCCTTCATCGCGGTGCAGGCGCGCTGCAGCCAGTCATCGCCATAGATGCCCAGCTTCAGGCTGTAGCCCCAGCTCTTGCGGCCCTGGCTGCGCGTATGCGCCTCGATCAGCTGCATGGCCTGGCGATACGCATTCTCCAGGCCGGCGCGGACCTCCGCGCGCAATGCTGTGACGTCGATCTCGCCCTCCAGCTTGAGGCCGGCCTTGCGCAGCAGCGTGAACGCGCCCAGTTCGCGCTCGCTGGGCGGATACTCCCGCAGTGCGTTGAACAGGTTCTGGAAGAAGTCGAGCGCCTCGTTGCCGGTATCGCACCATGCGCGTACGCATTGCGGCATCGTCTTGTCCGGCGCGTCGAGCGCAAAGCCGCTTTCGAACGCATGGGCCGCGGCCAGGTCGGCGCCCTGTACCAGCACGCGCCCCAGCAGCCACACCAGCGAGGTCGGGCAGGCCACGACATGCTCGCCTTCGGCGTGCTGGCCGGGACCGACCAGCGTCACGGTTCCACCTTCGGCCGGCACGTTGCGCGGACCCAGGTTCTCGAAGTTGTTGGTCCAGGCATCCAGCAGCTCCACCACGTAGTACCGGTCGCGCTGTGGGTCACACTGCGGCAGCGGCGGCACGCACAGCGTGACCGGTCCGTCGGCCAGGTTGGCCCAGCCGCAGAAGTACAACAGGTCATTGGCAGGCGTGACGACATCGCGGTCTTCATGCGTCCACTGGCGCTCGCTCGCCGACAGCGTGTTGACCGGGGCGCGGCCATAGGCGGTGGCCTGGCTGACCGCGGTCTGCACCTTGCAAGTACGGATCGTTTCGACCAGCGGATAGCCATAAATCACCAGCGGTATGGCGGCGGCGGCCGCCAGCGCTTCCTGGCTGGAGCTGTAGACGGGTGCGGCGAACAACTGTGGTGCGGGATGGTTCATGAGGGCTCCGAAAATGGGCGGACAAAGTGGGGACCGTGGCAGCTCATTCCTGGGCCGCACCGCTTGACTTGACCAGCGCGGCCCAGGCGGACACATCGCTGCGCATCTGCGCAGCGAAGGCGCTGCGTGGCTGGGGGGCGTAGCGCATGCCGAGCGTGTCGGCCTGCGCTTTGACGGCAGGATCTTGCATGACCGCGACCGTGGCGCGTTCGAGCTTGTCGACGATCTCGACCGGCGTGCGCGCGGGGGCGAACAGCGCGAACCAGCTGTCGACGCCGAACGCCACGCCCGCTTCGGTAAAGGTCGGCACATGGGGCAGCGCGGGCGAGCGCTCGGAGCCAGTGACCGCCAGCGCCCTCACCTTGCCGCTGCGGATCAGCGGCAGCGTGCCAGCGAGGTCCGACATGGCCACGGGCAGCGTGCCGCCCATTACGTCGGTCAGCATCGGGCTCACGCCCTTGTAGGGGATATGGCGCAGGTGGATGCCGCCTAGCACGTTGAGGCTTTCGCCCGCAAGATGGCCGCCGGAGCCGTTGCCCCATGAACCGTAGGCCAGGTCGGCACCGGGGCGCATGGCCGTGGCGATCAGCTCGGGCAGGTCGCGGCCGGTAAAGCCGGGGCCGGCGATCAGCACGTTGCCGCCATAGAAAAGCCGGCTGACGGGCACGAAGTCGCGCAGTGGATCATAGGTCAGCCTGGGGAAGATCGCTGGCGCGATCGCATGCGTGGCGGAGATGCCCAGCACCAGCGTGTAGCCGTCAGGCGCGGCGCGCGCGACCTGGGCCGAGCCAATGGTGCCAGTGGCACCCGCCACGTTCTCCACCACCACGGTCTTGCCGAGTTCCCTGGACAGTCCCGCCGCGAGAAGCCGGCCGACCACGTCGGTGCCGCCGCCCGGCGGGAACGGTACGACCAGCCGGATCGGCTTGTCGGGATACGCGCCGGCGTGCGCAGGGGAAGCTACCCCGCACAGTGCCACGGCGAGCGCGCCCAGTCCGTGCAGCGCCATGCGCCGCGCCGGCAAGTGCGTGTGCATCTGCATGCTTGTCTCCTGTCTTGTTTGAGGTACTGCGTCTTGTCGCGACAGCGGCGCCCGTCTGCGCGGGCATCCTGTCCATCGCGTTGCGCGCCGTCGCTATGAAGCGCTGCGACTGTCCGGGCGAAGCGTGACCACCGCGTCAGCGGCGACCAGCCCCTGCGCGGTAACGATAAAAGGATTGATCTCGAGCGTGTCCAGGCGCTCGCCCAGCTCGGCGGCCAGTTGCGACACCGTGGCCAGCACCTGCGCGGCGGCATCGAGATCCACTGCGGGGTTGCCGCGATGCCCTTCGCACAACGCGGCGGCGCGGCAGTCGCGCAGCATCGCGCGCGCTTGTGCGCGTGACAGCGGCGCCAGCCCGCAGGCAGTCTGGCGGAAGATCTCGACGGCAGTGCCGCCGATGCCCGCCAGCGCCACCAGCCCGAACACCGGGTCGCGCCGCACGCCGACCATCACCTCGCCCCAGCCTCGCACCATGCGCGCTACCAGCACGCCTTCGAATGGCACCGGCGCGCCGCTTTCGGTGCGCGCCAGGGCGACCGCTTGCGCCATGCGGTCGAAGGCATCGCGCACCGCCTGCGCATCGGCGAGGTTGAGTGCCACGCCGCCGACATCGCTCTTGTGCAGGATTTCGCGCGAGCACAGCTTCACCACCACGGGATACCCAAGGCCCTCGGCAATGCGCACCGCCTCGTCCGCATCGTGCGCAAGCCCGTGCGGAGCTACCGGCACGCCGGCGTCGGCGAGCAGGCGCATGGCCTCGTGCTCGGACAGCGCCGTGGCTCCACGCGGCAGCTCGCGCAGTCGCGCATCGGTCCGCGGCCCGGTCTCTGACGACGTACGCCGGGCGGACTCCAGCTCCGCCGCCTGCGCCAGCGTGGCGACGGCTTCCACGGCGTGACCAGGTTCGCGAAACACCAGGCAGCCGCGTGCTTCCAGCCATTCGCGCTTGTCGTCGTCGACGATGCCGGCCAGCAGCAGCGGTGCGGCATCTGCGTCTTCGCTTAACGCACCGATGGTCTGCTGCAGCGCTGGCCACAGCCGCGGCGCACTGGCGCCACCGGCGAGAAAGGCCGCCACGCAGCCGTAGGCGCCGCTGCGCGCCACGCCTGCGATGGCGTCCATGAACACGCGCGGTTGCGCCACCACCTGCCCCGTCACGTCGATCGGATTGGCGGTGCTGGCGAACGGGATCGCGGTGCGCAGCGCCTCGGCCGCGTCGTCCGGCATCGGCGGCAGCGGCAATCCCAGCTGTTCGGCACGATCGGCCATCATGATGCCCACGCCGCCCGACACGGTGACGATCGCCAGCGGCGTGGCGGCGCCGGTGCGCCCCGCTTCCCGGCGCTGCCAGGCCGCCGGCCGCCGGCCGCGGGTCAGCACATAGCCGAGCCGGAAGAACTCTTCGAGCGTATGGGCCCGGTGCACGCCGTAGGCATCGAACACCGCCTGGTACACCGCATCCTCACCAGTCAGGCTGGCCGTGTGCGACTGCGCCGAGCGCGCGCCTGCCGCCGTGGTGCCGACCTTGGTGACCACCACCGGCTTGCCCGCCGCACGCGCCGCGGCCAGCGCCTGGCGCAGGCGCGCGCCGTCGCGGCAGCCTTCAATGTAGGCAAGGATCACGCGGGTGTTCGGGTCGTTGGCCAGCCACGCGATCACGTCGGCAACCTGCAGCCCGGCCTCGTTGCCGGTGGTGACCCAGTGGCTCAGGCCCAGCCCCGCTTCGCGCGCCAGCGCGTACGCATAGGCGCCGAAGGCCCCGCTCTGGCTGACCAGCCCGACTTCACCGACCGGCGGCACGCCGCCAAGCGGGATCGGCGAGAAGGTGGCGAACATGCGCTCGCGCAGGTTCATCGCGCCCAGGCAGTTGGGGCCCAGCAGCGTCACGCCGGCATCGCGTGCGCCGCGCGCCAGCATGTCCTGCATGCGCACGCCGCCCTCCCCGGCTTCCGCGAAGCCTGAGGTGAAGACCACCGCGGCCCGCGTGCCGTTGCCGGCCAGCTGCGCCATCACGTCCTGGCTGGCGCTGGCCGGCACCGCCACGATCGCCAGGTCGACGGGTTCGCCGATCTCCGCCAGCGAGCCATAGGCACGCAGGCCCTGCACCTCGGCAGCGGACGGGTTGACCGGATAGAGGCGCCCCGCATAGCCCAGTTCGCGCAGCAGCCGGATCGGCATGCCCCCCACCTTGTCCGGCTGGGTGGAAGCACCGACCACCGCGATCGAACGCGGGTACAGCAGGGAATTCAGGTCAACCATGTGGCTGTCTCCAGGTCTTGTTTTATGGTTAGTTTCGGCCGGGCCTGGCCGGCTAATAGCGCAGGCCGGTGGCGGCCTCGATGGAGCGCACCATCTCCATCAGCAGCGGCGCCACCTTCTTTTCCATCATCCCGCGCTTCACCTGCGAGCCAGGCACGGCGCAGTTGAACAGCAGCGGGCGGTTCAGGTACTTGATGCGCGAATAAACGCCCACGCCGTACACGCCGACCCCGGCGTCACCCTCGTTGAGCGCGAAGCCGCGCTTGGGGTAGTGCGCGACGTTTTGGCACAGCGTGTCGTAGAACGCGGCGTACTCCTCGGGTCGCTCCTCGCGGGCGGCCACCATCAGGCTTTCGAACTGCGCCTTCGACAAGGTGCACAGGTAGGCCCGGCCCATGGCCGTGCTCAACACCGAGCGCACGGCGCCGGTTCCCGGCCGGGCCGGAGTGCCCTCGTTGTGGGTGCAGGACTGCAAGTAGGTCACGTCGAGCCGGTGCGCCACGCCCATCGACGCGGCACCCTCGATGCGGTCCGCCAGCGCCTGCATCAGTGGCCGGGCCACGTGGCGCACCTGCAGCCCGGCCAGGTACGGGTAGCCCAGCGCCAGCACCTGAGCGCTGACGAAGTACTTGTCGAGCTTGGGATCCCAGTCGAGGTAGCCCAGCTCGAACAGCGTGCGGCAAATGCGCGAGACGGTGGCGCGCGGCAGTTGCAACCGCTGCGACAGCTCGCCGTTGCCGAGCGGGCGCGGCTCGTCGATAAAGCAGCGCAGCAGGGCGAAGCCCTTGGCCAGCAGGCCGCCGAAGGACGGATCGTCGCGGCGGCGTTCGGCAATGAATTGTTCGACTGGCAGGTTCATGGCGTTTTCCTCTTTACCCAGTCTGGACAGCGAGCCATCCAGTGTCAAAAAGCGGAATCAATTTCCAAATATTGGAAATATAGGCTGTCTTATTGACCCATGAGGCGTGCCGCCCATAAGGTTCTCCGGCATCGGGCACAGATTCGAAAAGGAGACAAGAACATGAATAACCGCACCCTGGCACGCCGGCGGCGAGCCTTGCTGATCACAGCCGCGGCCTTGTGCCTGCTGCCGCCTGGCGCAGGCGCCGAGGATGCCTACCCGACCAGGCCGGTGCGGCTGGTGGTGGCGTACCCGGCAGGCGGACTGACCGACACGCTGGCGCGCGCGCTTGCGGATGGCCTCGGCAAGCGGCTTGGCCAGACCATCGTGGTTGAAAACAAGGGCGGTGCGGGCGGCATCATCGGCACAGACCAGGCGGCCAAGGCGGCGCCCGACGGCTACACCCTGCTGCTGACCATCCCTGGCCCGATCACGTCGAACCTGGCGCTATACAAGAAGCTGCCCTACGATCCGCGCACCGACCTGCGCCCGATTTCCGACATCGCCACCGCGCGCACCGTGCTGGCGGTCAATGCCGCCGTGCCGGTCAAGACCGTGGCCGAACTGATCGACTACGCCAAAAAGGAACCGGGCAAGCTGCGCATGGGTTCCTGGGGGCCGGGCACCCAGCCGCATACCATCCAGACCTACATGGCCAGGAAGTACGGCGTCGACATCCTGCACGTGCCCTACCGCGGCGAGGGGCCGATGGTGACCGACCTGCTCGCCGGCCAGGTCAATGTGACCGTCGGCTCGGTCACCGCGTTGCAGCAACACTTCGCCGGCGGCAAGTTGCGGCCGATCGCAGTGACCGGACCGTGGCGCGCCAGGTCTCTGCCCGACGTGCCCACCTTTGCAGAGGCAGGCTTTCCCGACGACGCCTACCGGCTGACCGGCCCGATCACGCTGATGGCCCCGGCCAAAACGCCCCAGCCTGTCGTCGACCGCCTCGGCCGCGAGGTCAGCGCGCTGGTGAAAAGCCCGGCCTTCGCCAAGCGTGTCGAAGACATGGGGGCAGAACCGATCGGCAACACCCCGTCCGAGGCAGCCAGTGCCTACAAGGCTTACCTGCCGGTGGTGCTGAAGCTGACGGCCGACACCGGGGTCACGCTGGACTGACGCCCAGCCGGAGCGCCTGCCGCAACGAGCGCGTCCAGCCGCCGGTCAGAGGCCGACCAGCCGGGCGAATGCCAGGGTCGAATCTTCCAGCGCGCCGCTGTTGTCGATCTCGACCACGCGGCATTGCGCCGGCACGGCAAAGGACTCATCCGCGCGCGCGAGACGCTGCACGATCGCCTCTTCGGACTCACGGCCGCGCTGGCGCAGGCGCGCGCCCAGCACTTCCGGCTTCACGCGGACATGCACGGCGCAAAGCTTCGGGTAGCGTGCCACCGCATGCGGCAGGTGCTCGCGCGAGCCATTGACGATGACCTTCAGGCCGCGCGCCAGCCACGGCTCGATCTCCAGGCCGATGCCATAGTGCAGGCCATGGCTGCGCCAGTGCAAGGCCATGCAGCCAAGCGCGGCGCGGCGCTCGAACTCGCCAGCGGAAAGGGAGACGGAAGCCTCGTTGGCATCCGCGTCCCGCGTGATGTAGCGATGGGCCACAACCACGCGGTCGCGCGGCCCCAGGCGCGAATGCAGCGCGCGCAGCAGCGAGTCCTTGCCGCTGCCCGATGGCCCCATGACATAGAACAGGCCGGTGCCGTCGATATTCATGGGCTGGCTCATGCTTCCAGATAGGCGGTGCCGGCTCCGTCCACCACGCTGCCGTCGAAGCGGTAGTGCCTGCCGACGACGAAATCTTCACCGGCCTCCGGCTGGACGAATACGCTGATGCCGTCCACATGCAGCGGCGTTTGCAGCAGCTCCTGGCAATCGGCGGATAGTCTTGCCAGCGCGGCAACGGCATCCACGGCCGCAAGCATGCCCGTCAGCGTGATATGGAACTTGAAGGTGTCGAAGACATAGGGATAGCCCCAGGCTTCCAGCATCTGACGCTGCGCGGCCGTGAGCTGATGCGGACGGCGGCGGGCGACTTCCTCGGCGGTCGCGGGCGCGCGGAACGGCTCGAATGCCTGCACGCAGGCATCGGCCAGTGCGTGTGTTGCGCGTGCACCGGCCGTGTTCTCGTCCAGGCACCAGGCCACGAAGCCACGCAGCTCACGCAGGACCAGCGGTGCATCGATCGCGTTGTGTTCCCTGGCAAACGACCGGGCAGCCGCGTCGAGCATGGGCGCGCTGGCGCCCGTCGCCAGCCTGAACGGCGGCTTCAGGGTGGCATGCAGGCCATAGTGCGCGGGCGCGTCGATCCATGCCCGCGGCCGGTCCGGATGAGGCAGCGCGGCGCCGGTGTCGGCGTCGCGGCCGAGCCACTGGCTGCCGAACGTACGGAACGGCTCGCCGGGGGCGAGGTAGATGGCGTAGCGATGGGCTTGCATGATCACGCTGCCTTGCTGTCGTTGCCGGCCAGGCCCGCGCCGGAAATATCGGTCATGGGCAGCGGCATGGCGGCATGCTTCAGATGGCCGCCAACGATCGTCGCGACCACGCGCGGCAGGCCGGGCTGGCGGTCATCGACCACGATCGCGTCGGCGCGCAGGCCGGGGACCAGGGTGCCGCGGTCACGCAGGCCCGCGGCGCGCGCCGGATTGCGCGATACCAGCTTCCAGGCTCCGGGAAGGTCCACCACGCCAAGCTGCACCAGCTTGAACGCGGCCTGTAGCGGGGCCGGATAGTAGTAGTCGGACGCCAGCACCGTGCACAGCCCCGCCGATACCATTTCGGTGGCATTGGGCGCACCGGTATGACTGGTGCCGCGTACCACATTGGGCGCGCCGAACACGACGTCATCGCCGAGCTGGCGGGCCAGGCGCGCGGTCTCGACCGACAGCGGAAATTCCGCGATGCGGCAACTCTGCCCGTGGTAGCGCTGCCGCGTGGCAAGGTCCGGGTCGTCGTGCGATGCCACGGGCAGGCCCGCGCCGCACGCCGCGGCAATCAGGCGGGACATGGCGCCCGGTACGTCTTGTTCGTGGCGGCTGGCCGCGCGCAGACGGTTGCGGAAGGTCTCCATGTCGCACTCGGCGCGCTCCGCGTATTGCAGGACCTTGCGGTCGTCGCCGATGCGGCGGACCATGGTCGGCAGGTGGTCGTTGATGGCCAGCAGCCCGACGCGCCCGGCTTCCATCCAGGCAAGTGCCGTCTCCACGCCGTCGAGATGGTAGGCCTCGAAGCGCAGGTGGACCTTGTGCGAGGCGCCGAGCACCGATCCGAGCTGGGCCAGTGCTTCAAACATGCGCAGTGCGTAGGCCTCGCCGCGCAGCCCGCCTTCCCATGACAGCGTCACGCCGTGGAACTCGGTGGTGATGCCATGCGCGAGCAGCTGGCGGTCCACATCGAGCAGCGCGCCCGCGTATGGGAAGCTCACGCCGGGGCGCGGCATCACGGCGCGCTCGAAGGCATCGCCATGGAGATCGACGATGCCCGGCAGCACGAGCAGGTCGCCGGCGTCGAGACACGGCCCCGCCTGCGGCATCTGCTGCGCCACGCAGCCGTCATGGAACCCCAGCGTGGCCGGGACGATGGCGCCCGTACCCAGCACGCGGCGGCCTGTAATCCCCGCGAGCGGGGCCGTGGTAGCTTGGCTAGTGATATGCATAGGCGATACGTTAGTGCCGGTAAATGACAGCCGGATGTCTAGACCAATGCGACACGGCGCCGTCGTTCCCGGCGGTCACGGAATGCTTCAGGATCGCGGGCATGTTACTCACTGTCGGAAACCGTGAGTTGCACCCAGTCTCCGGCAAAGCGGGTCATGCTGTACTGCAGCGGCGCACCGTCGATATCGACGTTCAGCGCCTCCACCTGCAGCACCGGGCGTGTCTTGGGCTGGTTCAGCAGCCGCGCGACCGGCGCGCTCGGCATCGACGCCGTGATGCGCGACCATTTGCGCGTGTAGTCGGCAATGCCAAAGTGTGCGAGCGCGCGCGAAATCGACAGCTTTTCGCGCAACTGCTCGGCCAGGCCGGGAAAGCGCTTGTTGTCGAAATAGTGCTCGGCGACGTCGATGGTGCGGTCTTCGGCCTTGCCGATCATCTGCACGTGCAGGATGTCCGCGGTGCGCGGCAGGCCCAGGTGCCTGGCGATGTCGGGCGCGCGCAATACCCGGCTGTCCAGCATCTCGACATGCCCGCGCATGCCCTGCGCGGCGAGGTTCTGCGAAAAGCGCGTGCGGCGCCCGATCGCATAGTCGATCGCGTGTTCCTGCACGAAGGTGCCACGGCCCTGCTCGATCCGCACGAGGCCGCTCAGTTCCAGCTCGCCCATGGCGCGGCGGATGGTGTGGCGGTTGACGGCGAAGCGGCTGGCCAGCTCCGGTTCCGGCGGCAGTTGTTCACCGGGGCCATAGAGCTTGTTGCGGATGTCCGCTGCCAGCGCCTCGCCAATCTGGCGCCATACCGCGACGCCGGAACCCCGTTCCACTTCTCGATCAGACATTGTCTTGCCTTGCCCTTTGTCATCAAGCATTCATCGGAGCGGATTTCACTACCGGTTCCGGTCCGTACCCGTGATTGTGCCTCAGCCCCGCCTTCGCACGGTCGAGTCCGAGCATCGGCCGGGTCCGTCACGAAAGCTTCATACCAGTATGTTCTAGTGTCGCCGTGCTGATACTGCTAACATCTAAACGTATAGACGTATAGGGGTGACAATGCAAGACGATACCACGGCGGACGCCAACGCAGCCCGTGCTGCGTGGCTGCGCATCCTGGCGCTGGCGCCGCCGGATGCGCTCGATGCGGCCTACGCGCAACTTTCCGGTCCAGGCGGCCTGCCCGCCCACCGCCTGCTGCGCAAGCCGGAAGCCGGCATGGCCATGGTGCGCGGCCGTGCCGGCGGCACTGGCGCCCAGTTCAACCTTGGCGAAGTCACGGTGACGCGCTGCGCCGTCGTGCTCGAAGGCGGAACCGCGGGCGGCACGGCGGGCGTCGCCTACATTCAGGGCCGCGGCACGCGCCACGCCGAGCAGGCGGCCGTGCTGGACGCCCTCCTTCAGCGCGCCGACTGGCACCAGCGCGTGCAGGAAACGGTGCTCGGGCCGCTCGCACGGGCCCAGGCCGAACGGGCCGCAAGCCGCGCGGGCGTTGCCGCACAGACGCGCGTGGAGTTTTTCACCATGGTTCGCGGAGAAGACTGACATGCAACCGCTCCAACCCACCACCGCCGCGGCGAGCGCCTCGCTGTTGCCCGGCTTCGGCAATCCGGTCGAAGATGCCCAGCAGGTGTTTCGCGCCACGCTCGATGCCATGGCCCGGCCCGGCACCGTGCAGCCGCTGCCCGCGACAAGCGGCGTGCCGGAAGGCCTCTCGCCGGCCCAGGCCGCGCTGCTCCTGACGCTGGCCGACGCCGATACCCCGGTCTGGCTGCCGGCAGGCGTGCCCGCTGCGGTGCGGGCCTTCCTGCGCTTTCACTGCGGCTGCCCGCTGGTGGACGACGTCGGCGCGGCCACCTTTGTCTGCGTTCCCGCCGGCCATGCGCAGCCACCCCTGGCCGCTTGTGCGCAGGGCGAGCCAGCCTATCCGGACCGGTCGGCGACGCTCATCGCGGAAGTCGCGTCTCTTGCCGACGGCGAATCGCTGACACTGCGCGGCCCCGGCATCGAGACCACGCAGCGTCTGCATGTCAACGGCCTGCCCGACGGCTTCCGCGCAAGCTGGCGCGCCAACCACGCCGCGTTCCCGCTAGGCGTGGACCTGCTGCTGACCAGCGGCGACCAATTCTGCGCGCTTGCGCGCACCACGCAACTGGAGGACTGACATGTACGTAGCCGTCAAGGGAGGCGAGCGTGCCATCCTCAATTCCTACCAGAGGCTCGATGCCTACCGCCGCGGCGATACCGCGGTGCCCGAGCTGACGCTGGCGCAGATACGCGAACAGATGCCGCTGGCGGTCTCGCGCGTGATGGCCGAGGGCTCGCTGTACGACCCGCACCTGGCGGCGCTGGCGCTCAAGCAGGCCGCGGGTGACCAGATCGAAGCCATCTTCCTGCTGCGCGCCTACCGCACCACGCTGCCGCGCTTTGGCTACACCCAGCCGGTCGACACGGGCAAGATGCGGCTTGAGCGCCGGATCTCGTCGACCTTCAAGGATGTCCCCGGCGGACAGGTGCTCGGCCCGACCTACGACTACACGCAGCGCCTGCTGGACTTCTCGCTCGAAGCCGGGCGCGACCCGGAGCCGCTGGCACCGTCGCCCGAGCCGCTGGCGTCCGACATGCCGCGCGTGACCGCACTGCTGGAGGCCGACGAGCTGGTCGAGGCCGATGCCATCCCTCCGGGCGACCCCGCCCCGCCCGACTTGACCCGCGAACCGCTGACGCTGCCCGCCGGCCGCGCCGCGCGCCTGCAGAACCTGGCGCGCGCGGACGAGGGCTTCCTGCTGTCGATGGGCTACTCGACGCAGCGCGGCTACGGCAACTCGCACCCGTTCGCAGCCGAGATCCGCTACGGCACGGCCGAAGTCGAGCTGTTCGTCGAAGAGCTGGGCTTTGCCGTGACCATCGGCCAGGTCGATCTGACCGAATGCCAGATGGTCAGCCAGTTCACGGGCAACGCCAGCGAGGCGCCGCGCTTCACGCGCGGCTACGGCCTGGTGTTCGGCTACGGCGAACGCAAGGCCATGTCGATGGCGCTGGCCGACCGTGCCATGCGCGCCGCCGAGCTTGGCGAAGCCGCCGATGCGCCGGCCAATGACGTGGAATTCATGCTCTACCACAGCGACAACGTCGAGGCCTCCGGCTTCGTGCAGCACCTGAAGCTGCCCCATTACGTGGACTTCCAGGCCAACCTGGAACTGCTGCGCCGCCTGCGCGCGGAGCAGGAATCGGCGCGGCCCGACGCCGCGCCGTCAGTTGCCGCACCCGCTACCCAGCCCCCGGAGGAGACGCTGGCATGAGTCAGACCCACGCTACCGCCGCGCCGGCCGCCGTGGCCCGCGACGACCACTACAACTTCGGCTACCTCGACGAGTCGACCAAGCGCATGCTGCGCCGCGCGCTGCTCAAGGCCGTGGCGATCCCCGGCTACCAGGTGCCGTTCGGCAGCCGCGAAATGCCGCTGCCCTATGGCTGGGGCACGGGCGGCATCCAGGTCACAGCCGCCATCATCGGCACGCAGGACGTGCTGAAGGTCATCGATCAGGGTTCGGACGACACCACCAACGCCATCAATATCCGCCGCTTCTTCGGCCGCGTGACGGGCGTGAAGACGACCGAACGCACGGCCGAGGCCAGCATCATCCAGACCCGCCACCGCATCCCCGAATCGCCGCTGCGCGCGGGCCAGGTGATGGTGTTCCAGGTGCCGATTCCCGAGCCGCTGCGCTGGCTGGAGCCGAGCGAACGCGAGACCCGCACCATGCATGCGCTCGCCGAGTATGGCTCGATGCACGTCAAGCTCTACGAGGACATCGCCCATCACGGGCATATCGCCACCACCTACGACTATCCCGTGATCGTCAACCAGCGCTACATGATGCGGCCCTCGCCGATCCCGAAGTTCGACAACCCGAAGCTCGACCGCAGCCCCGCGCTGATGCTGTTCGGCGCCGGGCGCGAGAAGCGCGTCTATGCGGTGCCACCGTACACCTCGGTCAAGAGCCTGGATTTCGCCGACCACCCGTTCACCGTCGAGAAATGGAGCCACTGCTGCGCCCAGTGCGGCGCGACCGACAGCTTCCTCGACGAGATCATTACCGACGACGCCGGCACGCGCATGTTCGTGTGCTCGGACACGGAATACTGCAGCGACCGCACCGACCGCACGGCCGCGCAGCAGGCCGAAGGAGCCGCACCATGAGCGCCACCCCGCTGCTTTCCGTCCGCCATCTCACGCGCACCTGGGACGGCGTGCACGGCTGCCATGACGTGAGCTTCGACCTCTACCCCGGCGAAGTGCTGTGCGTGGTGGGCGAATCGGGCTCGGGCAAGAGCACGCTGTTGCAGGCCTTGTCGATGCAGGCACCGCCGCAGCGCGGCAGCGTCAGCTACGACATGCGTGAGAGCGGCCTGACCGACCTGTCCACGCTTTCCAGCGCGCGCATGCGCCTGCTGGCGCGCACCGACTGGGGCTTCGTGCGCCAGCACGCCCGCGACGGCCTGCGCATGCAGGTCAGCGCCGGCGCCAATATCGCCGAACGGCTGATGGCTGTCGGCGAGCGCCACTACGGCGACTTGCGCGAGATCGCGGGCGCCTGGCTCGAAAAGATGGAAATCGACCTGGCGCGCCTTGATGACGTGCCCACCACGTTCTCGGGCGGCATGCAGCAGCGCCTGCAGATCGCGCGCAACCTGGTCACCCACCCGCGCCTGGTCTTCATGGACGAACCGACGGCGTCGCTCGATGTCTCGGTGCAGGCGCGCCTGCTTGACCTGCTGCGCCGCCTGGTGACCGACCTCGACCTGGCCGCCATCCTCGTCACGCACGACCTGGCCGTGGCGCGCCTGCTGGCGCACCGCACGCTGGTCATGCAAGGCGGCCGCGTGGTGGAGCAAGGCCTGACCGACCAGATCCTCGACGACCCGCAGCATCCGTACACGCAGTTGCTGGTTTCGTCCATCCTGCAAGGCTGACCATGACACACGCCGAACCCAAGCAAACCATGATCGAGGTCCGCGGCCTCGGCAAGATGTTCACGCTCCACAACCAGGGCGGCATCCGCCTGCCTGTGCTGCGCGCCATCGATTTCGACGCGGCTGCCGGCGAGTGCCTGGTGCTGTCGGGCCCGTCGGGCACCGGCAAGAGCACGCTGCTGCGCTGCCTGTATGGCAACTACCTGGCCACCGAAGGCACCATCCGCCTGCGCGATGCCGCCGCGCCGGACGCGCCGTGGGTCACGCTCAGCCACGCGCCCGAGCAAGTCATCCTGAGGCTGCGCCGCGACGTGATCGGCTATGTCAGCCAGTTCCTGCGCGCGATCCCGCGCGTGGCCGCGCTCGACGTGGTGGCCGATCCGCTGCAGCAGCGTGGCACCGGCCGCGACGAGGCCCGTGCCCGCGCCGCCGCGCTGCTGGAGCGCCTGAACCTGCCGCGCCGGTTGTGGGACCTGCCGCCGGCCACGTTCTCGGGCGGCGAGCAGCAGCGCGTGAACATTGCGCGCGGGCTGATCGGCGGACACCCGATCCTGCTGCTCGACGAGCCGACTGCCTCGCTGGATGCCGACAATCGCGCCGTGGTGGTGGAGCTGATCCGCGAGGCGCTGGCCGAAGGCCGCTGCCTGATCGGCATCTTCCATGACGACGCCGTGCGCGAAGCCGTCGCCACGCGCCTGCTGCCGCTGCAGCCGGCCGCCGCCATCGCCTGATTACCCTGCCAACCGATACAGGAACCGGACATGTCTTCCACCTACCTGACGCACGCCACCCTGGTACTGCCCGACCGCGTGCTGCCCGACAGCGCCCTGCTGATCGAGCATGGCCGCATTGCCGCGATCGAACCGGCAGCGCATGCCGTGCCGGCCTCCGCACAGGTCTTCGACCTGCGCGGACACACCGTGATGCCCGGCCTGATCGATGTCCATTCCGATGCCATCGAAAAGGAAGCCGAGCCGCGCGCGGGCGTGATGTTCCCGCTCGATTTCGCCGTGGCCCAGGTGGACCGCCGCAACGCCGCCGCCGGCATCACGACGCCGTACCACGCGCTGTCGTTCGCGAGCAACCAGTTCGGCGTGCGCAACAACGACACGGCCTCCACGCTCGTGCGCACCGTGGCCGCTTACCGCAGCCACAGCCTGGTCGACAACCGCATCCATTGCCGCTATGAAGTGACCGACGCCAGCGCCGTGCCGGTGCTCGAAGCACTGATGGCCGAAGGCGTGGTCGACCTGCTCTCGGTCATGGACCATTCGCCCGGGCAAGGCCAGTTCAAGACGCTGGACGCCTACCTGTCGTACATGATGGGCAACCATGGCATGAGCCGCGAGGAAGCCGTCGACGCCGCGCAGAAGAAAACCGCAGAGCTCGAAGGTGCCAACGAGCGCGTGCAGCGCCTGCTGGCGGCGGCGCAGGGCCTGCAGATCCCTACCGCCAGCCACGACGACGATTCTCCGCAGCGCATTGCCGCCATGCATGCGCTCGGCGTGCGCATGAGCGAGTTCCCGATCAATGTCGAAACGGCTCAGGCCGCCGCCGAGCGGGCGTTGCCGACCATCCTAGGGGCGCCCAACGTGCTGCGCGGCAAGAGCCAGAGCGGCTCGATGCGCGCGATCGACGCCATCCATGCGGGCGTCGGCCATATCCTGTGCTCGGACTACCAGCCGTCGACGCTGATCGCCGCCGCCTTCGCCGCCGCGCAACAGGCGGGGCTGCCGCTGAACCAGGCCCTGGCGCTGGTCACGGCCAATCCGGCCGATGCGTGCATGCTGGCCGACCGTGGCCGGCTGGTGCCCGGTGCGCGCGCCGACGTGATTGCGGTGGCGGGCGTAGCGGGCCAGCCGCTGGTGACGCATACCTGGTGCGCGGGCCGGCTGGTGTTCTCGGCCGGCTATCCGGCGGTGCAGCACGCGCGCGTCCACGCGCCGGTGGCGGTGCCGCAGGCGGCAGAGCGCGAGTTAGCCTGACAGGCCGGCGCCCGGCGTCGTTGCCGTCAGCCGCAGCGCCTCGCACGCGTTGTGGGCCACGACGCCATCCGGCTGCTGCCAGGCGAGGATCCGGGCGGCCTTCCGGGCCGTATTGCGGTACCAATACCGCCGGACTAGAAGCGCTCCGGCACGCGCCGGTACGGATAATCCGGCTCTTTGTAGCCTTCCGTTTTCTGCCGGGCCGGCAGTTTCGGCTTTTTACGGGGGACCGCTTCATACGGAATACGGTCCAGCATATGGCTGATGATGTTCAGCCGGGCGCGCCGCTTGTCGTCGGAGCGGGTCACGAACCAGGGCGATTCGTCAGTGTCCGTCGCCGCGAACATGGCATCGCGCGCGCGCGAATAGTCGTACCAGCGCGAGTACGACTTCAGGTCCATGTCGGTCAGCTTCCAGGTCTTGCGCTGGTCGTTAATGCGATCCTGCAGCCTGCGCGTCTGCTCTGCCTCGCTGACTTCCAGCCAGTATTTCAGCAGCACCACGCCCGACTGGATGATGGCCTGCTCGACCAGTGGCACAGCACGCAGGAAGTCGTCCACCTGCTCGTCGCTGCAAAATCCCATGACCCGTTCCACGCCGGCCCGGTTGTACCAGCTGCGGTCGAAGATCACGATTTCTCCGGCGGCGGGCAGGTGGGGGATATAGCGCTGTATATACATCTGACTCTTTTCGCGCTCGGTTGGCGCCGGCAGCGCCACCACGCGGAACACGCGCGGACTCACGCGCTCGGTCATGGCCTTGATCACGCCGCCCTTGCCGGCGCCGTCGCGGCCTTCGAACAGGATGCAGACCTTGGCGCCGGTAGCCTTGACCCAGTCCTGCAGCTTGACCAGCTCGACATGCAGCCGGTACAGCTCCTCGTCGTACTGCTTGCCCGTCATTTTCCCGCCGGCAACGCCGGCATCGTCTGCTTCGCGCTCTCCCTGCTTCTTCTTGCCCATGCGCAGTCTCCGGTGGATGACCGGCCCGATCGGCCTTCTATTACTTTGGTGCGTCGAACGCCATAGGGCAAGTCTTCGTTGCGCGGGCGGGCGTCCAGGGCGGAAATCCCGCCTGCTGGTATAGCGCTACGGCGGTACGTCGCGCAGTCCGGCTTCGCTGACGGCCACGTCGACCGGTGGACGCCTTGGCGTCATGGCGTCATGGCGGCGCCGGCTCCCTGCCGCCCTGCTCCGTGGCGGGCGCCTTGACGCTCTCCCTGGCAGCGGCGCTGCTCGATGCGACCAGCTTGCCGTCTGCCAGCACCAGTACATCGTCCGCCACCATCGCGGCATGGGGCATGGCACGCTCGGCCATCAGCACTGTCGCCGCGTCGGTACGCAGGCCGCGGATCGTGGCTGCCATGCGTGCCGCCTCCGCGGCATTGAGGCCCGCCATGATCTCGTCAAGCAGCAGCAAATGCGCGCGCGCTGCGATGGCGCATGCGAGCGCCAGGCGCTTGCTGAGTGCCGGCCGCAGACTGGCAGCGGCCTTGTCCAACTGGAACTCCAGGCCCAGCCGTCGCGCCACTTCGTCCGCCTGCGCGCGTGCGACATGGTGGCCCCGTACATGCACTTGCGCGCCGAGCGCAATGCAATCGTGCACCGTCCGGGCGCCTGCCACTCGTCCGGGGGGACCGACATAGCGCACCCCCAGCCGGGCCAATGCATGAGGGGACATGCCGGCAATGCTTTGCCCGTCTATCTCCACGGTGCCGCTGTACGGCGACAGCTTGCCCGCCAGGATGCCCAGCAGCGCCGACTTTCCCGCGCCGGCCGGGCCCTCCAGTGCCGTGACGCGTCCGCGGCCGACGGCCAGCCGGACGTTGTCCAGCACGGCACGGCCGTCAAGCCAAAGGCTCAGCGCGTCGGCGGCAATGATGACGTCCCGCTTCATGCGCGAGGCTCCGCGGCCGCGCACGGCATGGGCACCACGCACCGGACGGGCCCGCAAGGACCATGCAGCGCGGGACTCCGCAGGAACTGCGTGTAAAAGACGCCGGCCGCTGCCGCCGAAGCGGCAAGCGCGGCAATGACTGCCAGACGGCCGCGCATCCGCTCGATGCGCGGCGCCCCGGCTCCACCCCGGTTGTCGCGTCCCGCCACCCGGCGGGCCCCGTAGCGCGACAAGTACCGCCGCCACGCGCGGGGCAGTCCCGCGGCAGCAGACACAAGGATGCAGCACTGGCAGCCAGCCTTGCCGGCAAACAGGAATTCGGGAAAGCGGGAAGGCGCACGCGGCGCGTCCCCCGGGCGCCGGGCCGGATCATGAATGTTCATGCCTGCCCCGCTTGCGCCGCCACCGGCTCACCGCACACTGGCCGTGATATCGCCGGCCAGCCAGACCCACGCGGTGGCCTCGCCCACGCGCGTGAGCGCCATGCGGTAGGCATGGCAATGCGGCCGGTACAGGCCCCGAAGCCACTGGACCGGATAACCGTCAATGTCCCGCACGACCCGCACCACGGACAGCAGTGCCGCGCCCACCGGCTCTTCCAGCAGCGGCGCCGAGACCGCGTCTGCCGCGCAACTCGACAACAATTGCTCGGCGTCGCCGATGCGTATGCCGCCTTGCTCAAGCAGCGAGAGCATGGGCTGTTGTTGATCGAGGTCATGCGGCGTCAGCAACGGCGCCATATGGGCAGGCAGGTAGGTTGTGATCAGCGATGCCGGCTTGCCCTGATGGCAGCGCAGCCCCATGACCCGCAGGGCTTTCTGTCCCTCCGCCAGCGACAGCCCGGCGGCGGCATCGGCGGGGCATGGCTCCAGCCCGTACGCCAGCATGCGCACGGTGGTCTGCGCCGCCGAGGCAATCAGGCTATCCAGCGGCCCCTGAATCGACGGCTCCATTTCCGCGCGGCTCGGGTGGTCAAGCTTGACGAAGGTGCCTTGCCCGGGCCGCCGATAGACCATGCCTTCCCTGACCAGCTCAATGATGGCGCGGCGCACCGTCACCCGCGCCACCTGGTATTGCTCCATCAGCCTGAGTTCGGGGGGCAAGCCGCATCTGTCATAGAGTCCGCTCACGATCTGGTGGCGCAGCGCCACGTAGATCTGGTGGTAGCGGGGCATCGGCGAACGGGGTGAGCTGTCCATCATCATTTTTTGGGTTATCCGGGGGCGTTGCTGCGGTCGTTATCTCGCGACGGCAATACCCGGCCACGACAGACCCGGCTTCTGGCTGCCGGTGAATCGTCGGAGTGACGATAAAGGTATATCAGTCGCTATTCCCGTCTCAATAGGACATGAAGTAGGACATCCTAGTCATTTACCCCAATGCACCCAGTTGACTACAAAATTTCGTGATGTCAGTCTTTTCGCCAAGTTATTTCATTTGTCGCTGAATCTACGCAACAAGATGCATGCGTCTCAGGCGCTTTGACCTGGTATCGACAAGGCCTTTTTCAAATGTCGATTTGTGAAGGGTAGATATTGTTTCAGGCCATTTTGACGGGTTTTTGATACCGAACCCTGTCGATAGGCTGTGAGTTTCCGTGCGAATGGCCAGCCACGGCGATCGGATTATCGCGTAGCGATGAAGTCATTTATTTGGGGAGATATGGCCGGGAATACAGTACAGAAATTGCGCACAAATTCTGCTGGGCGTTTTTCAGTCCGCATTTCTCCCTGGGCTTGTCGTCGCGATGGCTGCAGCGACCTCCTATACTGAAAATGCTGCAGTACAGCATTTTCAGTATTCAGGGAACCACCATTTCGGAGTCAGCTATGTCCCTATGCGCGCTCTGCCAGGCGCTGGTCGACCGCCCCGGCCATTTTCCACCCCACCCCCGACTGGTCAAGTGCGGCCAGGTGCGTACGGCCACGGGGCAGAATGCATTCGCGTACCGGTGCGAAGACTGCGGCCAGGCCATTCTGCTCACGGCTGCCCATGAGGACGCGCCCGACCGCTGGGTGCTGGCGGATGACGAATCCGGCAACGCCTGAGCGCTGCCGGTGCCCTTACTTTCCGCTGTCGCGCGCGTCGCCGCCAAGCGGATCCACGATGATCATGGTGCGGTCCAGCACGCCCCGGTCGTCAAAATAGGCGCTGAAGTGAGCCGGCTGGTAGCCGGCGACGTACAGGCGGTACGACCACGCTTCCCGCTTCATCAGCGGGTAATACTGCACCGGTTCACGCGGCATGCCGAAGCGCTCGGCCACATCGCGCTTGGTCCAGACACCGGGGCGCGCGGTGTAGATCTCCGCCTCCGTCAGCATCTGGCGAAAGTTCGTCAGCTTGCCGCCCGCATCGAAATCCGCGGCGTAGACCATGAAGCCCAGCGGCTGCTTTGAGTAGATCCAGCGGCTGGTGCCGTCGCTGAGCGGGTAGGTCTCCGTGGGCTTGCCAAAGGCGCCGCGCACGCTGGCCTCGGAACTGCCGATCATCTTCTGGCCGGTCTCGACCGGCTGCAGCGTTGCGCAGGCGCTCAGCACGAGAGCGGCGGCTGCCAGCCAACTGCCATTTCGGAATTGCATAACCTTTCTCCAGTGCGGGCCCGCGCCGTGGCGCCCGCGGCCCACGAACTCAGCATAGTCGCCCGCCGCACGATCTGCCCGGCGGCTCCAGGGGTAAACGCTTGGCGATGCCAAAATATTTCGGCCGGACGGTGTGACATCGGGAATTTGGCCTCGCCTGCCAAATGTGACCGGTTTGGCACCCGATTTTCGCACCAAATTTGGGCGCGCTGGCAATTTCCGCGCAAGAAATGCGGTGGAAGTCAGCCGCCTGAAAGCAAAGTCAGGCAAAATTCTGTGTTTGCCGGGGGCCGAATGGTCCGGTCCCCGGCGCGTGGTTCTATTCTTTGACATCCCCCCGATCCAGAGGCAAGCAATGAGTACGCAGCAACCCACCATCATCTACACCCTGACTGACGAAGCCCCCCTGCTGGCGACCAGTGCTTTCCTACCCATCATCCGCACGTTCACCAAGCCGGCCGGTGTTGAAGTCGCGACCAGCGACATCTCGGTAGCCGCCCGTATCCTCGGCGAGTTCCCCGAGTTCCTGGCCGAAGAACAGCGCGTTCCGGACAACCTGGCCGAACTGGGCCGCCTGACCCAGCTGGAAGACACCAACATCATCAAGCTGCCGAACATCAGCGCATCGGTGTTCCAGCTGGTCAACGCCATCAAGGAACTGCAGTCCAAGGGCTACAAGGTTCCCGACTACCCCGAGGACCCGAAGACCGAGGAAGAGAAGGCCATCCAGAAGCGCTACTCCAAGTGCCTGGGCAGCGCCGTGAACCCGGTCCTGCGCGAGGGCAACTCCGATCGCCGCGCTCCGGCCGCCGTCAAGAACTACGCGCGCAAGCACCCGCATAGCATGGGCGAGTGGAGCATGGCCTCGCGCACGCACGTGGCCCACATGAAGCACGGCGACTTCTATCACGGCGAGAAGTCGATCACGCTGGACAAGGCGCGCGAAGTCCGCATGGAGCTCCTGACCAAGAGCGGCAAGACCATCGTGCTGAAGCCGAAGGTCGCGCTGCTGGCCGGCGAGGTCATCGACAGCATGTTCATGAGCAAGAAGGCCCTGCTGGCCTTCTACGAAGACCAGATGGAAGACGCGCGCAAGACCGGCGTCATGCTGAGCCTGCACGTCAAGGCCACGATGATGAAGGTGTCGCACCCGATCGTGTTCGGCCACGCGGTCAAGGTCTTCTACAAGGACGCCTTTGCCAAGCACCAGAAGCTGTTCGACGAACTGGGCGTGAACGTCAACAACGGCCTGGTCGACCTGTACACCAAGATCGAGGCGCTGCCGGAATCGAAGCGCGAAGAAGTCATCCGCGACATGCACGCCTGCCATGAGCATCGCCCGGAACTGGCGATGGTGGACTCGGCCAAGGGTATCTCGAACCTGCACGCACCGAACGACGTGATCGTCGACGCCTCGATGCCGGCCATGATCCGTATCGGCGGCAAGATGTGGGGCGCCGATGGCCGCACCAAGGACACCAAGTGCCTGATCCCGGAATCGACCTTCGCCCGTATCTATCAGGAAATCATCAACTTCTGCAAGACCAACGGCGCCTTTGATCCGGTGACGATGGGTACCGTGCCGAACGTGGGCCTGATGGCGCAAAAGGCCGAAGAGTACGGCTCGCACGACAAGACCTTCGAGATCCCCGAAGACGGCGAAGCCCGCATCGTCGACAACGCCACCGGTGAAGTGCTGACGGCCCTGACGCAGAAGGTCGAGACGGGCGACATCTGGCGCATGTGCCAGGTCAAGGACGCGCCGATCCGCGACTGGGTCAAGCTTGCCGTCACGCGCGCGCGCAACTCGGGCATGCCGGCCGTGTTCTGGCTGGACCCGTACCGTCCGCACGAGGCCGAGCTGATCAAGAAGGTGGAAACCTACCTGAAGGATTACGACACCAAGGGCCTCGAGATCCATATCATGTCGCAGGTCCGCGCCATGCGTTACACGCTCGAGCGCGTGATCCGCGGCCTGGACACCATCTCGGTGACCGGCAACATCCTGCGCGACTACCTGACCGACCTGTTCCCGATCATGGAACTGGGCACCAGCGCCAAGATGCTGTCGATCGTCCCGCTGATGGCCGGTGGCGGCATGTACGAAACCGGTGCTGGCGGTTCGGCGCCGAAGCACGTGGCGCAGCTCGTGGAAGAAAACCACCTGCGCTGGGACTCGCTGGGTGAATTCCTGGCGCTGGCCGTGTCGCTGGAAGAGCTTGGCATCAAGTCGGGCAACGACAAGGCGAAGATCCTGGCCAAGACGCTGGACGCCGCCACCGGCAAGCTGCTGGACAACGCCAAGAGCCCGTCGCCCAAGACCGGCCAGCTCGACAACCGCGGCAGCCAGTTCTACCTGGCCATGTACTGGGCCCAGGAACTCGCCGCGCAAACCGAAGACGCCGGCCTGGCAGCGACGTTCGCGCCGCTGGCCAAGCAGCTCACCGACAACGAGAAGACCATTGTCGGCGAACTGTCCGACGTGCAGGGCAAGCCCGTGGACATCGGCGGCTACTACATGCCGGACGCTGAAAAGCTGTCCGCCGTGATGCGCCCGAGCAAGACGCTGAACGCAGCCCTGGCATCGGTCCAGGCCTGATCGGCACATCCGACCCGCGGGCACCGACGGTGCCTGCCAGGAGCCGGAGGTTGGCATTTCCTGATGCCGCCTCCGGCTTTTTTTGTTTCTTTTCACCGCCATGTCGACGTTCGCAGAAATTCAAAATATTTGAATAAGACATCCTGAGCAAACCCCGGAAGCACCGGGATCTCTGGCCTATAGTTGCTTACACGAACGACACACCTGAAACAGGAAGCGTTCTGAAAAATTCAACCAAACCGGAGATCATCATGTCGAGCACTACCGTTGTCCGTACCGTTGCTTCCGCCCTTCTGCTGTCGCTCGCCGCGGCAGTCGGCGTTGCCCATGCCGCCCCGTCGACGAGCACGCACGCCGGGGATCGCTATGGCTACGAGTTCCGCGTGCGCAATGCGGATCCGTATAGCGACGGCGCCCGCTTCGTCGCCGATGCCCATGCCGGCGACCGCTACGGTTACCAGTTCCGGACAGCAGACCCCTACACCGACGGCGCCCGCACGGTAGCCGGCCTGGAGCGCAGCGGCGTTTCGGCCAGCCCGGCGCGCAGCTTTGACCCCTACAGCGACGGCGCGCACGCCTGACGCAGGCGCAATCGCGAAACGAGCGAAACGAGCGAAACGAGACAGGAGATCCCCATGACTGTTCGTGACAACGCACTGATCCTGGCCGGGTGGGTGGTGCTTTGCCTGGGCAGCGGCGTGCTGACGAAGCTGGCGGCCCAGGTGCTCTCCTTCTGAGCCGCTTGCAGCATTCAGGCTGAAGCTTCGTTCGGTGGCGATCCTCGCGACTTGATTTACGGCAAACGAGGCACCGCATCGTCGCGCCATACTGATTGCCACATTCTCGTTACATCGGCACATGGTCGCGTGCCTGTCACCATGGCAAAGAAATTCCCGCTGCATCCGAGCCATCCCGAGCGCATCTGCTGGGGCTGCGACAAGTATTGTCCGGTGGACGCCATGGGCTGCGGCAATGGCTCGAGCCGCACCCAGCATCCTGCGGAGTTGCTCGGCGACGACTGGCTGGAGTTTGGCGACTGGGGCATCGAGCCCGATCGTCCGAAGGCCAATTGATGCGGCCCCTGGCGTGCTGTATCGGCCTTTGAGACCATTGTCGTGCCGCAGAGCCGCCTAGCCTTCCAGGCCCGGTCACAACGCACCCAGCCTGCCGCGTCAGGCTGGCGTGTTCCGTGCTTGAAGCCAGACACCTGACATCTTATCGGCGGGATTCCAGCCGTCGCCGGACAGTGGTGGCCCGCAAACACCACACCGGGCTGACCCGCCAGGCTGCGCGGTGCCGATTACAATGCTTTGATCGCGCCATCCCCTACCGGCAGTCTTTTCAACGGACGAACGATCATGCTGAAGCTCCAAGACCCCACCCTGCTGCGCCAGCAGTGCTATATCGACGGACGCTGGACCGACGGCGAACGCCACATCGACGTTACCAACCCGGCCACGGGCGAGCGCGTGGCGCAAGTGCCGCAGTTCGGCGCCGCGGAGGCCCGCCAGGCGGTCGAGGCCGCCAACCGCGCGCTGCCGGCGTGGCGCGCGCGCCTGGCCAAGGAACGTTCGGCGCTGCTGCGCAAGTGGTTCGAACTGATCCTGGCCAACCAGGATGACCTGGCGCGCATCATGACCGCCGAGCAAGGCAAGCCGTTTGCCGAGGCCAAGGGCGAGATCGCCTACGCGGCGTCGTTCATCGAATGGTTTGCCGAGGAAGGCAAGCGCGTTTACGGCGAAACGATTCCCGCGCCGGTCAGCAACCAGCGCATCGTGGTGACCAAGGAGCCTGTGGGCGTCTGCGCGGCGATTACCCCCTGGAACTTCCCGGCAGCCATGATCACGCGCAAGGCCGGCCCGGCGCTGGCCGCCGGCTGCACCATGGTAGTCAAGCCAGCGTCGCAAACCCCGCTGACGGCGCTGGCACTGGCGGCGCTGGCGGAGCGGGCCGGTATCCCGGCCGGTGTCCTGTCGGTGATCACGGGCTCGGCGGGAGCCATCGGCGGCGAACTGAGCAGCAACCCGCTGGTGCGCAAGCTGACGTTCACGGGTTCCACCGAGGTAGGCCGCGTGCTGATGGCGCAGACCGCATCCACCATCAAGAAAGTGTCGATGGAACTCGGCGGCAATGCGCCCTTTATCGTGTTCGACGATGCCGACCTGGATGCCGCGGTCGAGGGCGCCATCATCTCCAAGTACCGGAACGCCGGCCAGACCTGCGTCTGCGCGAACCGGATCTATGTGCAGGACAAGGTCTACGACGCATTCGCGCAGAAGCTGGTGGCAGCAGTCGCCGCGCTGAAGGTCGGCAATGGCATGGACGAAGGCGTGCGCATCGGCCCGCTGATCGATGAGAAGGCCGTGGCCAAGGTCGAAGAGCATATCGCGGATGCGCTTGGCAAGGGCGCACGCGTGTTGCAGGGCGGTCATCGGCACGGGCTTGGCCATACGTTCTTCGAGCCGACCATCCTGGCCGACGTCGCGCCCGGCATGCTGGTCGCGCGCGAAGAAACCTTTGGTCCGCTGGCGCCGCTGTTCCGCTTCACGACCGAGGACGATGTCGTGGCCATGGCCAATGACACGGAGTTCGGCCTGGCCAGCTACTTCTATGCGCGCGACCTCGGCCGCGTCTGGCGCGTCTCGGAGCGGCTCGAATACGGCATGGTCGGCGTGAACACGGGGCTGATCTCCAACGAGGTCGCGCCGTTTGGCGGCGTGAAGCAGTCCGGTGTCGGCCGAGAGGGCTCGCACTACGGCATCGAGGACTACCTGGTGATCAAGTACACCTGCATGGCCGGCATCTGACCGGCGCCCGCCGCGCGGCGGTTAGCGCTTGCCATTGGCGCGGGCCGGGCGGCGGGCCAGGTTCGGCCACTCGCCGGCATCCGGCCGGCAGGTCTCGCGGAATCGTTCGAGCTGTTCGTGGAAGCGCCGCATCAGCTCGAACTGGTAGGCTGCGTGCTCGAAGCTGAAACGGGTACCGAACTCATAGAGCGCGCTCTCGGCAGCGTGCGAGAGGCGCTCCAGCCGCTGGGCCAGCGCCCGTCCTTCCACGCTGCGGTGCCGCCGCAAGCGCCAGCTCAGGGCCTCCTGGCCATCTTCCAGCAGGCTCTGGTCGAGGTAGCCCAGGCAGCCAGCCGCCGCGCGTGCCTCGTACATGGCGCAAAGGTAGGCACAAAGCACCGACAGGCGCCGGTTCATTTCCCCCCCGCGCAGCAACAGGTCGCGCGCGCCGGCCCGGAAGCGCTCGGCGGTGCCGTGGTCGGTCTCCGCCCCGGCCTGCTGCGCATACTCTGCCAGCGGATGAACGCCCAGCGACAGCCCCGGCGGCAACACGCTGGTGATGCGTTCCGCCAGCCCGGTCTGCAGCGCGCCGTCCAGTTCGCAACAGCTTGCGCAGTCCGCCTCGACATAGAAATCCAGGCTGGCCCGGCGCCCCGGTCCCGTGGTGATCACCGCGTGTGCCGGCCTCTGGCCGGCACTTTCCAGTACCTCCAGGCCAACCCGCACGCATCGCTCACGCTCTTCATCGCCGCCCAGCGCGTTGACGATGTCCCGCAACCTCACGGGCGCGCTGAACTCGGTACGGGCGATCGGCAGCAACGTCGGTCCGAGCCTGTGCAAGGCGCCGGCGTGCGCCGGCGGCAGTAGCGTCTCGGGATAAACAGATCCATTGCCTGTCATGGGGCCTCCGGTGTCAGTGGCGCGGCCCGGGCAGCCGGGCGCGTATCCAGTTGCAACAATGCCCATGGCGACCGCGCTAGTACGGCCGCGCTCGTAGGGCAGGCACCATCCCGAATGCCGGTCCGGCAACGGCCGGCAAGTCCCCCAGGATGGGCGGCGCCTGTTCGGCCACGCCGGCCGCAGGCGTGCGGCGTACGCCGCGGCGCACCCGTGACGGTGGTTCGCACAGGCTGCAGACAAACGAACGCAGCGGCTCGTGGGCATGCGTGACATAGCGGCCGCCGCAGCAATGGCACGTGGACAATTGCAGCAACCCGCCGTCCATGAAGCGCACCAGCGTCCAGAATCGCGTGAAGCTGATCAGGCATGCCTCGTTGCTGGCGCGCATGTGGTCCGCATACACGCGGTAGCTGTTCAGCACGGCGCGTATGCCTCGCAGCCCGGCCCGCTGCTGCATGAACTCATGGACGCTCAGCAGATAGGAAGCATGCGCGTTGGGCCGCCAGGTCACGAACCAGTCCGCGGAGAATGGCAGCATGCCTTTTGGCGGCGATCCCCCGGTCAGCTCGCGATACAAGCGGTACACGCGGCTGCGCGACAGCGCCACTTCGGCCTCCACGACCTGCGGGCGCGCCCCCAGTCCGATCAGCTCGATGGCGAGCTGCGTGTCGCAGGCATCCTGCAAGGCACTGCGGGCCGGGGCAGGTTGCGCGGTGGTCTTCATCTTCCCTCCTCCAGGGCTTGTGCGGCCAGCACGATGGCCGTATGCATATTGCACAGCTCGTGCCGGGGCCTGATGCCCGCCAGCGATTCGAGCAATGCATCGTTATCAAGGCGGAAGCGGCACAGCACCATGCTCGAGCGCGCCAGACCAAGCAGTTGCGCCGGGGTCAACAAAGCCAGCGCCTGCCCGACCTCCTTGCGGATGCCGAGCCTTAACAGGGCCTCTGGCTCGTTCTGGCGCATCAGGCGCTGCACCAGCAGCAGATAGCCCAGGTTGACGTCCTTGATCTCACCTACCAGGTCACTGTTGTCCATTGCCAGCCTCCCAAGCGAACGGATTCATCTTCACTTCTGCATGCCTGGCACCGGCGGCGGACTGCGGCAAGGTCGGGGCCGTCCACGCCTTCGCGGGCACCAATGCTCCTGCTCCCTGTGCCTGCGCGCGCTGCGCTGCGCGCCGGCTGCCTGGCCCAGGGGGTACCGCGGAGATCGCCGGACGGGCAGCGATGGCGCGCAGCCCCGCCTTGTCGACCAGCGCCACGCTGCGGTGCTTGACCCGGATCAGACCGCATTCCGCGAGCCGGGAAAACTGCCGGCTGACGGTTTCCAGCGTCAGGCCGATATAGCTGCCGATCTCCTCGCGGCTCATACGCAGGATGAATTCGCTGGACGAGAAGCCGCGCGCGGACAGTCCTTCGGAAATCCACAGCAGGAACGTGACCAGGCGCTCTTCAGCCGTCATCAGCGCCAGCAGGGTCTGCAACCCCCGCGTGCGCTGGGCCTGGCGGTCCAGCGCAAGGAATACGCGGCTGGCGAGTGCCGGCGTGGACGCGGCCAGTGCGCGCAAGGCATCCATGGGGATCATGCAAACCTTGGTGTCTTCCAGCGCGGTCGCGTACGAGGCGTACCGGCGGCGGCCGATGCTGTCCAGGCCCACCATCTCGCCCGGGAAGTGAAAGCCGACCACCTGCGTGCGGCCATCTTCCGTGGCGACATGCGTCTTGACCGTGCCTACGCGGATCGCGAACAGGGCGGTGACCGGATCACCGAGCAGATAGAGCGGCTCGCCCTTGCGCAGACGGACCACGCGGTGTGCCAGCTCGCCTTGCTTGATGGTGTCGGGCACCCGTTCGCCTAACAGGCAAAAGCGCGCCATGGAGCATCCGGCGCAGCACGGAATCGATTCGAGCGATGGCGGGCAGCTTGTCATGATCATGTGCGCCTCGATAGAAGGGGTCTCGGTTAAAGGTTCCCGTGATTCTTCTGAGGTGATTGCCAGTCAATTGGATTGACTAAAAGAATCAAATCACGAAAACCTTAAATTCGATTCTATTGCCCCGTATCGTTGGAACAATCCGTAGTTTCTGATTATGTGTTGGGAGTTTTCCGACCGTAGTGCGGCGATGTCCTGCGCGACGCTCGGAAAGCGTCCCGGAGCCCCGGCACGCCCGCATTGTTGGCACCGATCAAGGAAGCTGGGGAAATCCCTTCCTATCATCGCGGCGTTTTCTTATTGATTGCTGCTGCGCCAGATGCGATTTTTTATTATTGCGACGTGATCGAAAAGTGCATTGGAATTCTTTCGGCGCATTCGCAGCATTAAATCGGCATCAGGAAATTGCCGGCCCAATCCTGGAATGCTCCCATGCAAGACCCTCTCCCAACCTTGTCCGCCATGCCGAAGCCCGGTCCCCGCGATGCCGAGGTACTGCACATCGGGCGCCAGCCCATCGTGGATGCCGCCGGCAACGCGCAGGCCTATGAACTGCTGTACCGGGAAGGCAGCGGAAACTGGGCGCACGTCCTCGACGACACCGCGGCTACCGCCCACGTCATCGCGCGCACGCTGGGCGGCATTGGGCTGGAGCGGGCCCTGCGCAAGCAGGCCGGCTTCGTCAACCTGGGGCGGCAATTGCTGCTCGACGATCTGCTGTTGCTGGTCCCGCCTGGAGACTTTGTGCTTGAAGTGCTCGAAAGCGTGCCGATGGATACCTCCGTCCTGCACCGCCTGGCGTGGCTGCGGGAGGCCGGCTACCGCATCGCGCTGGACGACGTGGTGGCGCTGACCGCCGATGTCCTCAAGGCGCTGTCCGCGGTCGACTTCGTCAAGGTCGACTTCCGGCTTGCCCACCGCGCGGATCTCCCGCGCGTGGCCGATGCCGTGCTGCGCGCGGACCGCCTTCTGATTGCCGAGAAGATCGAGTCCGCCGACGATCTCGCGCTCGCGCAACGGCTCGGCTGCCACCTGTTCCAGGGCTTCCATTTCGCGCGGCCTGAACCGCTGACGGCGCCGCTGCCGCACCTGGACCGTGGTGCACTGGCGCGGCTGCACGCGCTGCTGACGCACAGCGCGCACGCCGATGCGGTACTCGCCGAACTGCATGCCAACCCGGGCCTGGTGGCCCAGTTGCTGCGGCTCGCCGTGGCAACCGGCGTGCAGCCTGGCGGCGGCTTTGCGAGCGTGCGCGCGCTGCTTGTGGCGCTGGGCGCCGACAGCCTGCTGCGCTGGGTGCGGCTGCTGCAGATGTCCGACGGTTTGCGCCTGCCCGCCGAGCCCAGCCTGCGCAGCCAGGCGGCTTGCCGTCGCGCCGGCTTCATGGAGCAGGCCGCACGCCATGTCCGGCCGCAGGATACCGCCTTCGCCGAAGCGGCTTACCTGACCGGCGTGCTGTCGCTGGCCCCCCTGCCGCCGGACGGCACGCGGCGTGACATCCAGGACTCATTTCCCGTGACCCGGACGATCCGCCACGCGGTCCTCCATGGTCATGGCGAGCTGGGTGCGCTGCTTCATGCGGCCGAGGTTTTCGAGCGCGGCGGCAATTCGCTGGCCATGCTGGCGACGCCGGGCATGCCCGCCGCCTGACAGCCGGGCGCCGCGGCGGCGCTGACGCCACGCCTGCTGGCCCGCCGCAAAGCCGGCCTTTGCCAATTCGAAACCCGCACACCCACGCGCTGCGACACACTGCCGCTTTCCATCGCCAAAACATGACAGGGGAGACCGCGATGAAAGGCTGGTTCAGGCATGCGGCCGCAGGGCTGCTGATTTCGCTGGCGGCAGCCGGCAGCGCGCACGCGGCATATCCGGACAAGCCGGTAAGGCTGGTGGTGCCATTCCCGCCGGGCGGCGCCACTGACCTCCTCGCGCGCGAGGTCGGCAATGCGCTTTCGGTGCGGCTGGGGCAACCGGTCGTGATCGACAACCGCCCGGGCGCAGGCGGCAATATTGCCGCGATTGCCGTGGCGCGCGCTCCCGCCGATGGGTACACGCTGTTGTTTGGCACGTTCGGCTCGCTGGCGGTCAACAAGAGCCTCTACGACAAGCCCGGCTACGATCCGCTCAAGGATTTCGCGCCGGTGGCGTCCGTCGCCTACCTGCCCAATGTACTGGTCGTGCATCCGTCGGTGCCGGCGCGGACCGTGCCGGAATTGCTGGCGCTTGCACGCAAGTCACCCGGCAAGCTGACCTATGGCTCGTTCGGCAATGGCTCGTCTTCGCACCTGGCCGGTGAACTGTTCACGCATATGGCGGGGGTCGACATCACGCATATCCCGTACAAGGGCAGCGCCGCGTCCATGACGGACCTGATCGGCGGGCGCCTGACCATGATGTTCGACAGCGTGTCGACGGCGTTGCCCTACATCCGCGACGGCCGCGTTCGCGCACTGGCGGTCACCACGCAGAAGCCGTCGGAACAGTTGCCTGGCGTGCCGACCCTGGCCACGGCCGGCGTACCGGGCTATGAACTGACTGCCTGGTTCGGTGTCGTGGCTCCGGCCGGCACGCCCAAGGCCGTGGTCGACCGGCTCAACGCCGAGATCGTGGCTTCGCTGAAGCAAGCGGAAATGGCCGGCAAGCTGGCGAGCCAGGGCACGGTGCCGTTCCCGGCAACGCCCGCGCAGTTTGGCAGCTATATCCGCGCGCAGTATGAGAAGTGGGATGCGCTGATCAAGTCAGCCAATATCCGCGTCGAGCAATAAGCCGCTCAAGCGGATGCCTGCATGGCGCCGAAGCGCCACGAAAGCCGGTGCGCCGCCTGGCGCACCAGTTCGGCGGTGGCTCCTTGCGTGCCGCTGTCGAAACTACCGGTCGATCCCATCACCGCCACCACCAGCGCCAGGCTGCCCGTGTGATCGAACACGGGGGCTGCGAGCGTATCGATGCTGGGCACCGGCCGGCTCAGCGCGTTGTCGACCTGCTCGCGGCGCACACGCGCCAGCCGGCTGGCATAGTCCGGCGCAAGCTTCCCGTCGTCGCCGAGCACTTCGGTGCGTGCAGCGCCAGCCATGCGCAAGTCGTCGCGCGCGAGCAGGCCGGCCAGCACGTTTTCCGGCAGGTACGCCGCCATGGTGCGGCCGATCGCGGTATTGACGAGCGAAAGCACCGTGCCGACCCGCAGGCTCACATGCTGCGGGCGCGCCGATTCCTCCAGCCGCACCACGGTCGGCCCCAGCGGCCCGAGCACCGCCATGGCCACGCTCAGGCCCGTAGCGCCCGCGAGCTCGATGATCTCCGGCTCGGCCTCGCGCGTGGGCGACAAACGCTGCAGGGCAATCAGCCCCAGTTCCAGGCTCAGCGGACCGCACAGGAAATTGCCCGCGGCATCGCGCGCGAGCAGGCCGGTCTTCTGCAGGCTCACCAGGTGGGGAAACGCCTTGGCCGGCGCCATGCCGGCCGCCTGCGCCAGGTCGCGCAGCGGCAGCGGCCGGCCTGCCGCTACCAGCGCCCCCAGCAGCTGTCCGGTACTGTCCAGCGACTGGATGCCGCGCTGGGGCTTGCCGCCGTCGGCGCTCCGGTCGTCGTTCGGGGCCGCTTGTGTCATCTTGCCGGTCCAAGGTTCGCGCCGATGGCGCGTGCGGTGGCTTGCAGGGCCAGGGCCACCGGTCCCTGCCAGTCCACGTCGATGGTGCCGGTGGAGCCCACCACGGTCAGCACCAGGCGCAACGCGCCGTCCGCATCGAGCACGGGCACGCTCAGGCTGCTGATGGCCGGGCTCGGCGCGTCGATGCTGCGCTCCATGCCGCGCGCGCGAATGGCTTCGAGCGCGGCGTCGAACGCTGCCCGGTCCGCAGCGCCGGCATGCGGCTGCTGCTGCCGCCAGATCGCTTCCCAGCCGGCGCGCGGCTGGAACGCGCAATAGACGCGCCCCGTTGCCGTCGCCGCCAGCGCCATCACGGTGCCGACGTGCAGGTTCACATGCAGCGGCGCCGCGGCCGGCACATAGCGCACGATGGCCGGCCCCTGCGGGCCGGCAATGCTGATGGCCACGCTGAAGCCCGTGGTCTCGGCAAGTTCGTCGACGCGCGGCACCGCGGCCCGGTAGGCCGGGTCTGAGTCCAGGTGCATCATGCCAAGCTGCAGCGACAGCGGGCCTGGTTCGTAGCGCCCGGACAGGTGGTCGCGCTTGATCAGCCCGAGCCTTGTCAGGCTGACCAGGTAAGCATGGGCCTGCGCGGCTGCCAGTTGTGCCGCGTCCGCCAGTTCGGCCAGCGTCATCGGCGCACGCGCGGCCGCGAGCGCGCCAAGGAAGCGGCCGGCGACTTCCACGCTCTGGATGCCGCGCTGCACCTTCTCTTCGCTCTCCGCCTGCGCCGTCTTGCGCCCCGCTGCCGCCATCGTCCTCTCCGGAAAGCCCAGATATTAATCGAACGTCACCGGGACCCGCCTGGCCGATCGGTGTTTACCCTTGGATTTTTGTCTTCGATCTAAAAATTAACCATAGACTAATGCATTAGCCATTGATTAATTTCCATTGGTTTCCTAAGATGACAGTACCCGTCGCGCAGCGCGCCCTACGTGCTGCGACCAGATCAAATTCAACGAACGGGGCGAGACAGCCGCGCAATGCCGCGCCAGCCATACACGTGCCGCTGTCCCGCCCGCCCCCAAGAAGAGGACAGACACATGAGCAAGGCATTCGCATCCCAGGCCGACCTGGAAGCCAAGCAGATCACCTTCACCCAGTTGTCCGGGAACGCCTATGCCTACACGGCCGAAGGCGACCCCAACTCCGGCGTGATCATTGGCGACGATGGCGTGATGATCATCGACACGACCGCCACGCCGGCCATGGCGCAGGACCTGATCGCCAGGATCCGCTCGATCACCGACAAGCCGATCAAGTACGTGGTGCTGTCGCACTACCACGCGGTGCGCGTGCTGGGCGCTTCGGCGTACTTTGCCGAAGGCGCGCAGCAGATCATCGCCAGCCGCGGCACCTACGAAATGATCGTCGAGCGCGGCGAGGCCGACATGAAGTCGGAAATCGAACGCTTCCCGCGCCTGTTCGCCGGCGTCGAGACCGTGCCGGGCCTGACCTGGCCGACGCTGGTGTTCGAGAAGGAAATCACGCTGTTCCTGGGCAAGCTGGAAGTCCGCATTGCCCACCTGGGTTCGGGCCATACCAAGGGCGACACCGTGGTCTGGCTGCCGTCGCAGAAGGTGCTGTTCTCGGGCGACCTGGTCGAATATGACGCGGCCTGCTACTGCGGCGACGCGCAGCTTGCCGAGTGGCCCGCGACGCTCGATGCGCTGGCCGCGCTGCAGCCCGAAAAGCTCGTTCCCGGCCGCGGTCCGGCGCTGACTACGCCTGAAGAGGTCGGCAAGGGCATCGCCTACACCAAGGATTTCGTCACCACGCTGTTCCAGGCCGGCAAGGAAGCCGTGGCCGACAAGCTCGACCTGAAAGCCGCGATGGCCCACACGCGCCGCGCGATGGACCCCAAATTCGGCCAGGTCTTCATCTACGAACACTGCCTGCCGTTCGATGTCTCGCGCGCCTACGACGAAGCGAGCGGCATCGCCCATCCGCGCATCTGGACTGCCCAGCGCGACAAGGACATGTGGGCCGCGCTGCAGAACTGACGCGCGCACGTAAGACGCAACAAAAGACTGAACGAGAGTGGACGGAGACAAAGGCATGACCATCGATTACCAGCGCCTGTCATTCGAGTACCAGCCCTGCGCGGAACAGCGCGGCGGGCAAGCGGGCGGCACGGTCCATCCCGTTGTCGTGGTGGGTGCCGGGCCGATCGGCCTGGCCACCGCAATCGACCTGGCCCAGCGCGGCGTGCGCGTGGTGCTGGTCGACGACGATTGCACGCTGTCCACAGGATCGCGCGCCATCTGCTTCGCGAAGCGGACACTGGACATCTTTGATCGCCTGGGCTGCGGGCAGCGCATGGTCGATACTGGCGTGAGCTGGAACGTGGGCCGCGTATTCCTGCGCGACCAGCAGGTCTACAGCTTTGACCTGCTGCCCGAGGCCGGCCACCACCGCCCGGCCTTCATCAACCTGCAGCAGTATTACGTGGAAGGCTACCTGCTCGAGCGTGCGCAGGAGTTGCCCAATATCGAGATCCGCTGGCGCAACAAGGTGGTGGGGCTCGAACAGCGCCAGGCCGGCACGGCCGACGAGAACATCGCCCTGACCATCGAGACGCCGGACGGCCATTACACGCTGGCCGCCCGCTACGTGGTGGCGGCCGACGGCTCGCACAGCCCGGCGCGCAAGCTCCTGGGCCTGGACAGCAAGGGCCGGACCTTCAAGGACCGCTTCCTGATCGCCGACGTGAAGATGGAAGCGGCGTTCCCCGCCGAACGCTGGTTCTGGTTCGACCCGCCCTTCCACCCGAACCAGTCGGTACTGCTGCATCGCCAGCCCGACAATGTCTGGCGCATCGATTTCCAGCTCGGCTGGGATGCCGATCCTGTCCTGGAGAAGGCGCCCGAACACGTGATCCCGCGCGTGCAGGCGCTGCTGGGCCCGGATGCGAAGTTCACGCTGGAGTGGGTCAGCGTCTATACCTTCTCGTGCGAACGCATGGACAGTTTCCGGCACGGCAACGTGCTGTTCGCCGGCGACGCCGCGCACCGTGTTTCGCCGTTTGGCGCACGTGGCGCCAACAGTGGCGTGCAGGATGCCGAGAACCTGGCCTGGAAGCTCGCCTACGTGCTGCAGGGCCGCGCGGCCGACAGTCTGCTCGATACCTATGCCAGCGAACGCGAGTACGCCGCAGACGAGAACATCCTTAACTCCACCCGCGCGACTGACTTCATCACGCCCAAGAGCGCGGTCAGCCGCCTGTTCCGCGATGCCGTGCTGAACCTGTCCCGCCGGCACGCCTTTGCGCGGGCCCTGGTCAACAGCGGGCGCCTGTCGGTGCCAGCGGTGCTGCACGGCTCGCCCCTCAATACGCCCGACGCCGACGGCCTCGGTGGCACCATGGTGCCGGGTGCGCCTTGCGTCGACGCCCCGGTCTCGGACGCGCATGGCGCGGGCTGGCTGCTCCAGCATCTCGGCGGCGAATTCACGGGGCTGGTGTTCGGCACGCCCGACAGCCTCGACAGCGAGAGCCAGCTTGCGCTCGCACAACTGCAGCAGGCGCGCCTGCCGATTCGCCTCGTGTTCATCGCCACGCCGGCACAGCCCGCGTCCGGCCCCGCTGTCTTGCGCGACGACCAGGGACTTGCGGCGCAACGCTACAGCGCGGCACCGGGCACCTTCTACCTGATCCGGCCGGACCAGCATGTCTGCGCACGCTGGCGCCGCATCGATGCGCAAGGCATCGGCGCAGCGCTGGCGCGCGCGACCGGCGCGCACCTGCCCGCCGGCAACGCGCGGCACGCGGCCGCCATGGCGGCATAAGGCCTGGCAAACGACAGGCCGCCCCCTACAGAATCCGGAGACAACGCCATGCCCAGCCAAGCCCAGGCTCACACCCTCAATACCCAACCCAACCTGGCCCGCCCTGACGACTTCTACGAAGCGCTGATCGACATGCACCGCGACCTGGACGATGCGCAGAGCCAGGCCGTCAACGCCCGGCTCATCCTGCTGCTCGCCAACCACATCGGCGACCACGAAGTACTGCTCGCCGCCTTGCACGCCGCACGCGAAGGTATCGCTGCCGACACCGCCGCCGCGAACTGACCCTGCGGGCACGCGCACGCGTGCCCCACCCCATCCCGCCCGACCCGTAGCGAAGACCTGTCAAAGGCCGGCGCGGGCGGCGCTCACACCGGAGACAAAGCAATGAGCAATCTGGCCTCAGGGGCGATTGCGGCCCCCGCCTACGCCGCGCACGAAGAAAACGCGCTGTATCGCAAGATCTGGCTGCGCCTGATCCCGTTCCTGTTCGTGTGCTACGTGGTCTCGTTCCTGGACCGCATCAACATCGGTTTCGCGCAGTTGCAGATGAAGCAGGACCTGGGATTCAGCGACGCCATGTACGGACTGGGCGCCGCCGTGTTCTATGTCGGCTACGTGCTGTGCGAGGTGCCCAGCAACATGCTGCTGGCACGCTTCGGCGCGCGCCGCACGTTCACGCGCATCATGCTGCTGTGGGGCGCCGCCTCGGTCGGCATGATGGCGGTGTCGTCGCCGGAGCAGTTCTATATGCTGCGTTTCCTGCTCGGCGTGTTCGAGGCAGGATTCTTTCCCGGCATCGTGCTCTACCTGACCTACTGGTTCCCGGCGAAACGCCGTGCCGCGGTGATGGCCATCTTCTTTGCCGGCGTCGCCGTCGCCGGCGTGCTGGGCGGGCTGGTGTCGGGCTGGATCATGCGCGACATGGCCGGCGTGCTCGGCATGCAGGGCTGGAAATGGATGTTCGCGATCGAAGGGGCGCCGGCCATCTTGCTGGGCGTGATCGCGGCGTTCTTCCTGGTCGATGAACCGCGCCAGGCAAGCTGGCTCACCGACGGCGAGAAGGCCTTCCTCACGCGAGCGCGCATGGAAGAACACGGCGTCAAGCCGCACTCGCTGCAAGCGTTGCTGCAGGTGCTACGCAACCCGCGCGTCTACCTGTTCGCCTTCATCTACTTCTCGCTGACCTGTGGCTCGCTCGCGCTGAGCTTCTGGATGCCGCTGATGATCCGCGACTTCGGCATCACCGATGTCGTCTCGATCAGTCTCTACTCGGTCGTGCCCAATGCGGTCGGCGCAGTCGGCCTGATCCTGATCGCGCGGCATTCCGATCGCAGCGGCGAGCGCCACCGGCATTTCCTGCTGTGCACCGCCGGCGGTGCCCTGGCGCTGGCCGCGCTCACCTTGCACCTGCATAGCCTGGCCGCGATGCTCGCCATCCTGTCCGCCGCCGCGGTCCTGATCTTTGCCGCGCTGCCGGTATTCTGGTCGCTGCCGCCGAGCCATCTGCCCGCCAGCGGCGCAGCCGCCGGCATTGCGTTCATCAGCAGCGTGGGCATCACCAGCGGCATTGTCAGCCCGTGGGTGATCGGGCAGATCAAGGTGCAGACGGGAAGTCTCGACAATGCACTGTACCTGCTGGCCGCCTTGCTGCTGGCCAGCGGCCTGTCGATGTGGCTGGGCGTGCCACGCCAGCCAGATCAGTCCTGACGGCCCTCTCGCGGCGCCAGGGGGCGCGCCCGCCGGGAAGCCGCCGGGCGCGTCTGCAATTTCAGTGGGGGTGACCGCACGGAATCACCGCGGCGATTTCCTCGCGAATGACTTCCACCACATCGTCGATCTCAAGGCCTTCGGCGGTGACCAGTACTTCCTGGCCACGGCTGATGGCATAGACCACGCCGCGCCACCGTCCGGGCGCTACGACTTCACAGAGGCGGACATCGAAAGCGGTGTCCTGGTCCTGACTGTAGACCGTCACCAGGTCCCCGAGCTGGGGCATCCAGTCGACATCGCCATCGAAAGCGCGGGCCTCCACGATCACCGGAGACTGTGTCAGTCCCCGCGCAAACCTTGCACGCATGGCTTCCTCCTTTGCAGGCGATCCTTGTCCAGCTTAGAAGAGCAAGCCTAAATGACCAGAAATTTTCGCCGGAAAGTCGCCTTTGCGGCGCCTGCCGTGTCAGAGGGTGACCGATAGACACCGACGAGAATCGCGCGAAAATGGATTGGCCGAGTCAAGCATCGGCACCTCAGGAGACACAGATGGGCAGTGACCTACACGTCGTACCGTATGACCATGGCTGGGATGTCATTTACGAAGGCGCGCGCTACGCGGAATCCCACCACGCCACGCAGGCTGCGGCGATCCATGCCGCCATTGGCCTGGCACGACGCAAGAAGGTGGAACTGGTGGTCTACGCGCGCGACGGAAGCATCCGCACGCGCAGCAGCTACGCTGGACCGGACCTCAGTGCCATTGCCGGCTAGGCAACGGGCGAATTGAAACGGATGGCGTCTTGCGCCGCGCGCGCAAGGCCGCCGCCGCCCCGCCGGCAAACGTCCGGTCAGCGTGACGAACCTTGTTGTCCTGGCCCGCCACGACTCACGCGCAGCCGGTTCAGCAGGTCGCGCACGCCAAAGACGTCATCGACGATATCCTCCACGCGATATTTCTGCAGCCGGTCCGGCACGCTGCCTTCCAGCGTGACCACACCGCCGTCCACGCTGACCTCCACGTCCCGCACATCGAGCCGGCCGCTGCGGGTGAGGCGGTCGCAGATGTCCTCAAGTATCCGCGCGTCGCTGCGTTGATAGCCGCGCGGCCCCACCGGCCGATACCGCGGCGCAACGCCTTGTCCGCTGCGCGACACGCGCTCGTTGAAGCCCGTGAATTGCTGGTAGGCGTCCGGGACGTCGTAGTCGTGCGGCAATTGTCCAGGTTCGCGCAGCCAGCGTCCGCCTTCGTCGTCCGGGCTTGCTGACTCCTCGGGATCGACAGGCTGGTCGTAATCGAATACGCCATAGGCGCCCACGTAGTGGCTGCGCATGTCGGCATCCGCCAGCGGCGGTTCGCGCCACGGCGCATCCGGTGCTGCAGCTCGGCGGTTTCTGTCCATGTCTGTCTCCGGAGGGCACGACGAGGTCACGGCCCACAACCCCACGCAAGATGAGCGCCACATTGCTTGCTCGGCCACGCCCTGCAGCCTGGGCGCGATGGCCGCAGGACGGCGGCAGGACGATGCCGGCAGGAATTACACGATCCGCCGCGCCCGTGCATGTACATTCTTCTGCCCCCGGGACTTTCGCTGGCTGCGGACAACCCGGCCTGCACCTGCGGGGTTGGCATGAAACCTGCCGCCGTGTCCGGCATCGGCAACATCCGCGATGCGCCATGGACTCACTGAGCGGCTTCCTGCATGACCTGATCGGCGACGGCGACCAGCTGACGTGGTGGCAGGGCGCGATGCGCGCCGCGATCGTGTTCCTGGCGACCTGGCTGCTGCTGCGCGTGGCGGGACGCCGCTCGTTTGCGCAGAAGACCGCGTTCGACCTCTGCGTGGTGCTGCTGCTTGGCGCGGTGCTGTCTCGCGCCATTGTCGGGGCCACGTCCTTCCCGGCGGCCTTGGCGGCAGCCTTCGTACTGGTGCTCATGCACCGCGGCGTTGCCTGGTTGTCGTCCCGCTTTGCGCTGTTCGACCGCTTCACGAGCGGCCGGGCGATCGACCTGCTGAAGGACGGGGGGATCGACGATACGCGCGTCGCCAAAGCCATGCTCAGCCAGGAGGACCTGAAAGCCAGCCTGCGCGCGTCGCTGCAGGCCGAAACGCTCGATGGGATCAGCCGCGTGGTGCTGGAGCGCACGGGCGCGCTGACATTCGTGCGCGCAACGCACCGGCGGCCGCAAGCTACCGGCTCCGCAACCAAAACCAAGCCGAACGACCGGGGCACGTTCGCCGCCGCCGACAGTACCGGCAAGCTCAACGGCACGGCGGTCAGCCGCTTGCCGCGCCGCTGATCATGCCCGGCAACCTACCATCGCCAACCTGCATTCTTGCAGCCCCTCACGCTTGCCAGATTGCCCGGCAGCGAGCACATGCGGCGAGCTACCGCGCGAGGCCGCCGCCGACCCGGCGCTGGGGCGGCTGTGCCACGACCGCAGACTGGCCCGACAGGCATGGCAACACCCGCCGTGGCAGCCGGAACACCAGCGCCGACCAATCGTCCGCGGACGAGATCCTCTGACGACAACCGGAGACCGAGATGAAAAGAACCTTCGCCACCGCCGCGCTGGTGATCGGCACCGCGCTCTGCCTGCCCGCTTTGGGCCAGCAGGCCCCTGCTTCGCCCAATGCGCCGAATCCAAGCGCGTCGCCCGCCCCGGAGGGTGCAGGCACCTCACGCAATGCCCCGGCCGCGGGAGATACATACGGTGGCATGGGCCCCGGCATGGCAACGGACCAGCACATGCAAAAGCCCAAGAAATCCAGCAAACACTCGCAAGAGGGCACGACCGCCCGCTACAAGAAGCCACGTGAACAAGGCGCGCCGCCGGCACCGACCGCCGAAGCGCCAAGCGGACCGAAGGGCGATTCGCCTGATCCGCTGCCGAAGCAGTAATTGCCTGGCGTCGCCTGCGGCAGAGGGCGACGCCCTCCTCATCGACTTCCCGTACTACTCACCGCACTACCTGCCCGTGCGGCGTTATGCCAGGCCTTATCCGCCTTGCGCATGCCGCGCATGTTCATGGCGACCGGTGCCGCGACGCGAACCGGTCAAGTTTTGCAATAGGCATCGGGTGTGCTGCAGTTTTTACACGGGCGGACAGCTGCCGCGGATGGCACAGCACCGACCTCACGCGCCCAATCCGGCGCTTGCGCAAGTGGCCGGCACGCCTGGCACGCGCTTCGCATGACGCTGTTCAATTTCGTCCCGCTGGGGTACGGGGGATGCCGCCCTGTTGCGCAGCCGCAGGCCGGCCTGCCCGCCGGGGTACAACCGGCCAAGGGAACACACTACGTGCGGATCTGCCTACTCAACATTGACCGAACCTCCGATCTGGCCGAGGGACAACACGACACGCTGCGGCGCATTGCCGCGCTCGGCTTCGACCATGTCCTGCTGTCCGGCTGGCCGGTCATCGTACCGGACCGCGGCGACCCGCTATCGTCATTGGCGGCCGTCAGCGCGGACTGCGCGCGGCATGGCCTTGCGCCTCTGCTGGACCTCTCGCTCGATCGCTATCCGGAGAACGGCGCCACCATCGACCCGGCATGGATCGACCACGACGCGACACGCTTTTCGCCACACGATACGGACAACCACCTGCCCGGCCTGCGGCTGCGCTGGCATACACCTGCCGTCGCCGCCGGCCTGGTGGACTGGTGGGCCACGCAGCTGCGCGCGGCGCTGGCCGCCGGCGTGTCCGGCTTCTGCCTGCGGGCGCCGGCACGGGTGCCGGGCCGTCACTGGGCCACGCTGACTGCGACGCTGCGCGCCGATGCTGCCGGCCCGCTGAAGACCCGGCCCCTGTTCCTGGCCTGGACGCCGGGCCTGACGCCGGCCCAGCTTGACGACCTGATCCCCGGGCAATTCGACGGCGCCTTTTGCTCGCTGCCGTGGTGGGACTTCCGCAGCGCATGGCTGACCGAGGAGATCGCACGGCTGCGGCCGTTCGGGCGCGTGCTGGCGGCGCCATCGCAATCGCCCGCAAGCCAGGATGCCTTGTCGGCGCGGCGTGCGCTATGGACGGCCGCCGCAATCGGCGACGGCGTGCTGGTGCCCGCGGGCTTCGAGACCGGTGGCACGCAAGCCCGCGATCCATTGGCCGACGATGGCGGCGCCCGCGACGGCGCGCCATACGACATCACCCATGAAGTACTGCAGGCCAACGCGTGGCTAGCCACGCGCCCGCTCGCGCCAGCGGTATCGGTCAGGCTGCTGAGCGGTCCCGATGCCGCGCTGACCGTGCTGGCCCGCCTGCAGGCGCCCGACGTCGGTGGTGGCGGCAGCGATGCCCCGCCGGAATCCGCGCTGACCATCGTGGTCAATCCGGACACACAGGAGCCTGGCACGCTCGGGCTCGACCGCGTGCTCGCGGCGCTGCCGCGCCCAGCGGCCCGGCTGGAGCTGTCCGATGGCGGCCCGGGGGGCAACCTGGACTTCGGCGCCGCGCTCGATGCGTTGGCCGACATCACGCTGGCGCCGGCCGATATCCGCGTCTATCGCGCCGTCCCGGCGCCCGCCGGCCCTGCCGCGCGCTTGCCGCAGGCCGGCGACGCGGTCAGCGCAAGCGGCCTTGGCAGTGTAGTGGCCGCGCTCGAGGCGCCGCGTATAGCGATCGAAGCGGTCGAGCCCGCCTGCGATGGCGGGCGCTTCCCGGTGCGCCGCGTGGTCGGCGAGCGCGTCGAAGTCAGTGCCGATATCTGGATGGATGGCCACGACAAGCTCGCGGCGGCTGTCCTGTGGCGCGCGCCGGGTCAGGAAACGTGGCAGGAAGCGCCGATGCGCCACCTGGTCAATGACCGCTGGTATGGCAGTTTTCCGCTGGTCGCCCTGGGTCGTCACACGTTCACCGTGGAGGCCTGGCGCGATGCGTTCGCGAGCTGGCTGGACGAGGTCGGCAAGAAGCGCGCGGCAGGCGTCGATATCACGCTGGAGATCGAGGAAGGCGCCCGCCTCGTGGCCGATGCGCTGATGCCCGCGCAAGGCGACGGGCCGCCGCCGGACAGCGAGCTGGCAGCGCTGGTTGACGAACTGACGGCCAGCGCCGGCGATGACGCCGCACGGCTCGAGATCCTGCTGTCACCGCGTACCGCGGCAGGCATGCAGGCGGCCATGCAGACGCCCGCAGGGCGCCCGTTCGCGAGCCGGCATCCGCTGCCGATGCCCGTGGAAGCGGAACGGCTGGCCAGCCGCTTTGCCAGCTGGTACGAAATGTTTCCGCGCTCGGCGAGCGAGGACGAGAACCGCCATGGCACCTTCGATGACGTGATCGCGCGCCTGCCGGCCATTCGCGCCATGGGCTTCGACGTGCTGTACTTCACGCCCATCCACCCGATCGGCAAGACTCACCGCAAGGGCCGCAACAACAGCCTGCGCGCGCAGCCGGACGATCCAGGCAGCCCGTACGCCATCGGTGCCGAGGACGGCGGCCACGACGCCCTGCACGCCCAGCTCGGCACCTTCGAGGACTTCGAGCGGCTACGCGTTGCGGCGGCGGCGGCCGGGCTGGAGCTGGCGCTGGACTTCGCGATCCAGTGTTCGCTGGACCACCCCTGGCTCAGGCAGCACCCGGAATGGTTCGCGCATCGCCCGGACGGCTCGCTGCGCTACGCCGAGAACCCGCCGAAGAAATACGAGGACATCGTCAACGTCGACTTCTATGCGGCCGCGCCGGCTGCCGCGGCCTTGTGGCAGGCGCTGCGCGACGTGGTGATGTTCTGGGTCCAGCGCGGCGTGCGCATCTTCCGCGTGGACAATCCGCACACCAAGCCGCTGCCGTTCTGGGAATGGATGATTGCCGACGTGCGCGCGCGGTACCCTGACACCATCTTCCTGGCCGAAGCGTTCACACGCCCGAAGATGATGGCGCGCCTGGCCAAGCTCGGCTTCAGTCAGTCCTACACCTATTTCACGTGGCGCAACACGCGCGCCGAGCTGGCCGAGTACATGACCGAGCTCACGCAGACCCCGCTGCGCGAATTCTTCCGCCCGCATTTCTTCGTCAATACGCCCGACATCAACCCGTACTTCCTGCATCGCGGCGGGCGCCCGGCCTTCCTGATCCGCGCGGCGCTAGCCACGCTGCTGTCGGGGCTGTGGGGCATGTACAGCGGCTTCGAGCTGTGCGAGTCGGCCCCCCTCGTGCTCGACGGCAAGGTGCGCGAGGAATACCTGGATTCCGAGAAGTACCAGCTTCGTGCGCGCAACCGGCACGCGCCCGGCAATATCGTGGCCGAGATCACGCGGCTGAACCAGATCCGGCTCGGCCATCCGGCGCTGCAGAGCCATCTGGGGCTGCGCATCTACCCCGCCGGCAATGATGCGGTGCTGTACTTCGCGCGCTTCGTGCCCGGCATCGGCTCGACCTTCGGCGACGACGTGCTGCTGGCCGCCATCAGCATGGACCCGTTTGCCGCGCAGGAAGCCAGCGTCGAAATCCCGTTATGGGAATGGGGCCTGGCCGACCACGGCAGCGTGGCGGTGCAGGACCTCATGGACGAGCACCGTTTCGCGTGGCACGGCAAGTGCCAGCGCATCCGGCTCGATCCGGTGCGGCTGCCGTTCGCGCTGTGGCACGTGACACCGATCGGCCGTCCGGCGCGGCGCGAAGCCGTGCCGGCCGTGGCACCGGATCCGCACGGCGCATGAAAGCGCGGCATGGCACCGTCGACACATCGCACGGAGACACGGATGAAACGCCTGACCGAACCCGCCCACGCCCTGCTGCTCAACGCGGATCCGCTCTGGTACAAGGACGCGGTCATCTACCAGCTCCACATCAAGTCCTTCTATGACGCCAACGACGATGGCGTAGGCGACTTCGCCGGCCTGCTGGCCAAGCTGGACTACCTGGCCGACCTTGGCGTCGACACCGTCTGGCTGCTGCCGTTCTACCCGTCTCCGCGCCGCGACGATGGCTACGATATCGCCGACTACCGCAACGTGCACCCCGACTACGGCACCCTGGCCGAAGCCCGCCGCTTCGTGGCGGCCGCGCATGCGCGTGGCATTCGCGTCATCACCGAACTCGTCATCAACCACACCTCGGACCAGCACCCCTGGTTCCAGCGCGCGCGCAATGCCAAGCCAGGCTCCGCGGCGCGCCGCTACTACGTCTGGGCCGACCACGACCAGGGCTACGCCGGCACACGCATCATCTTCTGCGATACCGAGAAGTCCAACTGGAGCTGGGACCCGGTGGCGGGCGCGTATTTCTGGCACCGCTTCTATTCGCACCAGCCGGACCTGAACTTCGACAATCCGCAGGTACTGAACGAGGTCCTGTCGGTCATGCGCTTCTGGCTGGATATCGGCGTGGACGGGCTGCGCCTGGACGCCGTGCCCTACCTGGTGGAACGCGAGGGCACCAGCAACGAGAACCTGCCCGAGACCCACGCCGTCATCCGCCATATCCGCGCCCACCTGGATTCGCGTTACCAGGGGCGCGTGCTGCTGGCCGAGGCCAATATGTGGCCCGAGGACGCGCAGCAATACTTCGGCCGCAGCGCCACGGGCGCCCACGGCGACGAATGCCACATGGCCTTCCACTTCCCGCTGATGCCGCGCATGTACATGGCCATCGCCCGCGAGGACCGCTTCCCGATTACCGACATCATGCGCCAGACGCCGGAGCTGCCCACCGACTGCCAGTGGGCGATCTTCCTGCGCAACCACGACGAACTGACGCTGGAAATGGTGACCAGCAACGAACGCGACTACCTTTGGGAGGTCTACGCCTCCGACCGCCGCGCGCGCATCAACCTTGGCATCCGGCGCAGGCTGGCCCCGCTGATGGAGCGCGACCGGCGCCGCATCGAGCTGATGAACAGCCTGCTGTTTTCCATGCCCGGCACGCCCGTGATGTACTACGGCGACGAGATCGGCATGGGCGACAACATCCACCTGGGCGACCGTGACGGCGTGCGCACGCCCATGCAGTGGTCGCCCGACCGCAACGGCGGCTTCTCGCACGCCGACCCGGAACGGCTGGTGCTGCCGCCGCTGCAAGGCCCGCTGTATGGATACGAGGCGGTCAATGTCGAAGCCCAGGCGCGCGATCCGCATTCGCTGCTCAACTGGATGCGCCGCATGCTTGCGCTGCGGCGCAAGCACCGCGCCTTCGGCCGCGGCACGCAGCGCTTCCTGTTCCCGGGCAACCGCAAGATCCTGGCCTACCTGCGCGAGTATGAAGACGAGCACATCCTGTGCGTGGCCAACCTGTCGCGCGCGCCGCAAGCCGTCGAACTCGACCTGGCCAGTTTCAACGGCCGCGTGCCCGTCGAGATGATGGGAGCCACGCCGTTCCCGGCCATCGGCACCCTCACCTATCTGCTCACGCTGCCGCCCTACGGCTTCTACTGGTTCGTACTCAGCGAAGAAGCGCAGCCGCCCGCGTGGCACGTGACCGCGCCGGAACAAATGCCCGATCAGATCACGCTGGTGCTGCAGAACAAGGGGCGGCTCGAGCTGACCGAGGCGTCGCGGCACATCCTCAATGTGGAGGTGCTGCCGCCCTATATCCGCCGCCGGCGCTGGTTCGGCGCGAAGGACGAAAGCATCCAGCACGCATCGCTGGCGTACCTGGTGCCGTTTGCGCGGGCCCCCACGGGCGAGGAAATCTATCTCGGCGAAGTCGAAGTCCGGCTTTCCGGCGGACGCACCGAGCGCTACCAGTTGCCGATCGGCCTGCTGTGGGACCGCGAGAGCCCCGAGGGCGTGTCACAGCTCGTGCATGGACTGTCGATGGCCCGCGTGCGCCAGGGCAGCCGCATTGGCCTGGCCACCGACGGCTTCGTGCTGGAGCCGTTCGCGCGCGAGGTGATCCGCGCGTTGCGGGCCGGCGCCGAGCTGCAAGGCCCGCAGGAGACGATCCGGTTCCGCGCCGAGCCGGGGCTGGCGGCGCTGCAGCCGGAACAGGAAGAAATCCAGTGGATATCGGCCGAACAGTCCAACAGCTCGCTCGCCTACGACAACACCGCCGTGCTCAAGCTGGTGCGGCGGCTTTCGGGCGGCATGCACCCGGAAGTCGAGATGACGCGCTACCTGACGGCCCAGGGCTACCCGCACTCGCCACCGCTGCTCGGGGAAGTGTCGCGCACCGGCAGCGACGGTATCGCGCACACGCTGATGCTGGTGCAGGGCTATATCCTCAACCAGGGCAACGGCTGGGACTGGACCCTGGATTACCTCGGCCGAGTCATCGACGATGCGCTGCCCGCCAACGAAAGCGAAGACGAGTTCGCCGAAGCCATGAACGGCTACGCTACCATGGCCGGCACGCTCGGGCGCCGGCTGGCCGAACTGCACGCGGTACTGGCACGGCCCGCAGACGACCCCGCGTTCGCGCCGGTCGCGGCCACCGACGTGGAAGCGCAGCTGTGGACGGAGCAGGCCATGGCGGCCCTGACGCGTGCGCTTGGTTTGCTCGAAAAGCAACCGCGCGATGAATCGAAATCGGAGAGCAGGCGTTTCCTGACCGATATCGATACCCTGCTGGAGGCGCGCGAGGCCTTGCCCGGGCTGGTTGCCAGACTTGCCGCGGCTGCGCCCGCAAGCCTGCAGACCCGCATCCATGGCGACTTCCACCTGGGCCAGGTGCTGATCGCCCAGAACGACATCTACCTGGTCGACTTCGAAGGCGAGCCCGGGCTCCCGCTCGACTGGCGCCGGCGCAAGACCTCGCCCCTGCGCGACGTCGCGGGATTGCTGCGCTCGATCGACTACGCCGCGGCGACGGTCGGCACCGACCGCCAGGAGCGCACGCACGCCGAACTGCCGCCCGCGCTGGCCGAGCGGCGCGGCGGCCTGCTGGAACAATTCCGCACCACCGCGAGCGATGCCTTCCTGAGCTGCTACAGCCAGCATATGGAGGCTTCCGGCGCGCCGTGGGTACAGCCAGCGCAGTTGCAGCCGCTGCTTGACCTGTTCCTGTTGGAGCGCGCCGCCTATGAAGTGGAGTATGAAGCCGCCAACCGCGTGGCGTGGATCGATTTGCCTGCCAGCGGACTTGCGCGCATGGTGCGCAAGCTGCAGGCCGGAAACCTGGAGGCGCAATGAGCCGTGTCGACAACCGGCCCGCCGAGCGCCGCACCAGCACGATCTCCGACGGCGAACTCGGCGCGCTGCTCGAAGGCCGCCATCGCGATGCCTTCGCTGTGCTTGGCCCGCATCCGGACGGCGACGCGCTGGTCGTGCGCGCCTGCGTGCCGGGCGCGCAATCCGTGACGCTGACCGATTCACGGGGCACGCCTCTGGCGGAAATGACGTCCTTGCACGATGGCGGCGTGTTCAGCGCACGGCTGCCCGCCGGCACCTCGGGCTACCAGTTGCTGGTGCGCTGGCCCGATGGCAGCGAACAGCTCAGCCACGACCCGTATGCCTTCGGCCTGCTGCTTGGCGACCTCGACCTGCACCTGATCGCCGAAGGGCGCCACCTGGAGCTGGGAACGTGCCTTGGGGCGCAGTGGCGGCGCATCGATGGCGTCGATGGCGTGCGTTTTGCCGTGTGGGCTCCGAATGCGCGCCGCGTATCGGTGATCGGTGACTTCAATGGCTGGCAGCCAGCCCGGCACCCGATGCGGCTGCGCCACCCGAGCGGGATCTGGGAGCTGTTCATCCCCGGCGACATGGGCTCCCGTCCAGGCTCCCGCTACAAGTTCGACCTGCTGGACCCGCACGGCCGGGAACTCCCCGACAAGGCGGACCCGCTCGCGCTGGCCACCGAGCCGCCCCCGGCCACCGCCTCGGTCGTGACCGAGCCGGGAATATCGGCGCCGCCCTTCGCCTGGCAGGACGATGAGTGGATGCGCCTGCGCAATGCCGTCGATCCCTACGCCGCGCCGCTTTCCGTCTATGAGGTCCATGCGGGATCCTGGCTGCGCGCCGCCAACGACCCCGAGCGCGGCTGGGAAACCCTGGCCGAACGGCTCATTCCCTATGTCCGCGAACTCGGCTTCACGCATATCGAACTGCTGCCGGTGACCGAGCACCCGTTCGGCGGATCATGGGGCTACCAGCCGCTGTCGCTCTACGCGCCCACGGCGCGGCTGGGGCCGCCGCAGGCGTTCGCGGCCTTCGTCGACAGCTGCCACCGCGATGGCATCGGCGTGATCCTGGACTGGGTACCCGCGCATTTCCCGACGGATCCGCACGGGCTCGCACAGTTCGATGGCACGGCGCTATACGAACACCAGGATCCGCGTGAAGGCTTCCACCAGGACTGGAACACCCTGATCTACAACCTCGGGCGCAATGAGGTGCGTGGCTTCCTGCTGGCTGGCGCGCTGCACTGGCTCGAGCATTTCCACGTCGATGGGCTACGCGTGGACGCGGTGGCGTCCATGCTCTATCGCGACTACAGCCGTGCAGCCGGCCAGTGGGTCCCCAACCGCTTCGGCGGACGCGAAAACCTGGAAGCCGTCGCCTTCCTGCGCGAACTCAATACGGTCGCGCATGAACGCTGCCCCGGCGCCCTGACCATTGCCGAGGAGTCGACCGCCTGGCCCGGCGTCACGGCCAGCGCCGCCAGCGGCGGGCTGGGCTTCGACTTCAAGTGGAACATGGGCTGGATGCACGACACGCTGCGCTACCTGTCGCTGGATCCGATCCATCGCGCCTGGCACCACCAGGACATGACGTTCGGGACGGTCTATGCCTGGTCGGAGGCATTCGTGCTGCCGCTGTCGCACGACGAGGTTGTGCATGGCAAGGGATCGATGATCGGCAAGTGTCCCGGCGACGACTGGCAGCGCTTTGCCGGCCTGCGTGCCTACTACGGGTTCATGTGGGCACACCCGGGCAAGAAGCTGCTGTTCATGGGCGGCGAGATCGCCCAATGGCAGGAATGGAACCACGACGGCGAGCTCGACTGGGCGCTGCTCGAGCACCCGATGCACCGGGGCGTCCACACGCTGGTGCGCGACCTGAACGCGCTGTACCGGGAACTGCCCGCCCTGCACGAACTTGACCATTCCCCTGCGGGATTCCAGTGGGTGGTCGGCGACGATCACCAGAACAGCGTCTTCGCCTGGCTGCGCCGCCCCGCGCCCGGCAGCGGCGACATGGTGCTGGCTGTCGTCAACATGACCCCGGTGCCGCGGCACGGCTACCGCATCGGCGTCCCCTCCGCCGGCTGCTGGCACGAGCGGCTCAACACCGATGCGGCCTGCTATGGCGGCAGCAACGTCGGCAATCAAGGCGCGCAGGTGGCCGAGCCCGTGCCGGCGCACGGGCAGGACGCTTCCCTGGTCCTCACGCTGCCGCCGCTGGCAACCCTCCTGCTGCAGCACGCCGGGGCCGGGGAGTGATCATGGCGCTCCAGCTCACGGATCGGCTGCTGGCCGGCAAGCCCTACCCGCTCGGCGCCCATTGGGACGGCCTTGGCGTGAATTTCGCCGTGTTCTCGGCCAATGCCGCGCGCATTGACTTGTGCCTGTTCTCGGCCAGCGGCCGCAAGGAACTGTCGCGTATGCCACTGCCCGAATGCACCGACGAGATCTGGCATGGCTACCTGCCCAACGCGGCGCTCGGCACGCTGTACGCGTACCGCGCCTACGGGCCGTACGATCCCGCCCACGGGCACCGTTTCAATCCGCACAAGCTGCTGCTCGATCCGTACGCCCGCCAGCTCAGCGGACCGGTGCGCTGGTCCGACGCGCTGTTCGGCTATCGCCTGCAAAGCGCGCGCGGCGATCTCACGCCCGACCGCCGCGACAGCGCGCCCAATATGCCCAAGGCCATCGTGGTCGACGAAAGCTTCCATTGGGGCGATGACCGGCCGCCTGACGTGCCGTGGCCGGACACGGTCCTCTACGAAACCCACCTGCGAGGGGTGTCGATGCTGCGCGAAGAGGTACTGCCACACCTGCGCGGGACGTTCGCGGCGCTGGCCGACCCGCGCTTCCTGGACCACCTGCTGCGCCTGGGCGTGACCGCCGTGGAGTTGCTGCCGGTGCACGCCATCCTCCAGGACCGCTTCCTGCTGGAGCGCGGCCTGCGCAACTACTGGGGCTACAACACGCTGTCGTACTTCGCGCCGGAGCCATCCTACCTCGCCACCGACCAGCTCCTTGAACTCAAGGTCGCAGTGCGGCGGCTGCACGCGGCCGGCATCGAAGTGATTCTGGACGTGGTCTACAACCATACGTGCGAAGGTAACGAACTCGGGCCGACGGTGTCGTGGCGCGGGCTGGACAACGCCAGTTACTACCACCTCGTGCCCGGCGACGAACGCCACTATGTCAACGACACCGGCTGCGGCAACATGCTCAACCTGTCGCATCCGCGCGTGCTGCAGATGGTGCTTGATTCGCTGCGCTACTGGGTCGAGTGCTACCACGTCGACGGTTTTCGCTTCGACCTGGGCACCACGCTCGGCCGCGAACACAATGGCTTCGATCCGGGCGCCGCTTTTTTCGACGCGGTGCTGCAGGACCCGGTGCTCAGCCGCGTCAAGCTGATCTCCGAACCCTGGGACCTGGGGCCGGGCGGATACCAGCTTGGCAACCAACCGCCGGGCTTTGCCGAGTGGAACGACAAGTTCCGCGACACCGTGCGCCGCTACTGGCGCGGCGACCCCGGCCAGCGGGGCGAGCTGGCGGCGCGGCTGGCCGGCTCGGCCGACCTGTTCGACCGCCGCCACCGGAGGCCGTGGTCGAGCATCAACTTCATCACCTCGCATGATGGCTTCACGCTGGCCGACCTGGTCAGCTACAACACCAAGCACAACGAGGCCAACGGCGAAGACAACCGCGACGGCACGGACCAAAACCACAGCGCCAACTGGAGCCCTGACGGCAGCGTCGAAGGTCCGACGGACGATGCGGCGATCCTGGCGCTGCGCGCGCGCGTGTCCCACGCCATGATGGCCACGCTGTTGCTGGCCCAGGGCACGCCGATGCTGACCGCCGGCGACGAATCGGGCCGCAGCCAGGGGGGCAACAACAATGCGTACTGCCAGGACAATGCGCTGTCCTGGCTGGACTGGAAGCAGGCGCTGACGCCGCAGGGCCAGACGCTGCTGCAGATCGTGCGCCGCCTGCTGGCGCTGCGCCGCCGGCTGTACGCGGCCGACGCCCACCGTTTTGCGCACGGCAACCACGAGCCGTTGCCGGGCATCGGCGATATCGCCTGGTTCGATACGGACGGACAGCCGCCAGGCCCGGAAGCCTGGGCCGACCCCGATGTCCGTACGCTTGCGCTGCGCCGCGCCGAGCGCCTCGAAGCATTCCGGCGCCCCGTGCGCGGCGGCCAGGCCAGCCCGGTGCAGGTGACGCTGATGCTGCTCAATGCCGGAGACAACGACGCGGTGTTCCACCTGCCCGAGCCGGCGCTGGACTGGCAATTGCTTTTCGACAGCAGCCAGCCCGACTTGCCGGAAGCCGGACTACCCGTGGCCGGTGTGGCGGTGCAGGCGGTGCCAGCCCATGCGCTGGTCGTGCTCGCCGCGCAGGCCGAGCCGCCGCCACCCGCGCGCCCGGCGACGCCGCCGCGCGCCCCTTTGCAGGAGCCAGACGCATGACATTGCCACGCACCTCCCCACCGGACCCGCTCCACGCGCTGGCAAGGCGCGCCGGCTTGCAGCCGCATTGGCTGGATGCCTGGGGCCGACCGCAACAGGTCGCGGACGCGGCCCTGCGCCGCCTGCTGCAAGGCCTGGCGCTGGCCTGCGACACGTCTGCACAGTGCCGGGCCTCGTGTGCGCGGCTGGACGCCGAGGATGCCGCCTGCGGCCTGCCCCCACTGCTTACGGCGGACCAAGGGCGGCCCATTGCCGTGCCGTGGCCGGAGATCGCGCAAGCGCGGCCGTACCAGATCGAACTGGAAGATGGCGGGCGTTTCGACGGCACCGCGGAGCCCGCCGGGAACGGGACGCTGCGCCTTGCACCCATCGCCGCATGCGGTTATCACCGACTGCATGTGGCAGACGCGCAGACCGTCCTGGCCGTTGCGCCGCCGCGCTGCTTCGGCGTGGGCGACGCCCTGCGCGCAGCCGGACGCGACGCTGCAGCAGTACGCTCCTGGGGCCTGGCCGTGCAACTCTACGGCCTGCGCCGCGGCGCGCCGACCGGCATCGGCGATCTCACGGCGCTCGCGCAGTGTTGCCATGCGGCCGCCAGCGAACAGGCCGACGCCGTGGCGGTCAATCCGCTCCATGCAGGCTTTGCCGCGATGCCGGAGCGCTACAGCCCCTATTCCCCATCGAGCCGCTTGTTCCGTAACCCGATTTACGCGGACCCCGCCGCGACGTTCGGGCAGGACGCCGTCGACAGCGCCATCGCGGCGCTGAATGCCGGCACGGCATTCGCGCAGCATGAGGCCCGTGCCGGGATCGAATGGGCTGAACTGTCGCGCCTGCGCCTGTCCGTGCTGCGGTGGCTGTGGACGCACCGCGAGCGGCTGCTGGCGCCCGCCGCGCTGGACGCGTGCGCCGCATTCCGCGCACGCGGCGGCACTGCGCTGCATGACCACGCCTGCTATGAAGCGATCCAGGCCAGCCGCCTCGGCGAAGCGGCCAACGGCATGAATGCCAACGGCGCCGCGGACTGGCGCTGCTGGCCGGTGACGCTGCGCTCGCCCGCCGATGCCGCCGTCGCCGCGTTCGCCATGGCGCATCCGCAGGAGATCGACTACCACGTCTTCCTGCAATGGCTCGCAGACGACGGACTCGCGCGTGCCGGGCAGGCCGCGCACGACGCGGGCATGGCGATCGGCGTGATCGGCGACCTGGCGGTCGGCGCGGATCCGGGCGGCAGCCAGGCATGGTCGCGCCAGGCGGACATTCTGGACGGGTTCCATGCCGGCGCGCCGCCCGATGTCTACAACCCGCGCGGACAGGACTGGGGCGTGACGGTGTTTGCGCCACGCAGCCTGCGCCAGCGTGGCTACGGCGCCTTTATCGAGATGCTGCGCGCCAACCTGGCCCATGTCGGCGGCCTGCGTATCGACCACGTGCTCGGCCTGGCGCGCATGTGGCTGGTGCCGGCCGGCGCTTCGGCGCGCGACGGTGCCTACCTCGAATTCCCGCTGCAGGACTTGTTGCGGCTCGTGGCGCTGGAATCGTGGCGGCACCGCGCGATCATCATCGGCGAGAACCTGGGCACGGTACCGGCGCATCTGGACAGCGCGCTGGCCGCGCGCGGCGTACTCGGCATCGACGTGCTGTGGTTCGCGCGTGAAGCACCGGTCGCACAGGCCGATGCCGGCACCGCGCCCGAAGCGTTGGCCGCGCCGCCGTTCCTGCGCGCCGAGGACTGGCCCCGCCACGCTGTGGCCACCACGTCGACGCACGACCTGCCCACCGTCGCGGGCTGGTGGCAGGGACAGGATCTGGCCTGGCGCGAACGGCTGGGACTGCTTGGCCCGGCCGAAACCGCGCAGGATGCGCGCGCCGCGCGTGTGCGCGAGCGCACGGCATTGTGGCAGGCGCTGTGCGATGCTGGCCTTGCCGGCGGCGACATGCCCGGTCCGGCACATCCGCCCCTTGACGCTGTGCTGGCCTGGCTTGGCCGCACCCGCACGCCGCTGCGCCTGGTGCCCATGGAAGACCTGCTCGGCGTGGCCGAACAAGCCAACCTGCCCGGCACCACGACCGGACACCCCAACTGGCAGCGCAGGCTCGATGCGGACGTGCGCCGGCTGTTCGAGTCGCCGGCCTTGCGCGCACGCGCCCAGGCGGTGCGCCAGGGCCGCCTGCCCGGTGCGCGGGCGGGCGCCGAGCCATCCAGATACGGAGGTCCCCCATGACGGAAGCCAACCGGCCCGAGCATGCCGACGATACCCGCACCGCTTTATCGAGTGCCAGCATCCGCCGCGCCTTCCTGGACCATGTGTTCCATACCCAGGGCAAGCCGCCGGAGCATGCCAGCCAGAACGACCTCTACCAGGCGCTTGCGCATACGGTGCGCGACCGGCTGGTGCAGCGCTGGATCAGCACCTCGGAGGCCTATCTTGACCAGCCCTCGCGCACGGTCGCCTACCTGTCCGCCGAGTTCCTGATCGGCCCCCATCTGGGCAATAACCTGATCAACCTGGGCATCTACAGCGAGGTGCAGGCCGCGATGCAGGCGCTCGGGCTGGACCTGGACCAGATCCTCGCGCAGGAGATCGAGCCCGGGCTCGGCAACGGCGGCCTGGGCCGGCTTGCCGCATGCTTCATGGATTCGCTGGCTACGCTGGAGATCCCTGCGCTGGGGTACGGCATCCGCTACGAATACGGCATCTTCCAGCAGGCCATCATCGACGGCCTGCAGGTAGAAAAGACCGATAGCTGGCTGCGCAACGGCAACCCGTGGGAAATCCAGCGTTCGGAGTGGGCGGTGCAGGTGCGCCTGGGCGGCCATACCGAGCACTACACCGATGACCGCGGGCATTACCGCGTGCGCTGGGTACCGGCCAAGACGGTAGTGGGCGTGCCGTTCGATTCGCCGATCCTTGGCTACCGCGTCAATACCGTCAACACGCTGCGCCTGTGGCGCGCCGACGCGACCGAGGCCTTCGACTTCCCTACCTTCAACCGCGGCGACTACCTGGGCGCGGTCAGCAAGAAGATCACCTCCGAGAACCTGACCAAGGTGCTCTATCCGAACGACGAGACCGAACAGGGCAAGGAGCTGCGGCTGGAACAGCAGTACTTCTTCGTCGCCTGCTCGCTGCAGGACATGCTGCGACTGCTGGCGGCCGACGGCATGCCGGTGTCGCGCTTCGATGAGAAGTTCGCGGTGCAGCTCAACGACACGCACCCGGCGGTGGGCATTGCCGAGCTGATGCGGCTGCTCGTGGACGAGCACGACCTGCCGTGGGACGAGGCCTGGGATGTCACGCGACAGGCCTTCGCCTATACCAATCACACGTTGCTGCCCGAAGCACTGGAGCAATGGCCGCTGCCGCTGTTCGGCCGCGTGCTGCCCCGCCATCTCGAGATCATCCTCGAGATCAACCGGCGCTTCCTGGACGCGGTTCGCATCCGCTTCTACGGCGACGATTCGCGCCTGGCGCGCCTGTCGCTGATCAACGAGCATGGCGAGCGCCAGGTGCGCATGGCGCATCTGGCGTGCGTGGGCAGCCATGCCATCAATGGCGTGGCGGAGCTGCATTCCCGGCTGATGCGCGAGGACGTGCTCAGGGACTTCCACGACATGTGGCCCGAGAAGTTCACCAGCATCACCAACGGTGTCACGCCGCGGCGCTGGCTGGCGCTATCGAACCCGCGCCTGTCGCGGCTGGTGACCGATGCCATCGGCGAAGGCTGGGTGACCGACCTGGAGCGCCTGCGGGCACTGGAGCCGTTTGCCGACGATGCCGGCTTCCGCGAGCAATGGCACGCGGTGCGGCGCGAAAACAAGGTGGCGCTCGCGGAACTGGTCCGCGACTGCACCGGGGTGGCCATCGACCCGTCGTCGATGTTCGACGTCATGGTCAAGCGCATCCACGAGTACAAGCGCCAGCACCTGGCGGTGCTGCATATCATCGCGCTCTATCACCGCATCAAGTCCGATCCTGATCTGGATCTCGCGCCGCGCACCTTCCTGTTCGCGGGCAAAGCGGCGCCAGGCTACCAGTACGCCAAGCTGATGATCCGCTTCATCACCAGCGTGGCCGACGTCGTGAACCGCGACCCGCAGGTGCGCGAGCGGCTCAAGGTGGTGTTCCTGCCCAATTTCAATGTCACCTGCGGGCAGCGCATCTACCCGGCGGCAGACCTGTCGGAGCAGATCTCGCTGGCCGGCAAGGAGGCATCGGGCACCGGCAACATGAAGTTCGCCATGAACGGCGCGCTCACGATCGGCACCATGGACGGCGCCAATATCGAGCTGCGCGATGCCATCGGCAGCGACAACTTCTTCGCCTTCGGGCTGACCGCGCCCGAGGTCTACGCGCTGCGCGACAGGGGCTACGACCCGGCCGCCTACTACCACGGCAACGCCGAACTGCGCGCCGTGATCGACCTGGTCCAGCAGGGCTTCTTCTCGCATGGCGATCCGGGTGTGTTCCGCGGCCTGTTCGACGCGCAGCTGCAACATGACCCCTACCTGCTGCTGGCTGATTTCGGCGCCTATCTCGAGTGCCAGCAGCGTGTCTGCGAAACCTACGTGCAGCCACGGCGCTGGCAGCGCATGTCGGTGCTGTCGTGTGCGCGCTCCGGGCATTTTTCATCGGACCGTGCCATCCGCGAGTACTGCGAGCAGATCTGGAAGGTCAGGCCCGTGCCAGTCCACCTGCTGCATCGCGCAAGCGGCACGCCGCGGCATGCGGACAGCCGCATGCGTGCCGTGGGCAAAGGCCACTAGCGCCATGACTGTTCGACAAAGCAGCGCGCAGAGGCGCCACTCCGACCCGGCAACGGCGGGCCCGCAACGGGGCCGCGCCCTGCCGGCTACCATTATCAGGAGCTGATCGTGAACCTGCATTCGTTTTTCCTCGGTACCGGTGCCAGCTCCGCCACGCCCAGGCTGGCGCCGCTGGACAGCTTCTCGGCCGGCGCACCCCAGGCGCCCGCGGCCAACGACGATCCGCACGGCTATGCGTTCGGCCCGGTCTGGCTGCCGGAGGGCCGCATCGGCTTCCGCCTGTGGGCCCCGGACGCCGCGCAGCGCGGCGAGTCGGTGCGGCTGGAGATCGCGGGCATGGGACCCGTGCGCATGACGCCAGGCGACGACGGCTGGTTCAGCGCGGTCGTGCCCTGCGGTGACGGCACGCGCTACTGGTTCCGGCTCGATGACGGCACCGCCTTCCCCGATCCTGCCTCGCGCTGGCAGCCGGGCGACGTGCACGGCCCCAGCGTTGCCTGCCAGCCCAGGGCCGCCACCTATCCGTGGACCTGCCCGGACTGGCGCGGGCGGCCGTGGCACGAGGCCGTCATTTACGAGCTTCACGTTGGCCTGTGCGGTGGCTACGCGGGTGCCATGCAGCAACTGCAGCGGCTTGCCGCGCTGGGGTTCACCGCCGTGGAGCTGATGCCGCTTGCCGAGTTTCCGGGCACGCGCAACTGGGGCTATGACGGCGTGCTGCCGTTTGCGCCCGAATCCGGCTATGGCACCCCGGACCAGCTGCGCGCGCTGGTGGACCACGCGCACGGCCTCGGCATGATGGTGCTGCTTGACGTGGTCTACAACCACTTCGGACCGGAGGGCAACTACCTGCACCACTATGCGAGCGCCTTCTTCCGCCAGGACCGGATGACGCCATGGGGGCCCGCCATCGACTTCCGCCGCCCGGAAGTGCGCCGCTTCTTTACCGAGAACGCACGCTACTGGCTGGAAGAGTTCCGCATCGACGGCCTGCGCCTGGACGCCGTGCATGCCATCGACGACGAAGGCTGGCTGGCGGCGCTGCCGTCCGATCTGCGCGCGTGGCCAGGCATGGAGGGGCGCCATCTCCACCTCGTGCTGGAGAACGACGGCAACGACGCCGCGCGCCTGGCGGCCGGGTACGACGCCCAATGGAACGACGATGCCCATCATGCACTGCATGTCCTGCTGACCGGCGAGCAGGACGGCTACTATCGCGACTACGCGGCCTGCGCCGGCCCGCGTTCGCCGCTGCGCCACCTGGCGCGCGTGCTGGCCGAAGGCTTCGCCTACCAGGGCGAAGTGTCGCCGTTCCGATCGGCCGCCGAAGGTTCGCGCGCCCCGGTCCGGCGCGGACAACCGAGTGGCCACCTGCCGCCCACGGCCTTTGTCGCCTTCCTGCAGAACCACGACCAGACCGGCAATCGCGCCTTCGGTGAACGGCTGGCGACCCTGGCCGATGCCGACGCGCTGCGCGCTGCGGTGGCGCTGCAGCTGTTATGCCCACAGATACCGCTGGTATTCATGGGCGAGGAATGCGGGGCGCAAACGCCGTTCTACTATTTCACGAGCCATCCGCCGGAACTCGCCGAGGCCGTGCGCCAGGGGCGCAGGCAGGAATTCGCCAGCGTGGCAGCCTTCGGCGACGACGCGCGGGCGCGAGAGATTCCCGATCCCAACGACCCGGCGACGTTCGAGGCCTCGCGGCCGCCGCTGGGCGTCGAGAACGACTGGACGCGCTACTACCGGCGACTGCTCGCCATCCGCCAGGAATGGCTGATGCACCGGCTGCCGCGCGCCCGCAGCGCCGGCGTCGACGTGCTGGGGCCGGCCGCGCTGCGCGCACGCTGGCGCCTGGGCGAAGGCGCATGCCTGTCGATCTGGCTGAACCTTGGCCGCGAGGCCGTGAGCTGCCAGCCGCCGGCGCCCGGCTATGCCATGCTTCACGAAACCGCCGGCGGCCACGCCGATGCCCTGGCTGGCGGTTCGCTGCCCGCGCTGAGCTGCATCGCCGTGCTGTCCGGCCAGGGCGAGCCAGGCCATGACGCCGGCACTGGCTGACCCGACGCTTGAGGCCGCCGCACGGCTGCCCCCGCGCGCGACCGCGCGCCTGCAGCTGCAGCCCGGTTTCACGCTCGCGGACGCTGCTGCGATGGTTGCCTACTATGCCGCGCTCGGTGTGAGCCACCTTTATCTTTCCCCGATTTGCGAGGCGCGTCCGGGCTCCACGCACGGCTATGACGTAACCGATTTCACGCGCGTGCGCGACGAGCTTGGCGGCGAGACCGCGCTGCGTGTCCTGGCACAGCGCGCGAGGGACGCCGGTCTGGGGCTGGTCCTGGACATCGTGCCCAACCACATGGCCGCCGACCCCACGCACAACGCGTGGTGGCGGGATGTGCTGGCGCGCGGGCAAGACAGTGCGCATGCCGCAAGTTTCGATATCGACTGGCAGCCCCCCGACCCGAGCCTGCATGGCAAGGTGCTGGAGCCCGTGCTCGGCCACCCGTACTGGGAAACGCTGGCGCGCGGGGAGTTGCGCGTGGTGCCGGACGCCGCTGGTGATGCCGCAACGCTGCGCTACTTCGGGCATGACTTTCCGCTTGCCCCGGACCCCCTGCTACGCCATGCCGCGGACCACCCGGACTGGTTCGATGGCACCCACGACGCCGGCCGCGCGCACCTGCATGCCTTGCTGGAACACCAGCACTATCGCCTGGCCTGGTGGCGCACGGCAGCGACCGCGCTCAACTGGCGACGCTTCTTCGAGATCAGCGACCTGGTCGGCATGCGCCAGGAAGATCCGGCGGTATTTGCCGCCACGCATGCGCTGGTCTTCCGCCTGCTGCGCGAAGGCATCGTCGACGGCGTGCGGGTGGACCACGTCGACGGCCTTGCCGATCCGGCGGCCTACTGCCGGCGACTGCGCGCCTGCCTGGACGAGCATGCGGCCCATCGGCCATCGGCGCCCTTCCGGCCGCGCCCATGGCTGCTGGTAGAGAAGATCCTGGCCCCGGGCGAGGCGCTGCCGGCGGACTGGCGGGTCGACGGCACCACCGGCTATGACTTCATGGACCAGGTCGCAGCCGTGCTGCACAGCGAGGCCGGCGCCAAGCCGCTGGCCGCCCTGTGGCGGCAGGCCGGAGGCCGCCCCGCCAGCTACCAGGCCGCGCTGGCCGAGACGCGCGGCCTGATCCTGCGGCATCACCTCGTCACCGAATTCGAAGGCGCCTGCGCCCGGCTGCACGCTTGCGCCGCTGCCGATCCTGCCACGCGGGACCTGACGCGGCCAGCGTTGCGCCGGGCGTTGGCCGCGTTGCTGGTGGCCGTGCCCGTTTACCGGACCTACCTGGATGGTGCCCCTGCGCGCCGCGACGCGGCCGCCCGCCACGCCGAGCAGGCCATGCTGGATGCCGCGGCCCGCAGCGCCCGCGCCACGCTCGCGCCGGAACAGGCGGCCGCACTCGACTTCATCCAGGCCTGCCTGCACACGCCAGAGGCGGATGCCAGCGCGCCGGCACAGGCCCGGCGCCGCGTGCAGCAACTGATGCCGGCGCTGGCCGCCAAGGCCGGCGAAGACACGGCGTTCTACCGCTACGGAGCGCTGCTGTCGCGCAACGAGGTCGGCAGCCATCCGGCCGTGCTGGCGCTGTCGCCGGCGGGCTTCCATGCCGCCATGGCAACGCGGCACCGGTCTTTTCCCCAGGCGATGCTGGCCACCGCCACCCATGACCACAAGCGCGGCGAGGATGCGCGCATGCGCTTAGCGGTATTGAGCGAGCTGCCGCAGCAATGGGCCGTGGCGGTGCACGCGTGGGAGGTCGACGGCGCGCGCTTGCTGGCTTCGCTGCCCTGCGCCCCTGACGCGGCCGACAGGCTGATGCTGTACCAGACTCTGCTGGGTGCGTGGCCGATGCAGCGCGACGCGCTGGCGCAGGACGAGGCGCTGGCGGCATTCCTGGCGCGCATCGGCCAATGGCAGCGCAAGGCCATTCGCGAAGCCAAGCTGCATGGCAACTGGACCATGCCGGATGCCGCTTACGAAGACGCGTGCGAAACGTTCCTGCGCGGCCTGGCGACGGGCTGGCCACAGGGCGGCCTGCTCGCCCGGATCGGCCAGTTCGTGCAGCGCGTGGCCGCGGCCGGGGCCATGAACAGCCTCGCGCAAGCCATGATCCAGCTAACGGCGCCCGGCGTACCCGACCGGTACCAGGGTTGCGAAGACTGGGACCTGAGCCTGGTCGACCCCGATAACCGCCGCCCGCCCGACTACCAGCGCCTGCAAGCGCAACTGGACTGCCACGCCGGCTGGGCCGAATGGCTGGCATGCTGGCGGGACGGGCGTGTGAAGCAACAGCTCGTGCGGCATGCGCTGGCTGTGCGCCGCGCGCACGAAGCGCTGTTCCGCCAGGGCGACTACCGGCAGCTCGCTGCAGAAGGTCCTCTTGCGGAACATGTACTCGCGTTTGTGCGGACGCTCGGAGCGCAGCAAGCGTTGACGGTGGTCACTCGCCTGGGCGCGGCGCTCGTCGGCCAGGAACTGCCCCGGGTTGTGCCGGCCCGCTGGGGCAACACCGTCATCGACGCCGGCGCGCGCCAGTCAGGCGGCTGGGTAGAGGCGCTGACGGGCCAGACAATCGCCGCAGGACCGGATGGCAAGCTGCCTGTCTGCGAGGTATTGGCCCTGCTGCCCGTCGCACTGCTGCTGCGGCAGGGTTAGCACGACACGCCCGTTACAAGGTCGGCGCTGCGCCCGGAGTCCGACGCCCGGCGATCGGTATCAGCGGCCTGGCGGTATTGGCCTGCGTAGGCGACGCGCCCTGTTCCTGCGGCAGGTAGGGGCGAATCACCAGCGCCACATAGTCGTCTTCCTTCGGCGTCACGACGATGTACGCCAGGCCCGACATGACCAGGCCGACCTCGCCCAGTTCCGTCGATATCCGGGCGACGATAAAGCGTTGCAGCAAACGGGGATCGATCGAATTATCGATGGCCAGCGCAGCCGTACAGATGGTCAGGAAGCAGCGCTCCAGCTCCTGGCAGACCACCACGACTTCGTCCAGCGCGTAGCCGGACTGGCTCGCGCGCACCAGCACCGATACGCCGGTGCTTGGTGCTGCCCGGTGCCAGCCCGACTTGGCCTTGAAGGACGGCAGGGTCAGCCCCGAGCCCGTGTCGTGGGCCACGGTATTGAAGCGCTGTGAAAAGTCCGTCGGCGTCATGGCAAGCAATTGCCGCTCCACGGGTGTCGAAGACACTGCCACGGACGAGGCGAGGACGAGGGAAGACAGGACGGCGGCCAGATTCATAGCTTCCTCCCAATCGGTGAGCCGCTCCCCCCGGCCGGCTGCCAGGACGCCACCCCGCGCGGTCCCAGGCCAGCATCTTTCTTCACTATAGACGTGGCTGAACGCAAGTGCCGCGCCACACAACACGGCGCCGGTGCCCCCGGACCATCGCCCTTGCGCACGCAATCCCCGCTCCAGCGTCGGCCCATGCAGTTTCTTCAGTCGCGGTAAAAAGTACTGCACCGCTGATCCGGTTGCGCCACATGGCCGCACGCGCGACCGTCCAGGCCGCGGGAACGAAGCTTGCGGTGATATCTGCAAGGGCCGGCCCGGCCGGCGCAATCCGGAGGACACCGCCATGAACACTCGCGTGCGCGCCAAGCTTGCATCCACGGCGCCAGCCGTGGCAGCCGCGCTGCTGTTCGCCGGCAGCGCTATCCACCCTATCCATGCCGCTCCCACGGATCCGGTCCCGGCGCCGTCATCGCCAGGCCGCACCGCCGAGCCGCGCGATACCCAGGCCGGCAGCGACCGTGCCATCACGACCGAAGTCCGGGCGCGCCTGGCGTCGAGCCGGGGCCTGGACCCGGCCAGTATCCGGGTCAGCACGACCGACGGCGTGGTACGACTGGAAGGCACTGTGCGCGATGACGCACAACGGGCGCGTGTGATGGACATGGCGCGCAGTGTTCGCGGCGTGACCGCGGTGTCCGACGAACTGAAGGCCCGTACCGACTAGCCAGGATTCAGGAGGCCAAGGCAAATGAGCACGCACCGCCAGCATGAGCATGACAATCAGCGCGACCTGAAGCGGACTTCACACAAGGGACCCGATGTCGACCACGAGCGCGGCAAGCCCGGCCGCGAGCCCCGCCGCGACGTGGAGCGCGAACACGACACTCCCGACGAGAACGGCGAGCCGCCATCGGTACGCCGCGGCGGCGACCCCGAGGCCACTGAGCCGCCGGTCGAGAACACCTGAATGTCTGAATGGCAACAGGAGAGCAGGATGAGCAAGACCGTACGCACCGGGGGACGCGCAGACAGGCGCGCGTCCGCGGCTTCGCGGCCGCAAGCATCGGCCCCGTCAACGCGCAAGCGTAACGGTGAACGCCAGCGCAGCGACGCCCGCAGTGCCGCGCAGGCCACCGGTGGCAACGTGCCCAGCACGCTGGACCCGGACCTGACCGAGCCGGCAAAAGATATCGATGACGAACTGGCGCAGATCGAACGCGAGCGTCACGAGTCGCCTGATGAAGAGCTTCCCGAGGAAGCGATCAACGAAGATATTGAGCGGGCGGCCGAGCGCCTGCCCGCCGACGTGCCGGTCGACAAGGCCGATCGCACCGACGAGCGCGAGGAGCGTCCGCCTCCTCCACCGAAGTTCAGATAGCTCCGCGCGACACATCCGACAAATTCAAACGACACCGCCCCGGCATTGCCGGGGCGGTGCTGTGACACGGGCGGCCTACTCCTCCGTCTACTCCGAGGCCAGCATGCCATAGCGGTGGACGTGGATATGATTGAGCACCTCGCGCACGCCAAACACTGACTCGGCAATGTCCTCGATCTCGTACTTGCTGCGCCGGTCGTTCACCGTGCCTTCCATCGTCACCACGCCGTCGCGCACATGGACCGTCACCTCGCTCACATCGAGCCCATGTTCGTGCGCCAGCCGCGTGCACACATCGTCCTCGATACGGTCGTCCGCGCGGCGATAGTTGCGCGGCCCTTCGCTGCGGCGGTAACCGGCATGGCCGCGGCCATAACCGCGCTCGCGTTCTCGTTGTTCATCCAGGCCATACATGGGATAGCGCCCCGGCTCACGACGCGGATCGGGGCGCCCGTCGCCGGACCGCTCTTGCCGGGAAGACCCGGAGGCGGGCCAACGCCACTCTTCGACATAGAGCCCCATCCATTCCTCGTCGGGCCCCCTGTCCTGCCCGCCCCAGGTGCCGCGCCCGATTTCGCGTGGCAGTCGTTCTTCGGGATTGCCGTGGCGGGCCGAGAGATGGCGCATGCGTTCGGTGCGCTCGTGCGCCGGCAAATCGCTGTAGCCCTGCTCATTGCTGCCGTACTGGCGCTGGGGCGGCCTGCGCAGGTATTCGTCGTCGCCGCGCGGATAGTCGTCATCACGGCGACGATCGGAATAGTCGCTTCGTCTCATGGGGTGATCTCCTTTGCCTCGCCGCGGGCGCAATGGCAATGATTTCAAGCAGCGGTAAGAACGACCGCGTGACGCGGCGACGCGTCAGCGGCTGTCCATGGCTGCTCAGGCCCCGTCCAGGAAATTGCTGGGCCGCCCCATCGGCCGCCCGAGGTTCGGGCTGGCCCACTGCGCGCCACTGGTATAGGGGTCAGGCGTGCGCTGCTGCATGGTGCCAGGCATATTCACGTCCGGTTGCATTGGCGTGGCGCCGGGCTGTGCTGGCATGGTGGAGGGCTGCGATTCGGGGGCAAGGTCCTGGCGCGTGGACGCATTGGCGCCCTGCGAATAAGGATCGAACCTGTCGCCTACGCGTCCGCCCTGCGTATAGGGATCGGCGGGGCCGCGCGGCGCTGCCGGCGTCTGCGCCATGGCGGGCATCGCTGCCGCGGCGAGCACCGCGGCCAACAGCACGCGGCTCGGTCGTAAATGCTTCATGGTTACCTCCGTTCGCGCGCAAAAGTGCACGCCTGTCGCCTCTATCTAGCGAAAGGCATGCCCGACGGAGGGAACATGTGGCGCACGTAGTGCACCCGAGCCGGAAGCAGAAGCCAGGCCCACGACTGTTGCGGGCAGGGCCTGCCGCACGGCCCTGCCGGCCTGTTCGGTTGCCGGCCTGTTCGGTTGCCGGCATTCAGCGGCTGCCGGCATTCAGCCGACGCTGGCGCGTACCGGTTCCTCGGTGCGGCCCAGCACGGGCACCAGCGCCGCGCCGGTGTGGCTGGCGGGCATGCGCGACAGCGATTCCGGATCGGTCGCGCCGACAATGGTGCCGCCACCCGCCCCCCCTTCCGGGCCAAGGTCGATGATCCAGTCGGCCTCGGCAATCACGTCAAGGTCATGCTCGATCACCACCACGCTGTGGCCGCCGTCGGTCAGCCGGTGCAGCACACGGATCAGGCGGGCTACGTCGGCCATGTGCAGCCCAACGGTCGGCTCGTCCAGCACGTACAGCGTGTGCGGCGCCTTCTGCCCGCGCCGCGTGATGTCATCGCGCACCTTGCTCAGCTCCGTGACCAGCTTGATGCGCTGTGCTTCGCCGCCCGACAGCGTGGGCGAGGGCTGGCCGAGCGTCAGGTAGCCCAGGCCCACGTCCTTCATGAGCTGCAGCGGATGGGCAATGTTCGACATCGCGGAGAAGAACTCCACCGCTTCGTCGATCTCCATCGTCAGCACCTCGCCGATGTTCTTGCCGCGCCAGGTCACGGCCAGGGTCTCGGGGTTGAAGCGCTGGCCGTGGCAGACATCGCACGGCACTTTCACGTCCGGCAGGAAGCTCATGCCGATGGTGCGCACGCCCTGCCCCTCGCAGGCCGGGCAGCGGCCGTCGCCGGTATTGAACGAGAAGCGCGATGCGGTGTAGCCGCGCGCACGCGCTTCGAGCGTGTCGGCGAACAGGCGGCGAATGGTGTCCCACACGCCGATATACGTCGCCGGGCACGAGCGCGGTGTCTTGCCGATGGGCGTCTGGTCGACTTCCAGCACGCGATCGATCGATTCCCAACCCGTGATCGATTCGCAGCCGTACCAGTCGTGTTCGACCTTCAGCGTCTTCTTTTCCGCGCGGGCTCCCCTGGCGCTGGCCTCCTGCCGCGCGGCGTTGCGCGCGCGGCGCGTAGCCGGCGACGACAGCACCGAGCGGCCCACCGCATCGAGCAGGTTGGTCATCAGCACATCGCGCGCGAGCGTCGACTTGCCCGAACCGCTGACGCCCGTGATGGCGACCAGGCGCGACAGCGGAATGCGCGCCGTGACATCGCGCAGGTTGTGCAGCGCCGCCCCGTGGACGGTGAGCCATTCGGGCGGATCGGCCGGCTTGCCGGCGGCACCGGGACTGACTGTGCGCCGCGCCTGCAGCGGATGGACGATGGGCCGTGCCAGGAACTGTCCTGTGGTGGAATCCGCCGCGGCGGCGAGGTCCGCTACGCCGCCCTGCGCCACGAGCGTGCCGCCGCGCTTGCCTGCGCCCGGGCCGATATCGATGATGTGGTCGGCGCGGCGAATGGTGTCTTCGTCGTGCTCCACCACCACCAGCGTATTGCCCTTGTCGCCGAGCTTGCGCAACGCATCGAGCAGGATCTGGTTGTCGCGCGGATGCAGGCCGATGGTGGGTTCATCCAGCACATAGCACACGCCCTGCAGGTTGCTGCCCAGCTGCGCGGCCAGGCGGATGCGTTGCGCCTCGCCGCCCGACAGGCTCGGCGCGGCACGGTCCAGGCTCAGGTAGCCGAGGCCGACTTCCTCCAGGAACTGCAGGCGGCTGCCGATCTCGCTGATCACGTCGCGCGCGATGTCGGCGTCGCGGCCCGTGAGGCGCAGGCCGTCGACCCAGCGACGCGTGTCCGAGACCGTCCACTGCGCCACGTCGACAATCGCGTTGTCGTCGAACGTCACGGCGCGCGCGACCGGGTTCAGGCGCGTGCCGTGGCAGTCCGGACACGGGGTATCGCCCACGCCTTCCGGCTCCTGCTCCTCGGACGGCAGGCTCTGTTCGCGGCCGCGGTCGTCGCCGGCCAGCACGGTGTCATCGAACACCGCGCGCTGCTCGCGCGTCAGCGTCAGGCCCGTCCCCACGCAGGTGGAGCACCAGCCATGCTTGCTGTTGTACGAGAACATGCGCGGATCCAGCTCGGGATAGCTGGTGCCGCAGACCGGGCAGGCGCGCCTGGTGGAAAACACCTTGACCTCGCCCACGTGCGCGGTGCCGTCGCCGTTGTGCATGGCGTCGTGCAGGCCGTCGAGCGGCGCCAGCAGGTGCATCACGCCCTTGCCGGCTTCGAGCGCCTGCGCCAGCAGTGCGCGCAGCTGGCCTTCGTTCTCCGGGGAGACCACCAGGTCGCCCACGGGCAGCTCGATGGTGTGCTCGCGGAAGCGGTCAAGCCGCGGCCACGGATCGACCGGCAGGAACTCGCCATCCACGCGCAGGTGCGTGTTGCCGCGCGCCTTGGCCCATTTGGCGAGATCGGTATAGACGCCCTTGCGGTTAACCACCAGCGGCGCGAGCAAGCCGACATGCTCGCCGCGATGGTCGCGCAGGAGTTGCGCGGCAATCGAGTCGGGGCTTTGCGAAGTCACCGGCGCGCCGTCATGCACGCAGTGCTGGATGCCGAGCTTCACATACAGCAGGCGCAGGAAGTGCCAGACTTCCGACGTGGTCGCGACCGTGCTCTTGCGGCCGCCGCGCGACAGGCGCTGCTCGATCGCGACGGTCGGCGGAATGCCGTAGACCGCATCGACTTCCGGCCGGCCCGCGGGCTGCACGATCGAACGCGCATAGGCATTGAGCGACTCCAGGTAGCGGCGCTGCCCCTCGTGGAACAGGATGTCGAACGCGAGCGTCGACTTGCCCGAACCGGATACGCCGGTCACGACGTTGAACTTGCCGTGCGGGATGTCAACGTTGAGCGACTTCAGGTTGTGTTCGTGCGCGTTGACGATGCGCACCACGTCCTCGCCCTCGATCGCGCGGCGCGCGCGCCGGGCCTGAAGTGCGGCCTGCAGCGGCACGCCATCGCTCTCGGCGCGTTCCGCGGCCAGCGTGCCCGCTTCACCGAGCGCGGCGTCATAGTGGATCAGCGCCTGGCCGGTATGCGATTCGGCGCAGCGCTTCACGTCCTCGGGCGTGCCGGTGCAGACCACGCGGCCGCCGGCATCGCCGCCTTCCGGGCCGAGGTCGATCAGCCAGTCGGCGGCACGCACCACGTCCAGGTTGTGCTCGATCACCACCAGCGAATGGCCGCCGTCCAGCAGCTTGCCGAACGCGCGCATGAGCTTGGCGATGTCGTCGAAGTGCAGGCCCGTGGTGGGCTCGTCGAACATGAACAGGCGCTTGGGCGAGGTGTCGGGCCGGATCACCCGGCCCTTGGGCTGCGCCGCCTGCGCGGCTTCGGCCAGGAAGCCCGCCAGCTTGAGGCGCTGCGCCTCGCCGCCGGACAGCGTGGGCACGGGCTGGCCGAGCTTCACGTACTCCAGGCCGACGTCGACGATGGGCTGCAGCACGCGCAGTACGGCGGCATCGCCAGCGAAGTAGGACGCCGCCTCGGACACGGTCAGTTCGAGCACGTCGGCCACGCTCAGCGCGCGCGGCGGCTGTCCGGGCAAGGCGCGCTCGATCTTCACCTCCAGCACTTCGGGACGGTAGCGGCTGCCGTCGCAGTCCGGGCAGCGCAGGTAGACGTCGCTGAGGAACTGCATCTCGACATGCTCGAAGCCCGAGCCGCCGCAGGTGGGGCAGCGCCCGTCGCCGGAGTTGAAACTGAAGGTGCCCGCCGTATAGCTGCGCTGCACGGCCATGGGCGCCTTGGCGAAGATCTTGCGGATCTCGTCGAACGCCCCCACGTAGCTGGCCGGGTTGGAACGCGCGGTCTTGCCGATCGGCGACTGGTCGACGAACACCACGTCATCGACGAGGTCCGCGCCGCGCAGCGCGCGGTGCGTGCCGGGCGCTTCGGTGGCCTTGCCGAAATGGCGTGCCATGGCCGGGTGCAGGACGTCCTGCAGCAGCGTGGACTTGCCAGAGCCGGATACGCCCGTCACGCACACCAGGCGCTGCAGCGGGATTTCCACCGTCACGTCCTGCAGGTTGTGCTCGGTCGCGCCTTCCAGCACGATGCGCGGCACGGTGGCATCGACCGGCCGGCGCTGCCAGTGCGAGGCATCGGCCACGCGCCGGCGGCCGCCCAGGTAGTCGCCGGTCAGCGTGCCTGCGCCGCGGATGTCCTTGGGCGTGCCGTCGAAGATGATGGTACCGCCGCGCTCGCCCGGCCCGGGGCCCATGTCGATCAGGCGGTCGGCGGCCAGCATCACGGACGGATCGTGTTCGACCACCACCAGCGTGTTGCCGGCATCGCGCAGGCGGTGCATGGCCTCGACAATGCGGTTGAGGTCGCGCGGGTGCAGGCCGATGCTCGGCTCGTCGAGCACGAACAGCGTGTTGACCAGCGACGTGCCGAGCGCCGTGGTGAGGTTGATGCGCTGCACCTCGCCGCCCGACAGCGTGCGGCTCTGGCGGTCCAGCGTCAGGTAGCCGAGGCCCACGTCGCACAGGTACCTGAGCCGCGTGCGGACTTCCGCGAGCAGCAGCTTGAGCGCATCGTCGAGCATGCTGCTGGGCAGCGTCAGGTCATCGAAGAAGCGGCGGATGCGTGCGATCGGCATCAGCATCAGGTCATGCACGGTCAGGCCGGGCAAGGCTTCAAGCTGGGTACGGTCCCAGTCCACGCCGCGCGGCAGGAAGCGCTGCTGCGGCGCAAGTACGGCGTTGGCATTGTCCTTCGAACCCAGGCGCCACAACAGCGACTCGGTCTTCAGGCGGGCGCCGCCGCAGGTTTCGCACGGCGTGTAGCTGCGGTACTTGGACAGCAGCACGCGGATATGCATCTTGTACGCCTTGGACTCCAGGTAGCTGAAGAAGCGCATCACGCCGTACCACTGCTTGTTCCACTGCCCGTTCCAGTCGGGCGAGCCGTGCACGACCCAGTGGCGCTGGGCCTCGGTCAGCTCCGACCACGGCGTATCGCGCGGAATGTCGGCCTTGACCGCATAGCGCATCAGGTCGTCCTGGCATTCCTTCCACGCCGGCGTCTGCATTGGCTTGATGGCGCCCTGGCGCAGGGTCTTGCGCACGTCCGGAATGACCAGCCCGAGATCCACGCCGATCACGCGGCCAAACCCGCGGCAGGTCTCGCAGGCGCCATAGGCGGAGTTGAACGAGAAAAGCGCCGGCTGCGGATCGGCATAGCGCAGGTCGCTGTCGGGGCTGTGCAGGCCCGTGGAAAAGCGCCAGACCGGGCCATCGGCTTCATCGGCCAGGACATAGACGTTGACGCGGCCGCCGCCGCGCCGCAATGAGGCTTCGATCGCCTCCACCGCGCGGGCCTTCTCGACCGATCCGATGCGAAAGCGATCCGCTACGACGTCCAGCACCTTGCGCGTCCCGGTCGACGACTCGACCACGCGTTGCGCCTGCACGCGGGTATAGCCGCTGACCGACAGCCATTGCTGGACTTCCTCTTCAGTGGTCGATTCGGGCAGCTCGACCGGGAACGTCACCACCAGCCGCGCATCGTGATGGGGTTGGCCTGCAGCCGTGCGCGCGAGCAATTCCGCGTAAATCGTTTCAGGCGAGTCGTGCCGCACGAGCTGCGCGGTCTGCCGGTCGAACAGTTCCGCCGCGCGCGCATAGAGCAGCTTCAGGTGGTCGTTCAACTCGGTCATGGTGCCGACCGTCGAGCGCGAGCTGCGCACCGGGTTGGTCTGGTCAATCGCAATGGCCGGCGGTACGCCATCCACGCGCTCCACCTGCGGCCGATCCATCCGGTCGAGGAACTGGCGCGCATAGGCGCTGAACGTTTCCACGTAGCGCCGCTGGCCCTCGGCATAGAGCGTGTCGAACACCAGGCTGGACTTGCCCGAACCGGACGGCCCCGTCACCACCGTCATCTCGCCGGGGCGGAGATCGAGGTCGACATCCTTGAGGTTGTGCTGGCGGGCGCCCCGAATACGGATCAGCTGCTTGCTCGACACGTTTTTCTCTTTTGAATCAGAAGGTTATGCCACCCTCTCAGGATCATGGCGGCGCAAGAAAGCACCTTAGCACAGGCGCGATGATCCTTCGTCTGGCCCGGGTTCCCGAGGCCGGGCACCCGGCCGCACGCGGCGGCGAGAACTGTATATCCGTACAGTCTATCAGCCTGGACACAGATTCGTTGAAATGGAAAAACAAAAGTCTGGTGCGGAATGAACCCTGCCGTTCATCTCTGGGCATCGAAAGACAACGCCCCCGGGCGATGCCCAGGGGCGTATCTAATTCAGGGTCACGACGACCAGCATGCGCCGGTCGCTTTGGCCTAATCCAGCAAATGCCCCATCCGCGACCGCTTGGTCGCCAGGTATTTTTCGTTCTCGGCATTGGACGGCACGATATGCCGCAATTGCTCCTTCACGACGATGCCGGCTTTCTCGAGCGCCGCGGCCTTGAGCGGGTTGTTGCTCATCAGGCGCACCGACTTCACCCCCCACTGGTGCAGCAGGTCGGCGGCAAACGCGTAATTGCGCGCGTCGATGGCCTGGCCGAGTGCCAGGTTGGCGTCGACCGTATCAAGGCCGGTGTCCTGCAGCGCGTAGGCGCGGATCTTTTCAGCCAGGCCGATGCCGCGGCCTTCGTGGCCACGCAGGTACAGCAGGATGCCGCGTCCCTCGGCGGCGATCTTCTCCATCGCCAGTTCCAGCTGCGGGCCGCAGTCGCACCGGCAGGAACCGAACACATCACCGGTCAGGCACTCCGAATGCATGCGGATCAGCACATCTTCGCCCGTGATGTCTCCCACGCTGAGGGCCAGGTGCTCGGTGCCCGAATCCACGCCCTTGAAGGCGTGTGCCGTAAATTCGCCGAATCGGGTCGGCAGGCGCGCCGAATCAATCAGCGTAATCTCTGTGTCGTTCATACCGGTATTCAAGGAAATCAGGGGGCCGGCCGGGCCGGCGCCGCTCGACATTATGAGCGGAATTGTATCTTGACGCTTGCCGACGGCGCCGGCAGGCGCTTTGAACGGTTTGTTCAGAAGCGCGCAACAGCCTCGTCCAGGTGCCCTGAAGAGCAGGCCTATGGCGCGACCGAAGGCTCTCTTTTCAAGGTTCGGAGCACGAAGGTCGAACGGCTATGGCGCAGGCCCGGCAGCTTGTACAGCTTGTGCCGCAGGAACTCCTCGTAGCCTTCCGTGCCCGCCACAGCCACCTTGATCAGATAGTCATACTCGCCGGTCAGCAGATGGGCCTCCAGGACTTCGGGCAACTTGGCCAGCGCCTGGCCGAAGCGGTCGAGCATGTCGTCGTCGTGGCGTTCCAGCGTGACCTCGATCAGCACCGTATCCGGCAGCCCCAGCGCCTTCTGGTTCAGCAGCGCGGCATAACCCTCGATCACGCCGCTTTCTTCCAGCGCGCGCACGCGGTTCCAGCAGGGCGTGGCGGACAGGCCCACCTGCTCCGCGAGCCTGGCATTGGACAACCTGCCATCGCGCCGCAGCTCGCGCAGAATGCGGCGATCGACGTCATCGAGCTTGGGAACGATTGCCATGGGATATCTCCGCCTGAAGGAATAGTCTTTTGACAATTCTATTCCATGCAGATGATTCTTCCTCCATCTAATGAATTTGGCAGGTAATTCAGAAGCCAATTTTCCGGGTCTGCTGGTAAATTTACCTGACCGACACACTTGCCTCCCACGCCACATGCCTGCCACCTCCCATCCCACCTTGCGACTTGATTTCCGCCTCGCCGACGACGATCTCCTTGGCGCCATGGAATGGGTGCTGGCCAATGCGCGCCGCACCGGCCTGGCCCTGCAGCAGATGCGCTTTGATGCCTCGGCACGGCATCTGGTGAACGCCACACTGACCGCCGCCGATGCCGATCTGCTGCATCTGTTCGTCCGGCGCCTGAGCAATGGCATGGATGTGGAGATCCTGATGGCCGATTTCCGGGACGACGATCTCGTCGATTCCGGCGATGGCCTCCCTGCCCCGGCTGCCTTCGAAGCGGCCCTGGCGCTTCACGCCTGACCTGCCGGCTCAGTCGGGCGGCAGCAGCTCGATGCCGTCCAGTTGGGCGGCGCAGATATCGCGGACGATCGACACGAAGTCCGCCACATAAGGCCGCTGCGATATGGCCGCCGGGACCGTGGCGTACAACTCGCTCCACAGCCCCTTGGCGCCGATGCGCTTGGCCAGTACGTAGTCGTGATCGACGTAGTTCTTCACACCCCAGTTCGGCAGTGCCGCCACGCCGCGGCGGCTGGCCACCAGTTGCAGTACGGCCACGGTCAGCTCGGCAGTGCGCCGCTGCAGGCGGATTCCCGCAGGTTCCAGCACCTCGCGGATAAGGTCGATGCGCGCCTCGGGCACCGGGTAGGTGATCAGCGTCTCCCCGTCGAGATCCGCGGCTTCGATGCGCCGCTTGTTGCGTAGCCGGTGCTCGTTGGCCAGTACGGCCAGGATCTCGAAGCGGAACAGCGGCGCGACGTCCAGCCCGCGCCGCGTGGCCGGCATCGAGCCGATCACCATGTCGGCCCGGCCTTCGCCAAGCAAGGCGATCGGATCCGCGTGAAAGCCCGCCACCAGGTCGACCTCCACTTCCGGCCAGCGCCGGCGGAACTCGTCCATCACCGGCATCAGCCAGTCAAAGCAGGTGTGGCACTCCAGCACCACGCGCAACTCGCCGCGCGTGTCGCCCTTGAGCCGTTCGATATCGCGGTCGGCCGCGCTCACGGCGGCCAGTACCTCGCGCGCCAGCGCCAGCAGGCGTTCGCCGGCCGGCGTAAAGCGCAGCCCCTGGCGCGTGCGATCGAACAATGGCAGCCCGTAGTGCGCCTCGACCGCCTTGATCTGGTGGGACAGCGCCGACTGGCTCACGTGCACGCGTTCGGCAGCCGTGGCCAGCTTGCCGGACTCGGCGATGGCCACCAACGAGCGGAAATGCCTGACCTCGATCACGCCACGCCCCTCCCGCCGCCCCGTTGCATCCGCTTGATATGAAATTCGTTCATACTTTGTTTAAAACATGTCGCTTGATTCATTTTACGGCGAAACCGACACTGTGCGCCAGACAAGACCTTTGGGAGCATCGTCATGGCACGCACACACATCCTCGGCTTTCCGCGCATCGGCGCGCGCCGTGAACTGAAATTCGCGCAGGAGTCCTTCTGGCGCGACGAAAGCACGGAAGCGGACCTGCGCAGCGTGGCGTCCGCCCTGCGCAGCCGCCACTGGCAACTGCAGGCGGACAGCGGCCTGGACACGGTCGCCACCGGTGATTTCGCGTACTACGACCAGGTGCTGGGTCTCACGACGCTGCTCGGCGCGCTGCCGCGCCGTTTCGGCTTCGACCCGGCCAGCCTGACGCTGGCCCAGCATTTCGAACTGGCGCGCGGCAACCGCGAGCAGCCGGCCATGGAAATGACCAAGTGGTTCGATACGAACTACCACTACCTGGTACCGGAGCTGGACTCGGGCACCCGCTTCGACGGCGGCCCCGACTGGTTCTTCGAGGAGATCGAGGAAGCGCTGGCACTTGGCCTGAAGGCGCGCCCGGTGCTGATCGGACCGGTCACCTACCTGTGGCTGTCCAAGACCCATGAAGCCGGATTCGACAAGCTGTCGCTGTTGCCGCAACTGGTTCAGGCCTACCAGCGCATCCTCGCGCGCCTGCAGGCCCGTGGCATCGAATGGGTGCAGATCGACGAGCCGGCGCTGAGCCTGGACCTCGACGAGGGCTGGCTGAACGCCTACGACCGGGCCTACGCTGCACTGGCAGGATCCGGCGTGAAGCTGCTGCTTGCCACCTATTTCAACAGCGCAGCCGACCATGCCGCCCGTGCCGCCGCGCTGCCGGTGCAGGGCTTCCATATCGACCTGGTGCGTGCGCCCGCCCAGCTCGACGCCTGGCGCCGGGCGCTGCCGGCCGAGGCCGTGCTTTCCCTCGGCATCATCGACGGCCGCAATATCTGGCGTACCGACCTGCGCCGCGTGCTTGACACGCTGCGGCCGCTGCACGCCGAACTGGGCGAGCGTCTGTGGCTGGCGCCCTCGTGCTCGCTGTTGCACGTGCCCGTATCGCTCCAGCACGAGCTGCGCCTGGATGCCGAACTCAAGTCCTGGCTCGCGTTTGCCACGGAAAAGCTGGGCGAGCTGCGCGTGCTGGCCACGGCGCTGAACCAGGGAGAAGACACGGTCGCCACGCAGCTCGCTGCATCGGATGCCGTGCAGGCGTCGCGCCGCCAGTCGCGCCGCGTGGTCAACCCGCGTGTGCAGCAGCGCCTGGCCGCGGTCACGCCTGACATGGCCGAGCGCGCCAGCCCGTTCGACGCGCGCATCGAACGCCAGCGCCAGGCCCTGCAATTGCCGCTGCTGCCCACGACCACCATCGGCTCGTTCCCGCAGACCGCCGCCATCCGCCAGACGCGCGCCGCCTACAAGCGTGGCGACATCGGCGCGCTCGAGTACCTGCAGCGCATCCGCGGCGACATCGAGCTGGCCGTGCGCAAGCAGGAAGCGCTGGGCCTGGACGTGCTGGTCCACGGCGAAGCCGAGCGCAACGATATGGTCGAGTATTTCGGCGAGCAGCTGTGCGGCTACGCCTTCACGGAAAACGGCTGGGTGCAGAGCTACGGCTCGCGTTGCGTCAAGCCGCCCGTGATCTATGGCGACGTGTACCGCCCCGAGCCGATGACCGTGGATACCGCGCGCTATGCCCAGTCGCTGACCGAGCGCCCGATGAAGGGCATGCTGACCGGCCCGGTCACCATGCTGCAATGGTCCTTCGTGCGCGACGACCAGCCGCGCGCCGATACCGCGCGCCAGCTGGCACTGGCCATCCGCGACGAGGTCTGCGACCTGGAGCAGGCCGGCATCCGCGTGATCCAGATCGACGAGCCCGCGCTGCGCGAAGGCCTGCCGCTGCGCCGCGCCGACTGGGACGCCTACCTGGCGTGGGCGGTCACCGCGTTCCGGCTGTCGGCCGCGGGCGTAGCCGACCAGACCCAGATCCACACCCATATGTGCTATGCCGAGTTCAACGACATCCTGCCGTCGATCGCGGCCATGGACGCGGACGTGATCACGATCGAGACCTCGCGCTCGGCCATGGAGCTGCTGGAAGGCTTTGGCGACTTCGACTACCCGAACGAGATCGGACCGGGCGTCTATGACATCCACTCGCCGCGCGTGCCGTCGGTGGACGCCATGGAGAAACTGCTCGACCGCGCCTGCGAGGTGGTGCCGCCGCAGCGCCTGTGGGTCAATCCCGACTGCGGGTTGAAGACCCGCGGCTGGGAGGAGACCGAGGCCGCGCTGGCCAATATGGTGTCGGCGGCACGCAAGCTGCGCGGCCGCCTGGCCGGCCAGGACGTGCGCGCGTGGCAGCGCGTATCGCGCCAGCAAGCCATGCCGGCGGCACACCGTCACGGCGCGGACTGCTTCTGCAACGCGCGCGCTGCCTAAGCCCGCGGCGCCCGCGCCTGTGACCCGGGCGCCGCGTGTGCGGCGCTCTGTCACATTGCCGCAGTGGCCCGCGCTCCGTATCCTTGCCGGCTGTCGAATTAGATCCAGAGCACCGCGCCTGTTTCAGATGGGCGCCGATGTGCCGGCCAAGGGAAATCATGAAACGAGCCACACACTGGCGGCGCGCTGCGGCGCTGCCAGCCGCCGCATTGACCGGCGCTGCCATCGCGCAGACCGTTCCTGCCACGGGCACGGAGCCGGTCACGCTCCCCACGGTGACGGCCACCGCCAAAGCCGAGGGCTCGCTGACCGCGCCTGGCGTGGCAAAGCAGCGCGAATCGCTGTACCAGTCGGCCGGCTCGGTCGGCTTTGTCGATGCCGACACCTACGCCAACACCTACGCCAGCAACCTGCGCGATGTGCTCAAGGACGCGCCCGGCGTCTATGTGCAGGAGCGCTATGGCCAGGAACTGCGGCTGTCGATCCGCGGCTCCGGCATCGCGCGCGGCTTCCACACGCGCGGCCTGGAGATCCTCCAGGACGGCGTGCCGACCAACTTCGCCGACGGCAGCGGCGACTTCTACCAGATCGACCCGATCGGCCTGAACGCGGCCGAGGTCTACAAGGGCGGCAATGGCCTGGCGTACGGAAGCTCCACGCTCGGCGGCGCCATCAACTTCACCACGCCCACGGCCTTCACTGCCGATTCGCCCAACCAGATGCGCGTCGACGGTGGCAGCTTCGGCACCATCCGCGCGGCTGGGCAGGTGTCGCGCCAGATCGGCAATTTCGATTTCCTGGCCAACCTGAGCGTCGATCACTCCGAAGGCTACCGGGACCACGAACGCGGCCAGTATGAGCAGCTCAACGCCAACTTCGGCTACCGCTTCAGCCCGACGGTTGAAACCCGCTTCTATGTGGGCGCCTATGTCGTCGACCAGCTGCTGCCCGGCACCCTGTCGCTGCAAGATGCGCTGAACAACCCGGCCAAGGCCTCGGCCAGCGCGCTGGCCGGTGACCAGGCGCGCAACACGCGCACCGAACGGCTGGCCAACGTCACCACGGTCAAGCTCGACGGCGGCCAGCTGGATTTCTCCACCTGGGTCATCCACAAGAGCCTGTACCACCCGATCTTCCAGGTGATCGACCAGGACTACTGGACCTATGGCTTCGCGCCGCGCTATGCCGGAACGCAGACTGTCGGCGGCATGCGCAACGAGGTCATAGCCGGGGCAAGGTTCTTTGGCGGCAACAATGACGCGCGCCAGTACGTCAACATCTCGGGCAACCGCGGCGCGCAGACCCTCAACGCCAGGCAGGATGCCTACAACTACGAGGCCTACCTGGAAGACCGCCTCTACGTGGTGCCCACCGTCGCGCTGATGGCAGGTGCCAAGGCCTACTATAACGAACGCCGTTACAAGGATTTTGGCGGCCTGCCCGCCAACCCGGTACCCAAGGCCGACGACACCAGCTACAGCGGCGTGAACCCCAAGTTCGGTGTGCTGTGGGAGCCCGTCAAGGACATACAGGCCTTTGCCGACATCACGCGCAGCGCCGATGTGCCTGACTTCAGCGACCTCAACCAGACCATCAGCACAACCACGCAGTTCGTGCCGCTGTCCGCCCAGCATGGCTGGACGCTGGAACTGGGGAGCCGCGGGCGCCGCGAACGGCTGGCGTGGGACTTCACGCTGTACCGCTCGCTGGTGCGCGACCAGCTGCTGCAATACACGACCAACCCGAACGTGCCGGCCGCCACCTTCAACGCCAACCGCACCACGCTGCAGGGCGTGGAGCTGGGGCTGAGCGCCGACCTGCTGCAGAACGTGGCCACCACGGCCGACAAGGTCACACTGTCGCAACTGTGGAATTACAGCGATTTCCGCTTTGACAATGATCCGCAGTATGGCAACAACCGTATTGCCGGTGTGCCCGAGCACGTGCTGCGCACCACGCTGGCCTACAGCCAGGCGTCGGGGCTGCGCATTGCGGGCACCCTCGACTGGGTCCCGACCGGCGCCTTCGTCGACTACGCGAATACCCTGAAGGTGCCTTCCTACGTGCTGTTCGGCGTGCAGGCCAGCTACGACTTCAAGCATGGCCTGACGGTGTTCCTGGATGCGCGCAATCTTGGCAACAAGCGCTATGTGAGTGACTTCAGCACGGTCACTGACGCGCGAACCGCTAATACGGTGGTGTTCTATCCGGGCGCCGGGCGGGCGGTTTATGCGGGGGTGAGATACAAGTTCTGAACGGATTGCGCTGGAGGGGTTTTGTGGTGGGGATTGGGCTGTCGTGCTTGGCAGGCGCCGCTGTTTCGCCGGCGTAGCCGGCGACCTGCTTCTTGTCCGAGCGACAAGAAGCAGGCAGGAAGCGCGTCGCCTGGCGGCTGGCCATCAACGATACGCTTCTTTGTTCAAGCGGCTTTGGTCTCGCGATGCGTGGTTGCCCGTTCGGGCCTGCTACGCATAGTGATTCCGAACCAGTGCCTGCGATAACCGGCTCTTGTACGATCCCCATGTAGGGCTCGGGTACAGCGTTCCAAGAGCGTCAGTGGTGGGACGCCTGCGGCTGCGCTGCGCGCACGTCCTAGTCGGTGTGCGGGGGGCATCATCGTCGCCAGTGCCGACGGTTCGGTTTCTCTGCTTCGTTGTGGCGCCGATTGCCTGCGGCCTGGGTGCTCAGACTAGGGCTCTGCGCGTAGCGCAGCCGAAGGCGATTACACGATGTCGGTAGCAGGAGGGACCACGGACAGTTTCGGGGCTCGTTCAATCATTGCCTGAAGGCCTACCGGCGGACGCGCACCACGCGGCAGGCAGCCAGGCACACTCTGAAGTTCATCCCCGTACAACACCCGCAGCACACTACGATCAATATTCGCCCGCTAGGGCAAGTAAACGCGCTTTTTGGTTACTTTTTGTCGCTCGGACAAAAAGTGACTCGCCGGCTACGCCGGCGAAACAGCGGCGCCCGCCAAGCACGACACGCCAATCCGGACCAGATAACCCCGCCGGCTACGCCGGCGATACAGCGGCGCCTGCCAAGCACAACAACCCCGTTGCAACCGGCGACCCACCTAAACTCAATTCGCCCTCTCAACCGCCGGCGGCATCCACGTGCCATCGAGCAGCGCCTGTTCCGGCCAGTAGGCACGCAATGTCATATTGAGCGCATCGGGCGGCGCCGGCAGCCAGTTAGCCACCTTGGCGCGCTCCGGGCGCTCATGCTGGATATAGATATCGAGCGAACCGTCGCGGTTGTAGCGCAAGCGGTCCCGGCTGCCGATGGCGTAGCGGCCGATCGGATTCTCGACGAAGGCCTGGCGCTGGTTGTACAGCGACAGCGACCAAAATGCCCTGGCGGGTGGGAGCTGGTCCTTGGCAAAGTGCAGCACATAGCTGGAACTGCCTTGCAGCGCCTTGCCCGCGGCATCGGTCCGGGTCGAGGCATAGATCGCGTCTTCCGGCAGGTTGGCGCCAAGCCCGACCATGGCGGTGACCGCGCGGCGCCCGTAGTTGGTGCCGTAGTTGCCCAGATCACGGTGCATGACCCAGCCGTTGCCGGCATCGGCGTTGCCCTTGCGGGACATCTCGGAGATCGCCTGCAGCGCGGCGGTGGCCCCTTCCTGCACGGCGCGCGCGGTGGCGGGTTCGAGCACCGTGGTCTTGAACGGTACGCCCGGCTCCAGTCCCATGCGGCGCATTTTCTCCACCATGGCGGCGTCGGCCGCGGCGGGCGGATTGGCGGGCAACAGGCTGGCGAACCGGCTGAAGAACGCCTGCGCGTCCATGGCCGCGACCTGCTCGACCGGCGGGGTCTGCGTGTCCAGCGTCGGCGAACGCGGCGCCGGCTTTTCCTGCGCCGCGCGCACCCCCATCTGCCAGGCGGACAGCGGCGTCAGCCGGTACTGGTCCTGCAGCCGGTGCACGGCGGGGAAATCCTTCTTGCCGTTGGCCTGCGTGCGCCCGAGCAGCCAGACCATGGCCGTGGGCGACTGGATCTGCTTCATGCCCTTGGGCAACGGCCCTTCCCAGCCCGGGCCGGTGATGACGAAATTGCCACGCTGCGTGCCGGTGGTGCGTTTGCCAGGCGAGGCAAAGACGTTGGTCCACGCGTCCATCATCGGCATCAGGTAGTAGCGGCCGCGGGTATCGGGCACGGACAGCACCACGGGCTCCCTGGACAAGTCCAGCCAGGCCGATGAATACAGCGTGTCGGCATTGGGGGTGACCACTTCAGTGAAGCTGGCATCCGGGAAAGTGCGCTTGTGGCTGAAGGTGTTCGGGGGCGTGCGCACGCTCATCAGCTCGCGTGTCACGTCCATCAGCACCAGCGGGTAGGCGTAGGTGAAGATCTCGGCGGACAGGGCCTTCATGGCCTGGTTCGACGGCGACTGAACGGCGGCAAGCGGCGCCGTGGCCGGTTCATGCGTGCTGGAGCAAGCGCCGAGGAGGACGGCAAGCGCCGCGACGCCCGCCATTTGGCGGATGGAAGGATTCATGACCCCGATTCCCAAATTTGTTCTGGCGACCTTCTTGCGGGGTCGGCAAATGTCATGGTGCCAAGTTACCCCGGAGGCGCATCTATTCCGTCCGAATCATGTGCGTACGTCCCGAACGTGTCAATTCCTCCGACGCAGGGATGCGAGTGGAAGCGAACCAACCGCCGCCCGCAAAGGCGCACTGACTGGTCAACTGTCGGCATGCTGCAACAGATTGCATTGCGCCACGGCCATCTCGCCGGATGGCCCGGCATGCGCCGCCTCAATAGCGCAACTGCACGTCGTCCACGCGGGCCGTGCGCCCGTTGTAGAGGCAGGTGAAGCGGAATCCGATCGAGGCATGGCTGTTGTCAGGCTCGAATGTGCCCTCGCCGGTGACCGCGGCGATGCCGCCGGGACGTGGGCTGACCTGCTCGCGGTCCTCCAGCAGGAAGATGCTGCCCGGCTCGGGGTGTCCCTTCCTGACATTGCTGGTGACGGCCTGCTCGCAGGCTTCGGCTGCCACTTTGGGCACGATCCTGGGCTCCGCCGCCGGGCGCGGCGCGGGGCGGCCTGCCTGCTGCGGCGGCGTCTCGCATGCGGCCACGAGCAATGCGAAGGCCAGGCATAGGGTCGAGGCTCGGAACAAAGCGGGCATCCTTCCTTCTCAATGTGCAGTACAGCAATCAGAGTAGGTCCTCCGGCAGGAAATGCCAAAGGCACACCGAGTGCACGGTGCCACCATGCGGAAATCCCCGGAGCAGAGCGAGCCGTCCAGCGCCGCTACACTACGGCCCTGCATGCGACGAAACCTCGCACGAACGCACCGGCGCGAGACCGGTCCTGCCACATCCTGCCGCGCGGCCCGGCCAGCGCGCCGACACAATGACAACGACAGAGACAAACCCGATCCAAGCCGCCAAACCGTCCACCCTGTTGCGCGCCGCTGCCAGCCTGCTGGTGGTGCGCGATGGCCCGCAGGGCATGGAAGTCCTGCTGGTACGGCGCGTCGAGCGCGCCAACGACCGCAGCAGCGGCGCCTACGTGTTTCCCGGCGGCACGCTGGATCCGCAAGACCAGGCCCTGCATGTCCATGCCGCAGGGCTGGACGACGCCGCGGCCAGCGAGCGCCTGAACCTGCCGGCCAACGGCCTGGACTTCTATCTGGCGGCCGTGCGCGAGTGCTTCGAAGAGGCCGGCTTGCTGCTGGCCTACCATCGCGATGGCGAGATGCTGGCTCCAGGGCACCTGGATGCCGCGAAGCAGGATTTCCTGCGCCAGGCAGTGCAGCGCGGCGGCTCCGGCCTGGCGCATGCGTGCGCCGAACTGGGCCTGCGCCTGGCAGCGGACCGCCTGGCCTACCACAGCTACTGGCTTACGCCCCCGGGCTTGCCCAAGCGCTTCGACACACGCTTTTTCGTCGCGATCGCGCCCGCCGGCCAGGTTGTCGTCCACGATGGCATGGAGATCGTCGAACACCGCTGGATTCGCCCCGGCGAAGCGGCGGACGCGGCCAGCGGCCTGGCGATGATGCATGTCACGCGCCGCACGCTGCAATCCATTGCCCATTTCGAGACCGCGCAGGACTGTTTTGCCAGTACCTCGCAGTTGCGCGACATAGCCTGCATCATGCCGCGGCTGGCCCAGGGCGCGGCGGGCGTACGCCCGGTCATGCCCAACGAGTCCTGCTATGCCGAGATCGGCCGCATCGACCCGGACGGCAGGGCCCACGCGCGCTATGAACTGGCGCCGGGCGAGCCCGTGCAGCTTTCCGGGCGGGTCTGGCGCGTCACCGCCAACAACGGCAGCGTGATGACGGGTCCGGGCACGAATACTTACCTGGTCGGTGGCGGCGCGCTCAACGAGTGGGCCGTGATCGATCCCGGCCCCGACGATGCCGCCCATGTGCAGGCCGTGCTCGCGGCCGCGCCGGGCCCGATCCGCTGGATCGTCGTCACGCACACCCATATGGACCACTCGCCCGCGGCGCCCGCGCTGCAGGCCGCCACGGGCGCGACGGTGCTCGGCCGCGCCGCGCCGGCCACGCAATGGCAGGACACCGCCTTTGCCGCCGCGCGCGAGCTGCAGCATGGCGAACGCATCGCCATTGGCGACGACTGCACGCTGCGCGTCATCCATACGCCGGGCCATGCATCGAACCATCTTTGCTACCTGCTGGAACAAGAGAAGACCCTCTTCACCGGCGACCATGTCATGCAGGGTTCCACGGTCGTCATCGCCCCGCCCGATGGCGATATGCGCGCCTACCTCGATTCGCTGGCCGCGCTGCAGGACGAAGACCTGGAATGGCTGGCGCCGGGCCACGGCTTCCTGATCGCGCGCCCGCAGGAAGCCATCCGCCTGCTCATGCGCCACCGCCTGCACCGCGAGGCCAAGGTGCTCAACGCGCTGCGCGATCTCGGTCCGGCCCCGATCGAGGCGTTGCTGCCGCGCGTCTATGACGATGTGCCGGAGCGCATGTACCCGGTGGCCCAGCGCTCTCTGCTGGCACACCTGCTCAAGCTGGCCGCGGACGGCAAGGCTGTCGAAGCGGATAGCCGCTGGCAGAGCGCCTGACTCGCTCCGCCTGCCCGCCGGGCTGCTATCGCTGCGGCGCGGCAGGCGCGCCTGCCTCCCAGGCCCGGCGCAGCGCATGCAGGTCGTCGGCGGAGGCATCGGTAATGGCCAGGAAGCGCATGCCGTCCGCATCCCAGCTCTCGAGCTGGTAGCCCTGCCGCGAACCCGATACTTTCGGGGGCAGCCCCGCCGCGCCTTCAGGGAAGACGAACACGTCGACCGGATGCCGGTTGCGCCGGTAGACCACCACGGCCACCGGACGGCCATCGACATAATCCAGCCTGCCGCCGGCCAGCACGAAGCCCTGCGCCGCCATGTCGCGCACGACTGGCGCATAGTCCAGCCGCCCGTTGAACCAGGGCTTGACCGTGTGCTGGTCCAGCGACGCCACGTCGAGCGGCCGCCCCGAAAGCAGTGCCCTGACGTGGCTGCCCACGATCTCGCGCGCCACGGCGTCCTCGTCATACCGGACCCTGGCCAGTTGTCCGACCCCGAGCGCGACCGCGACCACCATCGCCAGCGCGAGACCGAGCCCGGCCGGACTGCCCCAGGTGAACCACTTGCCCAGGCCCCGGCTTGGGCGGGCAGCCTGCTGCGGCGGCGCTGGCAGGCTTGCCATCAGCCGGGCACGCAGTTCGCCGTCGGCGCGATGATAGGTGGCGCCTTCGCGCACGGCGTCGCGCAGGGCGCGGATACGGGCAATCTCCGCGGCGCAGGCGGAACAGGACGCCAGGTGCGGCTCCAGCCGCGCCAGGTCGGCCGGGCCCAGCTCCCCGTCCGCGCTGGCATGCAGTAGCCAGCGAGCCTCATTACAGTCCATTGCCCACCTCCCCGGCCGTTCCTGCCAGGCCATCCACCCGGGCCGGATCCGCCGCCGGCACTCCGGGCCGCTCCCCGCGCAGCGCCGCCACCGCGGCGGCCAGCGCATGCCGCGCGCGGGCCAGCCGCGACATGACCGTGCCAAGCGGGATGGCGGCAACCTGCGCAATATCGCGGTAGCACATGTCCTCCAGTTCGCGCAGGACGATCACCTCCCGCAGTGGAGCGGGCAAGCGCGCCAGTGCCTCATGGACCAGGCGCACGTCTTCGGCGCGCAACAGGCAGCACAGCGGCTCGCGCTCGCCGGCATCCTGCCACCCGGGCCAGGCCTGCGCCACATCGGTGCCGTCCTCGTAGAGCGCGGCCTCGCGGGCAGGCCGGTTGCGGCTCCATGCGGAAAACCAGGTATTGCGCACGATGGCCAGCAGCCACGGCCGCGGCCGGTCGCCGTGGTAGCTGCCGAAGTAGGTGTAGGCGCGCAGCAGCGCCTCCTGCACCACGTCCTCCGCCTCGGCAGCACCGCCGCTGAGCCACCGCGCAAGGTTGTAGGCCGCATCCAGGTGCGGCAGGACTACCTCGGCAAACCGGCGGCGTTCGTCAGCGGCGTTCACGGCACTCCTTTGCCCGGACCTTGCGGAGTCCGCGCTTTGGCCTCCGCCCTCGCCGGTGTTTACCGGCGTCGGTACCAGTTTATTCCGTTGCACCGGTTTTCCAGTGCGCCGGCAGCGGCGCGGGAATAGAAACGGTCCGCGCGCGGTATGACAGGCATCGGCCTCGCGCCTCGCTCCCCAAGGAGAACACCATGCCCACGAATTCCGCTCCCAACCGGCGCGATTTCCTGCGCCTTGCCGCCGCTGCAGGCGGCGCCGTGCTGGCGTCCACCCTGCCCGGCTGGGCCGCCACGCCCGGCAAGGATTTCTACTTCGTGCAGCTTTCCGACCTGCACTGGGGCTTCCAGGGCCCGCCCAACCCTGATGCGCGCGGCACGTTGCCCAAGGCCATCGCGGCAGTCAATGCGCTGCCCGCCCCGCCAGATTTCATCGTCTTTACGGGCGACCTGACCCATACGACCGACGATCCGGACGAGCGGCGCCGGCGCATGCGTGAAGTGAAAGCGCAGATCGACACGCTCCAGGTCAAGACCCGCTACCTGATGCCGGGCGAGCACGATGCCAGCCTCGATCGCGGCGAGGCCTTCCAGGAGTTCTTCGGCCGCACGCATTACACCTTTGACCACCAGGGCGTTCACTTCATCGTCCTGGACAATGTGTCCGATCCGGCCGGGCGCGTCGGCACGGCCCAGCTCGAGTGGCTGGCCTCGGACCTGTCGCGCCAGCAGCGCGACGCCCCGATCGTCGTGTTCACGCACCGGCCGCTGTTCGACCTGTATCCGCAATGGGACTGGGCGACGCGCGACGGCGCCGACGTCCTGCAGCGCCTCGATCCGTACCGCAACGTCACGGTCTTCTACGGCCACATCCACCAGGAACACCACCACCAGACCGGCCACATTGCCCACCACGCCGCACGTTCGCTGATGTTCCCGCTGCCGCCGCCGGCCTCGCAGCCGATGCGCCAGCCCGTGCCGTGGGATGCCGAACACCCTTACCGCGGACTTGGGTGGCGCCAGGTCAGGACGCAACAGGCACCGTTGCGCCTGGCGCTGGATGAGCGGCCCGTTACCGGCTGAGGCCCCAAAGGAGAATGACGATGATCGAGCAAACGCCCTTCCAACCCGCGCGCCGCCGCAGCCTTGCCTGGCTGGCGGCACTGGCGGCCACGGTCCCGTTCTGGACCGCGTCGGCCGCTGAGCCGCGCCGCATCGCCGTCACCGCGCGACGCTTTGTGTTCACCCCGGACCGTATTGCGCTGCGCCAGAATGAATCGGTGATTCTCGAACTGACGGCGCTGGACGTCATCATGGGTTTCAGCGTGCCCGACCTTGGCATCCGCGCCGACCTGCCGCCCGGCAAGAAGGTGGAGGTCCCCATCCACGCCACGGCGGCGGGGTCGCACCTGTTCCTCTGCGACATCTTCTGCGGATCGGGGCACGAATCGATGAATGGACAAATCGAGATTCGTTGAATCGCGTGTCGCAGCCTGGCCCATCAGTGCTACCGTCGCTGCCGCCGGCCCCCTGGCACGGACACGGATATCCGGCCCCATCGAGGGCCGGATGCGGGCACACGTGGTAGCAGTCGTCGCCTGAGGGCTCGGCTCGCGCGCCCGGCAACATGCCAGCGTCGACGCGCCACTGGCCGAGGCGAGTAGCGCCATGCATGCCAACAAGCCGCCGTAGCGATCGCCAGTGATCTGATCCACGCCGCTTCCCCCACGCTGGTGGGGCAACCCCCAAACAGGTGATGTAGGGTTAGGCTCCGCTTTTCATAATATCTTCACGACCGGTCCATAGAGCCGGCATCCAGAAGGGGTCAGACATGGAATACATAACGTCGCTGGGCGCCTATATGGTCGCCCTGCTCATGGCGTTGCTATTGGCCGCGCGCTGGTCGCTGAAGCATGACCCGGCCCTGCGCGCCGAGCCGTCCGTCGAACCCGAACGCGAGCCCCCTTTGCGACGCGGCGACTGACAGGGTGAGGCCCCTGAAAGCCGGCCCGATGGCGTCACGACCTTCCACTGGCCTGGACCGCTGCCCCGCGCGCCGCGCGGCTCAGCTTTCGGCTGCCGTGCCGCGGTACGCGCCGGGCCGCGACCCGGTCCAGCGCCGGAAGGCGCGATGAAACGCGCCGGGCTCTGCGAAGCCCAGTTCCGCGGCAATGTCCGCCACGGGCTTGCCGGTACGGCTCAGCGCATCGATCGCCAGGTCGCGCCGAAGCTGGTCCTTGAGCTCCTGGTAGCTTGCGCCTTCGTCCATCAGGCGCCGCCGCAGCGACGACGCCGACAGGTTCAGGCTCAACGCCAGCGCCTCGAACGTCGGCCACTGCTCGGGCCGCTGGTTGCGCAACTGGCGGCGCACGCGCGCCGCCACGCTGCTGCGGTCCGAATACTTCACGACCACGTTGTGCGGTGCATCGCGCAGGAATGACTTCAGGCTGCGCTCGTCCTGCCGCACGGGCTGGTCGAGCAGGCAGGCGTCGAACACAAGCGCCGTGGCCGGCTGCCCGAACGCTGTCTGGCGCGAGTACATGATCCGGTACTCCGCCCCGTATGGCGGCTCGGCATAGGCAAACGACGCCAGCAGGATCGGCACGCGGCGGTGGAGCAGCCAGCTCATCAGGCCCTGCAGCATGATCAGCATGGTTTCCTGGGCGAATATGCCCGGCAGCCGGCCCTGTGCCGCGCACGGCGCGGTCAGCACCAGCGCCGCGCGGTCACCGTGCCGCTCGAGCCGGACACCAATGTCGTCGAGCAGCAAGCCGAAATAGCGCGCGACACGTTCCAGTGCCTGGGCGAAGGTGCGGCTGCCTGCGACCGCGTGGCACAGCATGGCAAAGCTGCCGCACTTCATGCTGCGCGAGTCCTGCCCGAAGAATTCATCGTCGAGCGCGGCGGCCACGGCCATCCACAGGTCGCTGTAGCTGGCCGTGGAGACGCGCGCCTGCGGCACCTCCAGCAGCGCAGACGCAATGCCGGCACGGCGCAGCACCGGCTCGGGATCCAGCCCGCGGGCAGCCAGCCCGGAGATGGCGTGGTGGACAAAGCAAATCGCGACGCTGCCTTTTTCCATGGTGCGGCCATGCTCCAGGCAGCCGCTGGGCGCCGGTCGGATGGCATTCGAGTTCATCAAGAATGGCGGATTTTGGCATAGGAGCGGCGGCAGGCGGTTTCTACACTGCGCCTGTTCCACCTGAAGACCGCCACAGACCCACTCAATCGCGCCAGCCGCGCCCCCTGCCATGCACAGCGACTACACCGAAGAGCAAACCATGATCCGCGACAGCGCGCGCGCCTTCGCCAGCGAGCGCCTTGCCGCGGGCGCCGCCGAATGGGACCGCGCCGGCCGGCTGCCCGAAGACGTGGTCGCCGCCATGGGCGCGCTGGGCCTGCTGGGCATGATCGTGCCGGAGGAATGGGGCGGCACCTATACCGACTACGTGGCCTATGCGCTGGCCATCGAGGAAATCGCCGCCGGCTGCGCCGCATGCGCCACGCTCATGAGCGTGCACAACTCGGTAGGCTGCGGGCCGGTGCTGCACTACGGCACCGACGCCCAGAAGCAGCGCTACCTGCCGCGCCTGGCCAGCGGTGAAGTGATCGGCGCCTTCTGCCTGACCGAGCCGCAGGCGGGCTCCGAAGCCCACAACCTGCGCACGCGCGCCCGGCCCACCGAGCGCGGCTGGGTGCTGAACGGCAGCAAGCAGTTCGTCACCAACGGCCAGCGCGCCGGCGTAGCCGTGGTATTCGCCGCCACCGAGCCGGAACTCGGCAAGAAGGGCATCTCCGCCTTCCTGGTGCCGACGGACACGCCGGGCTTTATCGTTCACGCGCCCGAGAAGAAGCTGGGCATCCGCGCCTCGGACACCTGCGCCATCACGCTCGATGATTGCGAAGTGCCTCATGACGCGCTGCTGGGCGAGCCCGGCGAGGGCCTGCGCATCGCCCTGTCCAACCTGGAAGGCGGGCGCATCGGCATTGCCGCACAGGCCATCGGCATCGCGCGTTCGGCGTTCGAGGCCGCGTGCCGCTATGCGTCCGAGCGCGTGCAGTTCGGCCGGCCGCTGCGCGAGCACCCGCCGATCGCCAACATGCTGGCCGACATGGCCACCGAACTCAATGCCGCGCGGCTGCTCGTGCATCGCGCCGCGCGCATGCGCACGCAAGGGTTGCCATGCCTGTCGGAAGCCTCGCAGGCCAAGCTCTATGCGTCCGAGCTGGCCGAGCGGGTCTGCTCCAAGGCGCTGCAGATCCACGGCGGCTACGGCTACCTGGAGGACTACCCCGTCGAGCGCCACTACCGCGACGCGCGCATCACGCAGATCTATGAAGGCACCAGCGAGATCCAGCGCATGCTGATCGCGCGCAGCCTGTAGCACCAGCTGGCCCCATCGAACCCGCTTCAACCTGCAAATCCAGAACCGACCGGAGACATCATGAGTGCACTGCCCCAGACCGCCAACGCCGTTCCGACCGTCCCGCTGCTGATCAACGGCGAGTGGGTGGAGTCTTCCGCCACGGAATTCCGCCTCGTGGTCAACCCGGCCACGCAGGAAGTCCTGGCGCGCGTACCGCTGGCCACCGCCAGCGAAGTCGCCGCGGCCGTGGATTCGGCACACCGCGCCTTTGCCACCTGGCGCCATACGCCCATCGGCGCTCGCCTGCGCATCATGCTGCGCTACCAGGCACTCATCCGCGAACACAGCAAGCGCATCGCGGCCATCCTCACGGCCGAACAGGGCAAGACGCTGGCCGATGCGGAAGGCGACATCTTCCGCGGCCTGGAGGTGGTCGAGCATGCGTGCTCGATCGGCACGCTGCAGCAAGGCGGCTTTGCCGAGAACGTGGCCGCCACGGTCGATACCTATACGCTGCAGCAGCCGATCGGCGTGTGCGCCGGCATTACGCCGTTCAACTTTCCGGCCATGATCCCGCTGTGGATGTTCCCGATGGCCATCGTCTGCGGCAATACCTTCGTGCTCAAGCCGTCGGAGCAGGATCCGCTGTCGACCATGGAGCTGGTGAAGCTGGCCGTCGAAGCCGGCGTGCCGCCGGGCGTGCTGAACGTGGTGCAAGGTGCCAGGGAGGTGGTGGACGCCCTGTGCACGCACCCTGATATCAAGGCCGTGTCCTTCGTCGGCTCGACCGCGGTCGGCACCCACGTCTACAACCTGGCCAGTGCGCACGGCAAGCGCGCGCAGTCGATGATGGGCGCCAAGAATCACGCCGTGGTGCTGCCCGACGCGCACAAGGAGCAAACCCTGAACGCGCTCGCCGGCGCAGGCTTCGGTGCTGCCGGCCAGCGTTGCATGGCCACCTCGGTCGTGGTGCTGGTCGGTGCCGCGCGCGAATGGGTGCCGGACCTCGTAGCCAAGGCGAAGACGCTCAAGGTCGGCGCCGGCGCGCAAGCCGGTACCGATGTCGGTCCGGTGGTTTCGGTTGCGGCCAAGGAGCGCATCCTCGGCCTGATCGCTTCCGGCGAGAAGGAAGGCGCCACCCTGGCGCTCGATGGCCGCAACGTCGAGGTGCCGGGCTACCCGCAAGGCAATTTCATCGGCCCGACCATCTTCACCGATGTGACGACCGAGATGTCGATCTACACCAACGAGATCTTCGGGCCGGTGCTGGTGGTCATCGGCGTCGATACGCTGGACGAGGCCATCGCGCTGGTCAACCGCAACCCGTTCGGCAACGGCACTGGCGTGTTCACGCAGAGCGGCGCGGCGGCGCGCAAGTTCCAGAGCGAGATCGACGTCGGCCAGGTGGGGATCAACATTCCGATCCCGGTGCCCGTGCCCTACTTCAGCTTCACCGGCTCGCGCGGCTCCAAGCTCGGCGACCTGGGCCCGTACGGCAAGCAGGTGGTGCAGTTCTACACCCAGACCAAGACCGTCACGGCACGCTGGTTCGACGACGCCACCGTGAATGATGGCGTGAACACGACCATCAGCCTGAAGTAAGCGGCACCGCTGCGCCGCCACATTCCGCCAGACCATATCCAGGAGACCCGACATGCATATCGCCTTCATCGGCCTCGGCAACATGGGCGCCCCCATGGCGCGCAACCTGCTCAAGGCCGGCCACACGCTGACCGTGTTCGACCTCAGCGCGGCTGCCGTGGCCTCGCTGTGCGCCGAAGGCGCGGCCTCGGCCGATTCCGCGCGCAAGGCGGTGGCGGAGGCCGACTTCGTCATCACCATGCTGCCCGCGGCCGCGCATGTCCGCGCGGCCTATCTTGGCGAGGACGGCGTGCTGGCGGGTGTGCGCCGCGGCGTGCCGCTGGTCGACTCCAGCACCATCGACCCGGCCACTGTGCGCGAGCTGGCGGCCGCCGCCGCGGCGCATGGCAATGCGCTGGCCGATGCGCCGGTGTCCGGCGGCACCGGCGGCGCACAGGCCGGCACGCTGACCTTCATGGTCGGCGCCACGCCGGCGCTGTTCGAGCAGGTCAGGCCCGTGCTTGCCAATATGGGCCGCAACCTGGTCCATTGCGGTGACACCGGCACCGGCCAGGTTGCCAAGATCTGCAATAACCTGATCCTGGGGATCTCGATGATCGGCGTGTCCGAGGCCATGGCGCTCGGCGTGCGGCTGGGCATCGACGCCAATGTACTGGCGGGCATCGTCAACACCTCGACCGGCCGCTGCTGGTCGTCGGATACCTACAACCCCTACCCTGGCGTGATCGAAACCGCGCCGTCTTCGCGCGGCTACACGGGCGGCTTTGGCGCCGAGCTGATGCTCAAGGACCTGGGGCTGGCGGCCGATGCCGCGCGCAGCGTGAAGCAGCCGCTGTTTCTCGGCGCGCTGGCACAGCAGCTGTATCAGGCCATGAGCCAGGCTGGTGACGGCCAGCTTGATTTCTCCGGGGTGATCCGGCAATACCAGCCCAAGACCGGGGCGTGACGGAAACCAGCCATGATCGAATTCGCCATCGATGGGCACATTGCCCGCCTCACGCTCAGCCGCCCGCCGGCCAATGCCTTCACGGCGGAGGGGCTGCAGCAGCTGCATGATCTTGTCGCCAGCATTGACACGAACCCGGAAGTCCGCGCCGTCGTCATCACCGGCAGCGGAGACCGTTTCTTCAGTGCCGGCGCGGACCTCAACGGCTTCGCCGAAGGCGACCGCGCCCATGCGCGCGTGATGGCGCAGCACTTCGGCGCGGCGTTTGAAGCGCTGCAGAATGCACGGCCGCTCGTGATTGCCGCCATCAATGGCTACGCCATGGGCGGCGGGCTCGAATGCGCGCTCGCCTGCGATGTGCGCGTTGCCGAGGAACAGGCGCAGATGGCGTTGCCCGAGGCCGGCGTCGGCCTGTTGCCATGCGGCTGCGGCACGCAGACCCTGCCGTGGCTGGTCGGCGAAGGCTGGGCCAAGCGCATGATCCTGACCAACGAGCGCGTGGATGCCGCCACGGCACTGCGCATTGGCCTGGTGGAAGAAGTCGTGCCGCGCGGCAAGGCGCTGGACGCCGCGCTGGCCATGGCCGAACGCGCCTGCGCCGTGAGCCCGCGCGCGGCGGCCTACAGCAAGCGGCTAGTGCACCTGGCACGCCAGGGCGTGCCGCGCCAGGCCGCGCTGGCACTGGAGCGCGAGCGCTTTGTCGACCTGTTCGACGGCGAGGACCAGCGCGAAGGCGTCAACGCCTTCCTGCAGAAGCGCGCGCCGCAATGGCGCAATGCCTAGGAACCCATCATGCGACTGACACCGGAAAACGCCCCTGCCAGCCCGCCGGCCGACACCGAACCGGAAGTCCTGTTCCAGGTCATCAACCGCGTCGGCCTGGTGACGCTGAACCGGCCGCGCCAGCTCAATGCGCTGTCCTACCCGATGGTCACGATGCTGTCCGCACAGCTCGATGCGTGGGCCGGACAGGAAGATATCGAAGCCGTGGTGTTGCGCGGCGCCGGGCCCAAGGCGTTCTGCGCGGGCGGCGACATCCGCGCGCTGTACGACAGCCATCGCGACGGCACGCCGCTGCAGCGGCAGTTCTTCATCGACGAATACCAGCTCGATTACCGCTTGCACCGCTATCCCAAGCCGGTCGTGGCGCTGATGGACGGCATCGTCATGGGCGGCGGCATGGGCCTGTCGCAGGCCACTCAGCTGCGCATCGTCACCGAACGTTCGCGCGTGGCCATGCCTGAAACCGGGATTGGCCTCGTGCCCGATGTCGGCGCAAGCCATTTCCTGTCGAAGATGCCGGTCCAGCTGGCGCTCTATCTCGGCCTGACCGGTGTGACCATTGGTGCGGAGGATGCCTTGCTGTGCGGGCTGGCGGATGCCGCGGTCAACAGCGTGACGCTGGCCGGCCTCGAAGATACGCTGGCGGCCGTGTGCTGGAGTGGCCAGCCGCTCGACGACCTGCGCCGCGCGCTGGTGCGCGAGCCGATCTGCAGCGCGGCGGACGCACCGCTGCTTGCCGTGCTGCCGGCGCTGCTGCGGCATTTCCCGGCCGACGCGGCACTCCCGGAGATCATTGCCGGCCTGGCCGGCCAGGACGATCCGCGCTACGCCGAGTGGGCCGCGCGCACGGCGGACACGCTGCGCAAGCGCTCGCCACTGGCCGCGTGTGCCACGCGCGAGCTGTTGCTGCGCGGCCGCCGGCTCGACCTGGCCGACTGCTTCCGCATGGAACTGGCCGTGGTGGTGCAATCGTTCACGCGCGGGGATTTCATCGAGGGCGTGCGCGCGCTGATCGTCGACAAGGACAACGCGCCGCGCTGGCGCGTGGACAGCTACACGGGCGTGGATCGCAGTGCGGTCGAGGCGCTGTTCGCGCGCTGGTGGCAGCCGGGCGACGATCCCTTGCACAGCCTGGATTGACACGCGGCACCTGCGATGAGCCTCGACGCGCTGCTTGCGCGCAGCCCATGGGCGAGCGCGCTGACGCCCGAGCAGTGGCAGCGCATGCGTGCCGACTTGCGCGAGCGCATCGTGCCGCCGGGCGCCTATGTTGCCCGCAAGGGGGCGCCGGCTGACTACTGGCTGGGCGTCGCGCACGGGCTGGTCAAGGTCCATTGCGCCGCGCCCACCGGCAAGCGCGCCACGCTGACTGGCGTGCCGGCCGGCGGCTGGCTTGGCGAAGGATCACTGCTCAAGCAGGAAGCGCGGCGCTATGACGTGGTGGCGTTGCGCGAATCGCGCATTGCCTGCCTGCCCGCCGCCACGTTCCGCTGGCTGCAGGAAACCAGCCTGCCTTTCAACCGCTACCTGATCGGCCAGCTCAACGAGCGGCTGGGCCTGTTCATTGCCACGGTCGAACATGAACGGCTGCACGGCGTGGAAGGCCGAATCGCGCGCTCGCTCGCGGCGCTGTTCAATCCGGTGCTGTGCCCGGGACTTGACCCGGCGCTCGAACTGACGCAGGAGGAAGTCGGCCTGCTGGCGGGTATTTCACGCCAGCGGGCCAATGCCGCGCTCAAGGTGCTGGAACGGGAGGGGCTGGTAAGGATCGACTATGGCACGGTGCACGTGCTCGACCTGGAAGGCCTGCGCGAGTTCTGAACGCAGGCCCGGGCCTGGCCCTCAGGCCTTGCCCTTGCCGTGCCCGTCCGCATGCTCGGCCGCCGGCACCCTGACCAGCCCGTCGGCACGGAACATCGCCTTGATGCCGCGCACCGCCTGCCGGATGCGGGCTTCGTTCTCGATCAGCGCGAAGCGTACGTACTCGTCGCCATAGTCGCCAAAGCCGATGCCCGGCGAGACCGAGACCTTCGCCTTGGCCAGCAGCTGCTTGGAGAACTCCAGCGAGCCCAGCGCGCGATACGGCTCGGGAATCCGCGCCCAGATATACATCGACGCCTTCGGGATATCCACCAGCCAGCCCGATTCGATCAGCCCCTTCGCCAGCACATCGCGGCGCGACTGGTAGTGTGCCGCGATCTCTTTCACGCATGCCTGCTCGCCTTCCAGCGCGGCAATGGCCGCCACCTGGACCGGGGTGAACGTGCCATAGTCGTGATAGCTCTTGATGCGGGTGAGCGCGGCGACGAGGTCCGGGTTGCCGACCATGAAACCAATGCGCCAGCCGGCCATGTTGTAACTCTTGGACAGCGTGAAGAACTCCACCGCGATGTCCTTGGCGCCAGGCACCTGCATGATCGACGGTGCCTTCCAGCCGTCGAAGACGATGTCGGCATAGGCCAGGTCGTGCACCACGAAGATGTCGTGCTTGCGCGCCAGCGCGATCACGCGCTCGAAGAAATCCAGCTCCACGCATTGCGCCGTCGGGTTCGACGGGAAGCCGAGCACGATCATCTTGGGCTTCGGGTAGCTGCCGCGGATGGTGCGCTCCAGTTCCGCGAAGAAATCGACGCCAGGCACCAGCGGCACCGAGCGGATATCGGCCCCGGCAATCACCGCGCCATAGATGTGGATCGGGTAGCTCGGGTCCGGCACCAGCACGGAATCGCCGCGGTCGAGCGTAGCCAGCATCAGGTGCGCCAGCCCTTCCTTCGAGCCGATGGTGACGATGGCTTCCGTATCCGGATCGATCTCGACGTCATAACGCTCGCGGTACCAGTGCGAAATCGCGCGGCGCAGCCGCGGAATGCCCTTCGACGCGGAATAGCCATGCGTATCCGGCCGCTGCGCGGCCTCCACCAGCTTCGCCACGATATGCGGCGGCGTGGCCCCGTCCGGGTTGCCCATGCTCATGTCGATGATGTCCTCGCCACGGCGGCGGGCGGCCATCTTCAACTCGGCGGTGATATTGAAAACGTAGGGGGGAAGGCGATCGATGCGCGCGAAGCGGCGCTTGCCAGAGCTGGCAGTCATGAAGGAGTCCTTTACGTAAGCGCCCGGAACCGTCCGAGCGACGTCGGCAACCGCTGTCTCGGCTGCCGGGGACTCATGTTAGCGGGGATATGGGGATCGCACAACGGGGGACGCCGATCTGCAGCGTGCCGCTACCAGATCGTCTTCACGTGCTTGTAGGCACGGATCTTCTCGTCCCTCGTTACCAGGGGCGCTCCGAGCCTGCGCGCTGTCGCGACGATCATCCGGTCTGCCGGATCCTTGTGAAACTCTCCCGGCAGCTGGACCGATTTGATCGAGATATCGACATCCACCGGAAAGAAGCAGACCGCTTCTATTTCCGACACCGTGTCGAGCCAGCTCTCCACGTCCATGGACAGCGCGAGCTTGTCGCGTTCCACCAGCATCGCGATCTCCCATGCTGAAATCGCGGAAACGATGATCTGCCCTTCCTGACATTCGCGGTCGATCGCCGCCTTGGCTCTGGCACTCAGCTCTGCGCTGGCGCTCGCCCACCAGACCAGGGCATGCGTGTCCAGCACGATCACTGGCCCGCCTCCCAGTCGACGTCAACCGGGTCGGTCGGGTTGTCATAGCGCACGACCGTGCCGGACAGGATTTCGAGCGGCTCCCGGTCAAAGCCGTGGAATGGACGCACTTCCAGCGTAGGCTTGCCGTGGTCCGTCACGATCACGTGCTGGCCGGATTGTTCGACTTGCCGGAAGTACTCCAGCGCCTTCGCCTTGAATTCCGTTTTGGAAACCTGCATGCCCGGCATGGTAAGCCCTCGAATTTTCTTCGAACGCATCATCGCACCTGATATGACCATAGTGAATAGTCATTTTACGACATGAGGTTGAGATTCGTCTGTTAAAGCCAGCAGGACCCATGCAAGACGGTCCGTCGGCGAGGCGGGAGGCGGGAGGAGACTTGCCTGCCCGCGTCACAACAACTTTCCACCGGGCGGACTCGTCGGCCGATCGGCCGGCAAGTGCTGGATGATGCAGTCGAGCGCGCGCGTGTCCGCCTTGCCAGCGCCCAGCGCCGCACCGACCGAGGTCCGGTACTGCGCCGGCGTTATCCGCTTGTAGTAAAGGCGGGAGGTCTGGTCCAGCCAGTAGACGTAATCATCGTCGTCGGTGCTGGCACTGCGGCGCAGCCATTCGCTGATGTTGTTGTTGCCGACGACCATATTGGGACAGGTGGTCTTCAGCGAATCGAGATAGGCATTGAAACCCTTGGCCTCGATGTTGCGGACCGAGTCCGGTGCGCACGCGGCGAGCATCATCGTGACGCCCGCCGCCGCAGCAACCTGCAACCTTCTCCAACCGGAAGTAGGATACGGCACGGCAGCCTCCTTGCGAGTTGCGTTGCCGTCATCTTAAGCTATCCGGATGCTGGTCAGTCTTCGAGCGTTTCATGCACGGCGGCCGCGCCACGCGCGCCTACACGAACTCCGGCACCCAGCCGCCCTGCTCGGGCTCGACCTGCCCCGGCAGCCCCGAGGAACGTGCGCCCCGGCTACTTCATCCGGTACCAGTGGAATCCGTCCGGCCCGGTTTCCCGGACCGCTTCGCCCCGGTGCATCAGGTAATTCAGGTGCGCGATGCTCTCGCCGGTGGCCATGCCGAGCAGGCCCGGGCTGTCGATGGGCCGCGAAAACAGCTGCCCGAACACATCGACCGCGCGCCGCGGCTCGGCCAGTGCCTCACGCAGGCGATCGAGTGCCTGGTGCTGGCTGCGCGCGAGGTAATCGAGCCGGGCGTGCAGCCCACGGAACGGTTCGTTGTGCGCGGGCAGCACCAGCACGTCGTCCGGCACCTCGCGCCGGAGCTTGTCGAGCGAGTCCAGCCAGTCGCCCATGGGATCCGCTTCCGGTTCGGTCGGAAACACCGAGACATTGGACGAAATGCGCGGCAGGACCTGGTCGCCGGAAACCAGCAAGCCGAGCGCCGGGCAGTACAGGCACGCATGCTCGGGCGAATGCCCGTTGCCGACGACCACGCGCCATTCGTGCTCGCCGATGCGCAGCACATCGCCATCCGTCAGGCGCTGGAAGCTCTCGGGCAGCGCGTGCACATACTTGCCGAAGCCGCCGAAGCGGGCCCGGTAGACTTCAATGTCGTCCTCGCTCCAGCCGGCCTGCCGGTAGAAGTCGACGCCCTCCTGCGGCGCGGCGCGGCCGGTATCCGCGGCCAGTACGCGGCACATCAAATATTCCATCGACGTCATCCAGAGCCGGCAGCCGAACTTGCGCGTCAGCCAGCCGGCCATGCCGACGTGGTCCGGATGCATGTGGGTGACGAACAGCCGCGTCAGGCCGCCACCGGCCAGCGCGCCGCCTTCGGCGAACAGCGTGCGCCAGGCCGCCGCGGTTTCCGGCGTCTGCAGGCCGGAGTCCACCGCCGCCCAGCCGGCGCCGTCGCGGATAGCCCAGAGATTGATGTGGTTGAGGCCCAGCGGCATCGGCATGCGCAGCCAGCGCACACCGGGCGCGACCTCATGCGCCTGGCCTGGCGCGGGCGCGTCGCCGCAGGGGTAGTCGAGGGTGGGCTTTTCGAGGGGAGACTGCGTGGTCGGGGCGTGCTGGCTCATGCTCTCTCGGTCTTGTCAGTGTCGGGCTGTCCGCCCGAGTGCCCGCCGTTGCGGCGAGCCCGGGTCTCTTGTCCAGCAGACACCTTAGCCGAGTTGGCCCCTTCGTGTCACGCGCCGTTTCAGGCGCTAGCGCTGCCGTGCCGGCAGCACCTTGCCCGGATTGAGCAGGTTGCGCGGGTCCAGCGCCTGCTTCACCTGCCACATCAGTTCGATCTCCACGGGAGACTTGAACTGCGCGAGGTCATCCCGCTTGACCACGCCGATGCCGTGTTCGGCCGAGATCGAGCCGTTCTCGGCATGCGCCATCGCATCCACCAGTCCGGAAATGCGCGTGTACCACTGCGCCAGGAACTCCTTCGCCGGCTGGTCCTTGGGGCGCAGCGGATTGAAGTGGACGTTGCCGTCGCCCATATGCCCGTAGATCACCATGCGAGCCGCCGGCTCCAGTGCCAGCACCTGTGCGGACGCGTCTTCCACGAAAGCCGCGATGCGCGACAGCGGCACCGAAACGTCGCACTTGATGCTGCCGCCCGTGCGGGTCTGCGCGTCCGAGATCTCTTCGCGGATACGCCAGAAGTTCTGGGCATCGGACAGGCTGGCCGCCACCGCAGCGTCCAGCACCAGCCTTTGCCCGAAGCCGGACTCCAGGATCTCCATCAAGGTCGCATTGAGGCTCTCCGCATCGGTGCCCGACGTGAGTTCGATCAGCACCATCCAGTCGTGCATTTCGGGCAGCGGCGACGGAACATGGCCCAGGTACTCGAGCACCAGTTCCAGCGCCGGCCGCGAGATCAGTTCGAATGCGGTCACGGCTTGCCCCGACAGGCGCTTGGCCTCACCCAGCAGTTGTACCGCCGCTGCCGGGCTCTGCACGGCAACGAACGCCACCGCCGTACTGCGTGGCTGCGGCATCAGCTTGAGCACCGCACCGGTGATGATGCCCAGCGTGCCCTCTGCGCCAATGAACAGGTGCTTCAGGTCATAGCCGGTGTTGTCCTTGCGCAGCCCGCGCAGCTGCGAGTAGATGCGTCCGTCCGGCAGCACGGCCTCGATGCCCAGCACCAGGTCGCGCATATTGCCGTAGCGCAGCACCGCGGTGCCGCCGGCATTGGTGGACAGGTTGCCGCCGATCTGGCATGAGCCTTCCGAGCCGATGCGCAGCGGGAACAGGCGCTGCTCCCCTTCCGCCGCGCTGCGCGCCGCGCTCAGCGTGACGCCCGCCTGCAACGTCATGGTGTCGTTGATGGTGTCGATGGCCAGCACGCGGTTCATGCGTCGCAGGTTGATCACCACCGCGGTCCCCGTGCCGTCGGGCACCGCGCCGCCCATGAGCGAGGTGTTGCCGCCTTGCGGCACCACCGGCACGTGGTTGGCGTAGCACCACTGCATGACCTGGCTGACCTCCTCCGTCGACGCAGGCAGCACCACGACCTGCGCCTTGCCATGGTAGATGCCGCGGTAGTCGGTGATGAAGGGCTGCATGTCGGCGTCGCCGCTCAGGCAGGCGTTCTCGCCGACAATGGCCTGCATCGCGCGCAGGGTGGTTTCCGGATTCGGGGCTTGGGCTTCGGCTTGCATGTTGCGATCGGGCATTCGGGGTCGGGTTCAATAAGCGGCGGACGGTGCGCCGCCAGTGCTGCCGGCCTGCTGCGGCTTGAATTCCGCCGCCAGGCGCCGTGCCGCGCTGGCGTACATCGTCACGTCGACGCCGGTTGCCACGAAGGTACAGCCAAGTTCCAGGTAGCGGCGGGCCAGTGCGGGGTCGGAAGTCAGCGTGCCGGCCGCCTTGCCGCTGGCGATGATGGTCCGCATGGCGCCTTCGATCGCGGCCTGCACGTCCGGATGTCCCGCCTTGCCCCGATAGCCCATCGACGCAGCCAGATCCGCCGGGCCGATGAACACGCCGTCGACGCCGTCCACCGCGCAGATCTCCTCCAGGTTCTTCAGCGCCGTCACGGTTTCCGCCTGCACGAGCAGGCAGACCTCGTCATCGGCTACGTCCAGGTAGTCCGCGCGGCTGCTCCAGCGCGAGGCTCGCCCGACCGCACTGCCCACGCCGCGGATACCCTGCGGCGGGTAGCGCGTGGCGCTGACAATCATGCGCGCCTGCTCGGCCGTGTCGACCATCGGCACCAGCAGGGTCTTTGCCCCGATATCGAGCAGCTGCTTGATCAGGGCGACCTCGCCCGCCACCGCGCGCACCACGGGCTGCGATGCATACGGCGCCACAACCTGCAGCGCCTGCAGGGTCGAGCGCAGGTCGTTCGGCGCGTGCTCGCCGTCGATCAGCAACCAGTCGAAGCCGGCGGTGGCCGATACCTCGGCCAGGTAGGGGGTGGCCATCGACAGCCAGAGGCCGATCTGCGCCTGGCGGGCCGCCAGGGCGGCCTTGAACGGGTTGTGTGCGGGCATGGTGTTCTGTATCCGGGGTACTGGGGGTGTTGCCGCTCAGCCGAGCTGGCCCTGGCAAAGGTACTTGGTATGCAGGTAGTCGTCCAGCCCGTGGCGGGAGCCTTCGCGCCCATAGCCGGATTCCTTGACGCCGCCGAACGGCGCGGCCTCGGCCGCAATGGCGCCTTCATTGATGCCGACCATGCCGGTCTCGAGCGCCTGCGCCACGCGCCAGATGCGGCGCACATCGTTCGAGTAGAAATACGCGGCCAGCCCGAACGGCGTGTCATTGGCGTCGCGGATCACTTCGGCCTCGTCGCGGAAGCGGAAGACCGGCGCCACCGGCCCGAAGGTCTCTTCGCAGGACAGTTCCATCGCCGGCGTGGCATCGACCAGCACCGTCGGTGCGTAGTAGTGCGGACCCTCGGCCGTGCGCAGACGCCGTCCGCCCGTCACCACGCGCGCGCCCTTGGCCACCGCGTCTTCGACATGCCGCGCGATCTTGTCGACGGCACGCGCGTTGATCATCGGCCCGATCTGCGCATGCTCGTCCGTGGCAGGGCCAACGTGCAGCGCGCCAACGCGGCGTGCGAGCCGCTCGACAAAGTCGTCGTGCACGGACTCGTGCACGTAGACCCGGTTCGGGCATACGCAGGTCTGCCCGCCATTGCGGAACTTGGACGCCATCAGGCCATCGACCGCGGCGTCCAGGTCGGCATCCCCGAACACGATGAACGGCGCATTGCCGCCCAGTTCCAGCGACAGCTTCTTGAGCGTGCCGGCCGATTCGCGCGCAAGGTGCTTGCCGACCGGCGTGGAGCCCGTGAACGTGATCTTGCGCACGCGGCTGTCGGCCAGCCAGGCATCGACCACGGCCGGCGTGCTTTCGCGCGACGCCGTGACGATGTTGAGCACGCCCGCCGGCAGCCCGGCCTGCTCCGCCAGCCAGACCAGCGCGAGCGCGGTCAGCGGCGTGTCCTCGGCGGGCTTGGCCACTACCGTACACCCCGCTGCCAGTGCCGGTGCGATCTTGCGGGCGATCATCGCCAGCGGGAAATTCCAAGGCGTGATGGCCGCCACCACGCCTACCGGCTCCTTGAGCACCAGCAGTTTGCGGCCGGGCACGGCCTCCGCGACGATGTCGCCGCAGATGCGCGTGGCCTCTTCCGCAAACCACTCCACGTAAGAGGCGCCATACAGCACCTCGCCCACTGCTTCTTTCAGCGGCTTGCCCTGCTCGGTGGAGATGATGCGCGCCAGGTCATCCTTGTTCTCGAGGATCAGCGCGTGCCAGCGCTTGATCAGTTGCGCGCGCTCGCGCGCCGGGCGGGCGCTCCAGGCTGGGAACGCGTCGGCGGCGGCGTCGGCTGCACGGCCCGCGTCGTCATCGTCGCTGTCGGGCACATGGGCGAACACCTCGCCCGTGGCCGGATTGGTGACGGCAAGGCGGCGGCCCTGCCCGGCATCGCGCCATTGCTGGTTGATGAAGTTCTGCCCGCGCAGCAGCGCGGCATTGGCAAGAGTCAGGGACATGGAAGTTGCGTTAGGAATGCAGATGCAGCGCTCAGCTGACGATGCCCAGGTGCCAGGGCACGAACTCGTTGTCGCCCAGTCCCAGCAGCTCGCTCTTGGTCGGCAGGCCGGACGCGGCCTGCAGGATATGTTCGAAGATGCGCTGCCCCATCTGCTCGATCGTCAGCACACCATCCACCACCAGCCCGCAGTTGATATCCATGTCCTCCTGCAGGCGCGCGTACATGGGCGAATTCGACGCGAGCTTGATCGTCGGCGCCGGCTTGGAGCCGAACATCGAGCCACGGCCCGTCGTGAAGCAGATCAGGTTGGCGCCGCTGGCAATCTGGCCCGTCACCGCCACCGGGTCGTAGCCGGGTGAATCCATGAAGACGAAACCCGCCTGGTCGATCGGCTCGGCGTACTCGTACACCGCCTGCAGCGGCGTGGTGCCGCCCTTCATGGCCGATCCGAGCGACTTCTCGAAAATGTTCGCCAGTCCGCCCTGCTGGTTGCCGTGACCGACCACGCCGTTGAACTGCGCGTTGTGCCCGGCGGTGTAGCGCTCCCACCAGGCCAGGCGATCGAGCAGCTTCTGCCCGACTTCCGGCGTGACCGCGCGGCGCGTCAGCATGTACTCCACGCCGTGGATCTCCGGCGTTTCCGACAGGATCGCGGTACCGCCATGGCGCACCAGGATGTCCATGGCCGCGCCCAGCGCCGGGTTCGCGCTGATGCCGGAGAACCCGTCCGAGCCGCCGCACTCGAGCCCGATCTTCAGATGGCTGGCCGACACGCGCCGGCGGACCGCCAGGTTTGCGGCCGGCAGCATCGATTCCACGGCGCGGATGCCTGCCTGGATGGTCTCGCGCGTGCCGCCGGTGTCCTGCATGACCAGCGTCTGCATGGCCGCGCCCGGTTCCAGCCCTTGCGATTCCACCAGCCCGGCGACCTGGTTGCGCTCGCATCCCAGGCCCACGATCAGCACGCCGGCCAGGTTCGGATGCCGCGCATAGCCGGCCAGGGTACGGCGCAGCACGTCGAAGTGCTCGCTTGGCGACGACATGCCGCAGCCGCTGGTCTGCGCGAAGGCCACCACGCCGTCCACGTTCGGATAGGCGGCCAGCCGTTCCGGCGTGAAATGCGCGGCGATCTGCCGGATCACGGTCGACGAGCAGTTCACCGACGACAGAATGCCGACGAAATTGCGCGTGCCGACGCGGCCATCCGGGCGTACAAAGCCCATGAACGTGGCCCGCTCCGCTTCCGGCACGTAGTCGATCTCGCGCACGTCCTGGCAAAAGCCCGGATCACGGTAGAAGTCCACCAGCCTGAGGTTGTGCGAATGCACGTGCTCGCCGGCCGCGATATCGCGCGCCGCGACGCCGATCACGGTGTCGTATTTGCGCACCGGCGTGCCGCCGGCAATGGCGCAGGCCGCGATCTTGTGGCCGGCCGGAACCTGCGCACGCACGCGCAGCGCGGGATCGGACAACTGCTGCCCCAGCGCCAGTTCACCCCTGGCGATCAATACGTTGTCGTTGGCATGCAGCCGGATGACGGGATTCGTATTCACTTGGCACTCAACCTTGCTGCAGCAGTTCCTTGAGCCTCAGCTCCTGGATCAGCTGGGTTTCCTGGGCGTACACCGTTGCCACGTACTTCTTGTAGTCGGGGCCATCGAGGTACATCACGGGTGCGTCAAGGCGCGCGGCCACATTGTGAAACTCGGTGCTTGCCACCGCAGCACGGAAGGCGTCGCGCAGCTTCTTCTCGATGGCCGCTGGCAGGCCCTTTGGTGCGCCGATACCGTTCGGCGCCTCCACCACCACGTTGAAGCCCAGTTCCTTCAGCGTGGGCGTCTCCTTGAAGCGCGTGGCGCGCTGCTCGCCCCAGGTCGCCAGCAGGCGCAGCTTGCCGGCCTCGACGTGCGGGGCCCACGAGCTGGAGTCGGCCAGCAGATCGACCTGGCCGGCCAGCACATCCTGCAGCGCCGCGGCGCCGCCCTTGTAGGCGATGGCGTTGAACTTCACGCCGGCCGCCAGCGCGAACTGCTCCATGCCGACGTGCGTGGCGCCGCCGATGCCGGCATGCGCGTACGTAATCCGACCGGGACTGGCCTTGGCCGCGGCTACGACATCCTGCAGCGTCTTGAAGCGCGAGTTCGTGGGTACGGCAATGCCGAAGGTCTGGCCCGAGGTGCGCGCCAGGTAGGTCAGCTCGGTGCGCGGGTCCAGCTGCAGCATGCCCAGCTGCGAGAAGCGCGTGACCGAGATCGGGATCTGCCCGATGGTGTAGCCGTCCGGGTTGGCCCGCGCCAGTGCCTTGGTGCCGATCATGCCGGACGCGCCGGCACGGTTCTCGACCACGATCGATTGTTTCAGGATGCCGGAGGCCACCTGGCACAGGGCGCGCATGGACTGGTCCGCGGTGCCGCCCACCGGCCAGGGGCAGATGAACGTGATGGGACGCTCGGGATACTCCGCCGCGGCAGCGTGGCCCACGCCAGGCAGGAGCATGCCGGCCGTACCCGCGGCAGCGGCCGCCGCACCGCCGATGAGCAGCTTGCGACGCTTCGGATTGAAGGGGAGTCCTTGAGTCATGGGGGATGTCTCCGTTGTTATGGGGCGGACAGGCCGCCCGCGCTGTGCCTGCATTGTGTTCGCGCCAAACATAACAATCCAATCAGAAACTGGCATTGCTACATAACATCATCGTTATGTAGACTCGGGCCATGGCCAATATCGATCGCGCACTGCGCTCCAACATCAAGTTACGCCACCTGCAGTTGCTGGTGGCGCTCGATGAATTCCGGCACCTGGGCCGCACGGCCGAATTCCTGTCGGTCAGCCAGCCGGCCGTCTCGCGCGTGCTGACGGAAGTCGAGAAGATGCTCGGCCTGACGCTGTTCACGCGCTCCACGCGCGGCACGGAGCCCACGGCGGCCGGCGAATCGCTGGTGCGTTTCGCACGCTCGGTGCTGGCGCAGTATGAGCAGACGCGCGACGAGATCGCCGCCGTCGAAAGCGGTGCATCGGGGCGTATCCGTATCGGCTCGATGGGTGCGGCGCTGCCGGCACTGCTGGCGCGCGCGGTGGGCATGCTCAAGGAGCGTTCGCCGCGCGCCACCGTGCTGGTCGAGGAAGGCGACCTGACCCACTTGCTGCCCAAGTTGCGCCTGAGCGAGCTGGATCTCATCGTCGGCAGGCTCGAACCCGGCTATGCCGCGCCGGACCTGCTGGCCGAAGCCTTGTATGACGATCCGATGGTCGTGGTAGTCAGGCGCGGGCACCGCCTCACGCGCAAGTCCGGCCCGGGCTGGCGCGACCTGGCGCAGATGCCGTGCGTACTGCCGCCGCCCTGGGCCTCGCTGCGGGTAAAGATCGAGCAGGCCTTCCACCAGCACGGCCTGCACCCGCCGCAGGACGTGATCGAGTCGTCGTCCTACCTGGCCCTGGCCACCTTTGCCGCCGAGCGCGACGCGGCGGGCTTCATGGCCCGTTCCGCCGCGCAGGCCCTGGAGGCCGAGGGCCGCCTGCGGATCCTGGCCATGGACGTGCCGGTAGATCTGCCCCCGGTAGGGGTCATGACGCTGCGCGAGCGCGCGCTGACCAGCAGTGCCGTACAGATGACCGACTACCTTCGGCGCGCCGCCGCCGGGTTGACGGCGCGCGGCCAGGCGGCATAAAAGGGCTACCATACCGCTTTTGCCCAGTTCATCAAGAGCAAGCCATGCACCACGATCCGCAGACCTCCACCTCGGACCGCACCAGCGTATCGGACGACGCCCGTGTCGACGACATCATCCCGTTGCCGCCGCCCGAACACCTGATCCGGTTCTTTCCCATTAGCGGTACGCCGGTCGAATCGCTCGTCACAACGACGCGTCAGCGCATTTCCCGCATCCTGCATGGCCAGGATGACCGCTTGCTCGTCATCATGGGGCCGTGCTCCATCCACGACCCGCATGCTGCGATCGACTACGCGCAGCGGCTCATGGCGCAGCGCGTACGGCATGCCGCGACGCTGGAAATCGTGATGCGCGTGTACTTTGAAAAGCCCCGTACCACCGTGGGCTGGAAAGGCCTGATCAACGACCCGTACCTCGACGAAAGCTACCGCATTGACGAGGGGCTGCGGATGGCACGCCACCTGCTGCTCGAGATCAATCGCCTCGGGCTGCCGGCCGCCGGCGAGTTCCTGGACGTCATCTCGCCCCAATACATCGGTGACCTGATCAGCTGGGGCGCCATCGGCGCGCGCACCACGGAAAGCCAGATCCACCGGGAACTGGCATCGGGCACGTCGGCGCCGATCGGCTTCAAGAATGGCACCGACGGCAATATCAAGATCGCCATCGACGCGATCCAGGCGGGCTCGCGCCCGCACCACTTTCTTGGCGTGCACAAGAACGGGCAGGTCGCGACGGTACACACCCGCGGCAATCCGGACTGCCACGTCATCCTTCGCGGCGGCAAAGCCCCGAACTATGACGCCGATTCCGTGGCCGCCGCCTGCAAGGAGCTGGAAGCGGCCGGGCTGGGCCGGCGCCTCATGGTCGACTGCAGCCACGCCAACAGCAGCAAGCAACACCAGCGCCAGGTCGATGTCGCGCGCGACGTGGCACAACAGGTCAGCGGCGGCAGCCGGTCGATCTTTGGCGTGATGGTCGAGAGCCACCTGATCGCCGGCGCCCAGAAGTTCACGCCGGGCCAGCACAGCCCGGCGGAACTGACCTACGGCCAGAGCATCACCGATGCCTGTATCGGGTGGGAAGACTCGGTCGCGGTGCTCGACATGCTGGCCGACGCGGTCACGGCACGACAGCGCAAGACTGCCGTTTGACCCATCCTGGTGTCCCGCTGCCCGCGTGGACGGAGTGCATCGGCCTAATTGACCGATACTGCACCGCACCGTCGAGTTAAACTTCTTCCTGTTCCCGGACCGGCATCTGAAATGCGGCATTTTCGCCACTTTCACACCTGAACCCGGGACTATCTTGCACGCATTGCATCGGCAATCCGGAATCCCTATCCGAAGACGAAGAGACACAGAAACATGAGCGCTGACAACCAATTGCAGTTCACCGTGGAACGTCACCCCAACCCCACGCCGGCCGACAAGATCGCGGCCGCGCTGGTCGACCCCGCCTTCGGACGTGTCTTCACCGACCACATGGTCACGATCCGCTGGACCGAAGGGCGCGGCTGGCATGACGCCAAGGTGGAAGCGCGCCGCCCGTTCCAGATCGACCCGGCCTGCGCCGTCCTGCACTATGCGCAGGAGATCTTCGAAGGCATGAAGGCCTACCGCGGCGCCGATGGCAAGATCTCGCTGTTCCGCCCGCAGGAAAACGCCAAGCGTTTTCGCGCCTCCGCTGCCCGCATGTCGATGGCCGACTTGCCGGAAGCCGATTTCCTGCGCGCGGTCGAGGCGCTCGTGGACATCGACCGCGACTGGATCCCGGGTGGCGACGGCAGCCTGTACCTGCGCCCGTTCATGTTTGCCACGGAAAACTTCCTCGGCGTGCGCGCCGCGGCCGAGTATGTGTTCTGTGTCATCGCCTGCCCGGTCGGCCCGTACTTCAAGGGCGGCAAGTCGGCGGTCGCGGTGTGGGTGTCGGACCAGTACACGCGCGCGGCGCCGGGCGGCACGGGTGCGGCAAAGTGCGGCGGCAACTATGCGGCCAGCCTGATCGCGCAGACCGAGGCCTCGCAGAAGGGCTGCGACCAGGTGGTCTTCCTTGACGCCGCGGAACACCGCTGGATCGAGGAACTCGGCGGCATGAACGTGTTCTTTGTCATGGACGACGGCTCGCTGCTGACGCCCCCGCTGTCCGGCACGATCCTGCCGGGCATCACGCGCGCATCGATCATCGAACTGGCCCGCCGCGAAGGCCTCAAGGTTTCTGAAACGCCATACGCGTTCGAAGCATGGCAGGCGGACGCCGCGAGCGGCCGCGTCAAGGAAACCTTCGCCTGCGGCACCGCCGCCGTGGTGACCGCGATTGGCACCGTGCGCCATGCCGGCGGCGAATTCACGATCGGCAACGGCGGCGAGGGCGAAGTCACGCGCCGCATTCGCTCGCTGCTGACCGGCATCCAGCGCGGCAAGGAGCCGGACACCTTCGGCTGGGTCCACCACATCGCCTGACGCCCACGCCCTGCCCCGGGGCGGACGGGTGACCGATGACCGGTCTCCGGGTCAGGGCCGGCCCAGCAAGCCTGGGCCAATCTGATACGGTCTTTTTCACGTCCATTGCTTCTGTTCTCCTGCCCGCCGCACGCTTAGCATCGAAACGTGCGGCGAAGGCCCAGAGCTGGCGCCAGCCTGCTGCGACGTTATGTCGCCGCAGCATCTGAGCCCTTGCCGGCACGTGGCGGCGCGTGCGGCGTACACTACGCTTACCGCACGCGCCAACGGCCCGAGCCCCTGGCGCGCCTGCCTGCGAACCCGTCGCGCTTACCAGCGTGGCGAAGCAGCTACGGCGTGCGAAGGGCCAGCGCCACGGAGAACAAGACATGTTTGGCTTCACCGCGCTAGAACTCGCCCGTATCCAGTTCGGCTTTACCGTTTCCTTCCATATCATCTTTCCCGCCATCACCATCGGGCTGGCCGCGTATCTCGCGGTGCTCGAGGGTTGCTGGCTGCGCACGCAGCGGCCGGTCTACCGGGACCTGTACCACTTCTGGTCGAAGATCTTTGCGGTCAATTTCGGCATGGGCGTGGTGTCGGGGCTGGTCATGGCGTACCAGTTCGGCACCAACTGGAGCTTCTTCTCGGAATTCGCGGGCAGCATCACCGGCCCCTTGCTGACCTATGAGGTACTGACGGCCTTCTTTCTCGAGGCAGGCTTTCTCGGTGTGATGCTGTTCGGCTGGAATCGCGTCGGGCCGGGACTGCATTTCTTCGCGACCGTCATGGTGGCGCTCGGCACGCTGATTTCGGCGACCTGGATCCTGGCCTCCAACAGCTGGATGCAGACCCCGCAAGGCTACGAGATCATCAATGGCCGCGTCGTGCCGACCGACTGGTTCCAGGTCATCTTCAACCCGTCGTTCCCCTACCGCCTGGTGCATATGAGCGTGGCGGCCTTCCTGGCCACGGCCTTGTTCGTCGGCGCATCAGCGGCCTGGCACCTGCTGCGCGGCCGCGACAATCCGGCCATCCGCAAGATGCTGTCGATGGCGATGTGGATGCTGCTGATCGTGGCGCCGATCCAGGCCGTGATCGGCGACATGCATGGCCTGAACACACTGGAGCACCAGCCTGCCAAGATCGCCGCGATGGAAGGCCACTGGGAAAACCACGGCGAGCAGGGCTTCCCGCTGCTGCTGTTCGGCTGGCCCGACATGGAACGCGAGGAAACCCGCTTTGCCGTGGGCATTCCGCGCCTGGGCAGCCTGATCCTCACGCACAGCCTCGATGGCCAGATCCGGGGCCTGAAGGAATTCGCGCCGCAGGACCGGCCCAACTCGGCCATCCTGTTCTGGTCATTCCGCGTGATGGTCGGGCTCGGCATGCTGATGATCCTGCTGGGCCTGTGGAGCCTGTGGCTCAGGCGCGGCAAGCGGCTGTTCCAGTCGAGGCCGTTCCTGCGCATGGCGCTGTGGATGGGACCGACAGGACTGGTCGCGCTCCTGGCCGGCTGGTACACCACCGAGATCGGGCGCCAGCCCTGGGTCGTCTACGGGCTGCAGCGCACCGCCGACGCGGTCACGCCGCACCACGTGCCCGAACTCGCACTGACGTTGGGCCTGTTCGTCGTGGCCTACTTCTTCGTGTTCGGCGTGGGCATTGCCTACATGCTGCGGCTGGTGCGCAAGGGCCCGGTGATCGACGAAGGCAAGCATGAGCCCCAGGGCGGCCCCGGCCGCGGACATACTCCCGCACGCCCGCTTTCCGCCATTGAGGATGATGATGTGATGGCGCCCAACCAACCCGCTCGCAGCAGGAGCTGACACCATGGGCATCGACCTTTCCCTCCTCTGGATCCTCATCATTTTCTTCGGCGTGATGATGTACGTCGTCATGGACGGCTTCGACCTGGGCATCGGCATGCTGTTTCCGTTCGTGCCCGACCGCCATGACCGGGACGTGATGATGAACACCGTGGCCCCGGTCTGGGACGGCAACGAGACCTGGCTGGTGCTCGGCGGCGCGGGGCTGCTGGCGGCGTTCCCGCTCGCCTATTCGGTGGTGCTGAGCGCGCTCTACCTGCCGCTCATGCTGATGCTGCTGGGGCTGATCTTCCGCGGCGTGGCCTTCGAGTTCCGCTTCAAGGCCAATGACCGCGAGCGCCCGGTGTGGGATGCCGCCTTCATCGGCGGCTCGCTCACGGCATCGTTCTTCCAGGGCGTGGCGCTGGGCGCGTATATCGACGGCATCCGCATGGAAGGCCACCGTTTTGCCGGCGGGCCGCTGGACTGGCTGGCGCCCTTCCCGCTGTTCTGCGGCGTGGGCGTGGTCGTGGCCTACACGGTGCTCGGCAGCACCTGGCTGATCATGAAGACCGAAGGCGGCCTGCAACAGCGCATGGTGCGGCTGACCGGCACGCTGGGCTGGGTGCTGCTGGCCGTGATCGCGGCCATCAGCGTGTGGACCCCGCTCACGCACCCGGAGATTGCCGAGCGCTGGTTCCGCCTGCCGAACCTGGTGTGGTTCTCGCCGGTGCCGCTGCTGGTGGTGCTGTGCGTGCTCGGGCTGATGCGTTCGCTGCGGCAGTCGCCCAATATGGCTCCGTTCCTGTACGCGCTGGCCCTGGTGTTCCTGGGCTATACGGGGCTGGCCATCAGCGTCTGGCCCAATATCATCCCGCCCGGCATCTCGATCTGGGATGCCGCCGCGCCGCCGCAGAGCCAGGGCTTCGCGCTGGTGGGCGCGCTCTTCATCATCCCGTTCATCCTGATGTACACGGTCTGGGCCTACTACGTGTTCCGCGGCAAGGTCCGCCACGGCGAGGGGTACCACTGATGCGCTCCCAAACAGGCGGCGCTCGCCTGTGGCTCAGGCGCGTTGGCTGGCTCCTGCTGATCTGGGCGGCCAGCGTTGCGCCACTGGGCGTAGCAGCCTGGCTGCTGCGGCTGCTGATGGCTGGCGCCGGCTTCCACCGCTGATCTGCACGGCATGCTCCGGCGCCCGCCGGACCTTGCCACTTCCTTCCCCATACCGATACCGATCCTGACGGCCGCGCGGCACTGCCCGCGCGGCCTTGTCACGCCTGCATTGTCTGCAATGTCCGCAAGATTCCGAATACCGGAATCAGGATTCTTTGCCCCTCTGTCACCCCGGTGACAACCGCCCCTCTTACTCTGCGAGCGCATTGCCGGGTGCCCAGCCCGCCAGGCAATGCCAGGCGCGCAGCCGCGCAGACCGAACACCCCTATTCCCTGAAGAGAGCTCGATCATGACAAACCCACTCAGCATCCTGGCGCGCTCGCGCTGGATAGGCGCCGTCCTGCTGTGCACGGCACTGACCGCCTGCGGCGGCGACGGCGCGGACAACGGTGGACAGGGGACCCTCACCCCCAGCAGTGCGGGGCAAAACGCGAATCAGGGCGGTGGCGACCAGCCCAACCAGCCGCCTGCCGCCAAGCCGGTCATGCGCTGCGCGCCCTGAACGGCGCCGGCCCGGTTCCCAGACACATACGCCGCCCACCACCAACCTATCCGGCTACCGAACCCCATGAACTCCAACAGCAGACGCAATTTCCTCAAGCTCGCCGGCACCGGCGCCGCCGCCACCGCCGCGCTGGCCGCCTTTCCGCCCGCGATCCGGCGAGCGCTCGCCATCCCGGCGAACAATGCCACCCGCTCCATCCGCGACGTGGAGCACGTGGTGATCCTGATGCAGGAAAACCGTTCGTTTGACAACTATTTCGGTACGCTCAGGGGCGTACGCGGATTTGGCGACAGGTTCCCGATCCCGCTCGCGGGCGGGCTCAATGCGTTCCAGCAGACGTATATCAGCAATGGCGCCAGCCGCATGGTGTTGCCCTACCACCTGGACAGCACTGCCGGCAATGCGCAGCGCGTCAGCGGCACGCCGCACAGCTACCCCGACGCCCAGAACGCCTGGGACCTGGGCCGGATGAACAGGTGGCCCACCTACAAGAAGACGCAGTCGATGGGCTACTACACCGAAGCCGAGGCCGATTTCCAGTTCGCGCTGGCCAATGCCTTCACGATCTGCGACGCCTACCACTGCTCCTTCCATGGCGGCACCAATACCAACCGGCTGTTCCACTGGACCGGCACCAACGATCCGACCGGAGCGATGGGCGGCCCCGTCATCGACAATAGCGGCGACTCGCTCGACGCCACCACAGTCAGCTACCGCTGGACCACCTACCCGGAACGCCTGCAAGCCGCCGGCGTGAGCTGGAAGGTCTACCAGAACCTGCCGGACAACTTCACCGACAATCCGCTGGCCGGCTTCAAGCAGTACCGCGACGCCAACGCCGCCCGCGGCAACCAGCCGAACGGCAGCCCGTACCCGCCGTACAGCCCCGCCGACGAGGCCGTCAGCCCGCTGCTCAAGGGCATTGGCAATACCATGCCCGACGGCGGATTCCTGCAGGCGCTGAAGGACGATATTGCGGCGGGCACGCTGCCGCAGGTGTCATGGATCGTGGCCCCCGCGACCTACTCGGAGCACCCCGGGCCGTCCAGCCCGGTGCAGGGTGCCTGGTACACGCAGGAAGTCCTGAACGCGCTGACCGACAATCCGCATGTGTGGAGCAAGACCGTGCTGCTGGTCAATTTCGACGAGAACGACGGCTTCTTCGACCACGTGCCGCCTCCCTGTGCGCCGGCGTACGAGAACGGGGTACTGGCTGGCGCCTCCACCGTGTCGACGGCCGGCGAATATCACACCGACCAGAAGCCGTACGGTCCCGGCCCGCGCGTGCCGATGTATGTGCTCTCGCCGTGGAGCCGCGGTGGCTGGGTCAACTCGCAGGTGTTCGACCATACTTCGGTGCTGCGCTTCCTGGAGGCCCGCTTTGGCGTGCAGGAGCCCAATATCAGCGCCTATCGCCGCGCGGTGGCCGGCGACCTGACCTCCGCCTTCAACTTTCTCAATCCCAACTCCGGCGCGGTACCTTCCCTGCCCAACCGCGACAAGATCAGCGCCGACGCCATCCGTACCGCGCAGGGTGCCCTGCCCCAGGTGCCGTTGCCGTCGGCGGACAGCCAGCAGATGCCGGCCCAGCAGACAGGCGTACGGCCCTCGCGCGCCCTGCCCTACGAGCTGCATGTCAGCGCCCGCGAAGACGCCGCCGCGCGCAAGCTGTGGCTGCTTTTCAGCAATACCGGCACGCAGGCCGCCGTGTTCCATGTTTACGACCGCCTGCACCTGGACCGCGTCCCGCGCCGCTATATGGTGGAGGCAGGCAAGGACCTGAACGGCAGCTGGGACACATTCGCCGCCGACAGCGGCAAGTATGACCTGTGGGTGCTCGGTCCCAACGGATTCCACCGCGCGTTCAGCGGCGACGTCAGTGCCGTGGCGGCCGCCGGTGCCAGCGCGCCGGAGATCCGGGTGTGTTACGACATTGCCAACGCGGCCGTGTACCTGACCATGATCAACACCGGCAGCGCCCCTTGCACCTTTACGGTCCGGCCCAATGCCTATCGTACCGACGGGCCCTGGTCCTACGAGATTCCCGCCGGCAAGCAGTTGGAACAGCACTGGCCGGTGGGCAGGCAGGGCAACTGGTACGACTTCAGCGTGACCACGGCGCAAGGCGGCTTCACGCGCCGCTTCGCCGGGCGGATCGAGACCGGCCAAGACAGTGTGTCGGATCCCGCAATGGGCACGGGAGGCTGACGTCGCCGCGCCCGCGGGCCGGCGTGCCGCCCGATGACTCCCCTCTCCCATGACGGCAGAGGGGCCTGGAAGGGGAATCCGTGTTGGTATCGGGAAATGCCACGGGAAGGCCGTAGCCGTTCTGTCATCTTGGACCGCTAGACTGCGCGGTCGCAGCGCGTCTGCCGCCTTCCAGCCCCGTTTCCCGGAACCACCATGCTCGGCGACCTTCTCACGACCTTCTTCGAAGTGGCTCGCCAGTGCAGCATTACCACGGCCGCCAGGCAGCTCGGCGTCAGCCAGCCCACGGTCACGGCGCGCATCCGCCAGCTGGAGGATGCCTATGGCGTGGAGCTGTTCTATCGCCGCGCGAGCCGGATCGACCTGAGCGACGTCGGCGTCGCGCTGATGCCGGTGGTGGAGCAGTTGATGCAACAGGAAAGCAATGCCGACTATCTGCTGCGCAACGCAGGAAACCTGCGTTTCGGCAACCTGCGCATCGGCGCGACCGGGCCTTACTACATCCTGCGCAGCGTGGCCGCGTTCCGGCAACGCTATCCCGCGGTCGAGGTCAGCATCGAGATCGGCAACTCGCAGCAGATGATCGAAGCGCTGCTGGAGTACCGCATCGACGCCGCGGTCTCCTCGCACGCCGTGGAGGATGCCAGGCTGGCACGTACCCGCCTGGCTTCCGATCCGATGGTGCTTGTCGTTCACGCGGACCACCCCTTCGCACGCCTGCCCCATGTCGATATCGCCCGGCTCGCCGATTGCCACCTGCTCGTGCGCGAACATGGTTCGATGACGCGCCAGGCCACCGAGGCCGCACTGGCCGCCTGCGGCCATGAACTGCCGCGCCACATGGTCATCGGCAGCCGCGAGGCCATCTACGAAGCCATTCGCCAGAACCTTGGCGCCAGCGTCGTGCCCGCCGGCGAAGTGCCGCGCGACCCGGCACTGCGCATGGTGCCGTTCACGCAGCGTCCGCCCATCCTGCACGAGTACCTGTACTGCCTGGAAAGCCGGCGCCATACGCGTCTGGTAGGCGCCTTTCTCGAATGCGTGGAAGCGCAGGCGCCTGATCTGCAGGCACGGGTTGCCTGAACGATGCGAGGTGTGCGCTGCCCTGCCGCCACGTGGCCGCCATGCCGCCCAGCGCCTATATTGGTGCCATGAGCGAGCACGCCGCTTTTGCCGAATACGAACAGTTGCTGGGCCTCCTGGATGCCGGCAGCCGCGTGCTGGACGCGCGCACGGTCTGCGAAACCTCGGTGCGCGGCCATCGTTTCTCGGTCTACGCTGCCACGGTGGGCACCACCGCGCCCAATGCGCCGGCGATCGGCATTTTCGGAGGCATTCACGGCCTGGAGCGCATCGGCACGCAACTCGTGCTGGACTACCTGCGCTCGCTGCTGAGCCGGCTCGAGTGGGACGAGCTGTTGCACGAGGAGCTGCAGTCGGTGCGGCTGGTCTTCATGCCCATCGTCAATCCGGGCGGCATGTGGGCCACCACCCGCGCCAACCCGAATGGCGTGGACCTGATGCGCAACGCGCCGCAGGACGCCGACGCGCACGTGCCGTTCCTGGCGGGCGGCCAGCGTATCGGCGCCTGGCTGCCATGGTTCCGTGGCCGGGCCGGCCGCCCCATGGAGGCAGAAAGCCTGGCCTTGCTGAGTGTGGTCCAGGACGAACTGCTGTCGCGGCCGCTCAGCTTCGCGGTCGACTGCCACTCCGGCTACGGCTGGCGCGACAGCATCTGGTTTCCGTATGCGCGCACGCACAGTCCCATGCCGCACCTGCCCGAAATGTACCTGCTGAAGACCATGTTCGAGCAGGCGCACCCGCACCATGGCTACGCCTTCGAGCCACAGAGCCACCAGTATCTGCTGCACGGCGACCTGTGGGACTACGCGTATGACCTGACACCGCCCCACAACCTGTTCCTGCCGATGACGCTGGAGCTTGGCTCATGGCTGTGGATCAAGAAGAATCCGCGACAGCTGTTCTCGCGCGAGGGCATCTTCAACCCGATCAAGGCGCACCGCACCGCGCGGGTCCTGCGCCGCCATGTGAGCCTGTTCGATTTCCTGGGCCGCATCGCCTTTGCGCCGCAGCGCTGGTTGCCGACGGGCGAGCGCCGCGCACAGTTGCAGGAACAGGCGCTGGCTCACTGGCACCAGCGCCCGGGGCCATGACGGACTGGATCTTCCTGCGCGGCCTCACGCGTGAAAGCCGGCACTGGGGCACGCTGGCCCAGCGCTGGCAGGCGGCCGGCCTGGGCCGGCCGCTGGCCGTGGACCTGCCCGGCAATGGCAGTCTTTGTCATGAGAGATCACCCGCAAGCGTGCAGGGGCTCGTGGGTTCGGTGCGGGACAGTCTGCGACAAGCGGGAGGGCCGCGGCGCAGCCGCGTGCTGGCGATGTCGCTGGGCGCCATGGTGGCGGCGGAATGGGCACGCCAGTATCCCGACGAAGTGGCGGCGCTCGTGCTGGTCAATACCAGCATGCGCCCCTTCAGCACCACGACGCATCGACTGCGTGCCGCCAACTGGCCCGGCCTGCTGCACATGGCCGCCAGCTGGGCAGACCGGGATTATTGCGAGCGCACCATCCACCGGCTGACCTGCGCGCGGACGGATACCAGGGAGGCCGACATCCTGGCGTGGAAGCAGATCGCGGCAACCGCGCCGGTCAGCCGAAGCTCGGCACTGCGGCAATTGCTGGCGGCTGCCCGTTACCGCGCCGGGCGCCGGGCGCCCTGTGCGTCCATGCTGCTGATCGCCTCGGATGCCGACCGCCTGGTCGACCCGGTCTGTTCGGCACAACTCGCGCACAGGTGGAATATGCCGCTGCTGCGCCACCCATGGGCGGGCCACGACCTGCCCCACGATGATCCGGACTGGCTGTGCGAGATGGTCGCGCGCCGGCTCACGGTTGCGGCATGACCCCGGCCAGCACGGCCGCAGCGGCCTCGAGCCGCTCATGCGTGCCGAACAGCCGAGCGGCCATCAGCCCGTTGTGCAGCGCGCCGTAGACGACCTGGGCCAGTTGCGCGGGCGGCACCGGATACGGGGTGTCGCGCAGCGGCTGCGCCCGCTCGAACAGGCCGGCCAGCCATTGCTCGTGCATGCGGACGTACTCGCGCATGGTGGTACGCACCGGCTCGGATAGCGACAGCACATCGGCCGACAGCATTCCCACCAGGCAAGCCTGGTCGGTGCCGAAGCCCGTGCGGATCGGTTCCAGGTATTGCCGTGCCTGTTCCGCCGGGGGCAGGCTGGTATCGATCGCGCGGATGCGTTCGCAGGTGCGGGCGCTGTATTCGCGCACCGCTTCCAGCACCAGATCGTCCTTGGACGGGAAATAGTAGTGAATGCTCGAGGTCTTGACGCCAACCAGCTCGGCCAGGTCGCGATAGCTGAAGCCGTTGAACCCCTTGCGACGGATCAGCACCAGCGTGTGCTCGATCAGTTGTTCGCGTACGGATAGTGATTTCATGGCTTCAGACTCCCTGCAATCTCTGCCGGTCAGGCCGGCAGCGTTTGCGCGACCAGCGTGATGAGCGAACCGCTGAAGAGGCAGAGCCCCACCCATCCGACCAGTATCAGTGCGCTGTCACGCAGATTCATGATGTTCCCCTTGGGACCGGGCGCAGCACGGCCCGCTGTTGATGTCAGCTGGCCGGCCATTGCCGGCCGCTCTGATCAGGCGAGTGCGCCGTCGGTGTACGGGTCAAACTTGCCGACCTTGGCGCCGTCCGTGTACGGATCGACAGTGCGTGCCGGCGATGCCGAAACGCCACCGGTGTTCAGGCCGGCTACCGTGCGGGCGCCGTCGGTGTACGGGTCAAACTTGCCAACCTTGGCGCCGTCCGTGTACGGGTCCACGCTGCGTGCCGGCGATGCCGAAACGCCGCCCGTGTTCAGGCCGGCTACCGTGCGGGCGCCGTCGGTGTACGGGTCAAACTTGCCGACCTTGGCACCGTCCGTGTAGGGGTCGACGGTACGTGCGGGCGATGCCGAAACGCCGCCCGTGTTCAGGCCGGCTATCGTGCGGGCGCCGTCGGTGTACGGATCAGTCTTGCCAACGCGGGCGCCGTCGGTGTACGGGTCGTACTTGCCGATCTTCGCGCCGTCGGTGAACGGATCGGTTTTGCCGACGCGGTAGTTGTAGCCATACGTGTCACCGGCGGAACGGCTGCCCTGCGGCGCGGCGGCCTGGGCGACGCCTGCGGCGAGCGCGGCGGCAAGGGTGACTGCAGTGATGACGGTCTTGGCGAACTTGGCTTGCATGATGGACTCCTTGGCTGGCGCCCCCCACAGGGGCGCCTGGGTTCGGTTCAATTTCAGGTCTTCTTTTGATCCCGCATCTACTAGTAGATAGATAACCGGGTTCAAAAAAAGACCGTCTTCACGGTATTGCGATGGTCCCGTTGCAGAACCGGCTTCTTGTCTTTGCCGGTGGAGCAGCGCGTCCATGGGTCAAATACTATCTACTACTAGGTAGATAGTCAAGCAAAAACATTTCTATCGCCTTGATAGCATTGCCTCACTCCACGGCAATTGCTTGATAAATAAAGAGATTCCCAGGATCACGGAGCGCTGGGCGGAGCCCGGATGCACCGCATGCGACGCAAAAGTAAAAGCCGCCATGCAGCATTCGCCACATGGCGGCTCCGCGCCACCGGGCGGGTTGGCGTCAACCCGCCACGGCAGCCATGAGGGTATCGGCAGCGGCTTCGACCCTGTCCGCCGTGCCAAACAGGCGTGCGGAAATCAGACCGCTCTGCAACGAGCCGAACACCACCTGCGCGAGGCGTGCAGGCGGCACCGGGAACGGTGTGGTGCGGTGGGGCTGGGCGCGTTCCAGCAAGCCGGTCAGCCACTTCTCGTTCATCAGGAAGAAGCTCTGCAGCAGCCCGTGGACCGACTCGGGCAGGCACAAGGTCTCGGCCGACAGCATGCCGCACAGGCAGATCTGGTCAGAACCACAGCTCGCGCGGAACGGCGCCAGGTAGATGGCGGCCTGCTCCGTCACGGGCAGTGTCGTATCGATCGACCGCAGGCGCTCGGACATCGTCGCGCTGTACGTCTTCACGGCCTCCAGGACGAGATCGTCCTTGGTCGGAAAGTAATAATGAATGCTCGACGTCTTGACCCCGACCAGTTCGGCCAGGTCCCGGTAGCTGAAGCCATTGAAGCCTCGCCGCCGAATCAGGACCAGTGTGTGCTCGAGCAGTTGCTCTCGGACGGTTTGCGTTTTCATGAGGCCAGTTTATCTACATGAAGATAGACGCTCAAGCCAGAATATCTGGAGGCGCGGGTAATCCCTTAGGGCCAATGCTCGTCGGAGACGGCGGCCCCAAATCTCTTGTCGGCGCCCCAACGGACGCAGCCCCGCAACAACGGGGCATGCGTGGATGTGGGATTCAGTCGGGCGGTTTAACCAGGCAGGACCTGCGCGGCGAAGGTGATCATCGAGCCACTCGTCACGCAGACCAGCAGCCATCCGCCAAGCAGAAGGATACTGTCACGCAAGTTCATGATGGACTCCATTGCGGTTAGCCAGATCCCGAACGGGCCTGGCTGCCGTGGCGAAAAGGTCGCCGGTCCTGTCGGGGCCGGCAGACGAATCAGGCGAGCGCGCCGTCGGTGTACGGATCGAACTTGCCGGCCTTGGCACCGTCCGTGTACGGGTCGATGCTGCGGGCCGGGGTTGCCGAGACACCACGCGTATCCAGGCCGGCTACCGTGCGGGCACCGTCGGTGTATGGGTCAAACTTGCCGACCTTGGCACCGTCCGTGTACGGGTCGATGCTGCGGGCCGGCGATGCCGAAACGCCACCGGTATTCAGGCCGGCTACCGTGCGGGCGCCGTCCGTGTAGGGGTCGACGGTGCGTGCGGGCGATGCCGAAACGCCGCCCGTGTTCAGGCCGGCTACCGTGCGGGCGCCGTCGGTGTACGGATCCGTCTTGCCAACGCGTGCGCCATCGGTGTACGGGTCGTACTTGCCGATCTTCGCGCCGTCGGTGAACGGATCAACCTTGCTGACCCGGAACGTGTAACCATACTTGTCACCGGCAACGCTGCTGTCACGCGGACCAGCCGCCTGGGCCAGGCCGCTGGCGAGCGCGGCGGCAAGAGTGGCAGCAGTGATCACGGTCTTGGCAAACTTGGCATTCATGATGGGCTCCTTGGCTGGCGACCTCCCGGAGGCGTCGCGATATTCGGTTCATTACGGGGTCTCTCTTTGTTCCCGCATCTACTAGTAGATAGATGGCTGATTTCAAAAAAAGACCGCCTTGCGGTATTGCAATGGCTCCGTTGCAGAACCGGCTTCTTTGTCTTTGCCGGTGGAGCAGCGCTTCCATGGACAGAATACTATCTACTACTAGGTAGATAGTCAAGGATAAAATTTCCTATCGTTCCGATAGTCGAGGCGCGACCGCCCAACTCTGGCTGGCCTCACACTTCTGGCTGGGCCAATTGCACGACAGCTGCTAGCCTTGACGGGCACCCGAGCCTCCAGACCTATGCTGAAAACTCCTGACTTCGCGATTCCGCGCTGGCTGGCCGGCACTGCCGGCCTTGCGCTGGTGGCCGGGCTGGCACGCCACATGCTGTTCCGCGCACTCGAACGCGAGGCTTTTGTCACGCCGTCCAGCATGCCGCCCGCATCCGACCTCCCCGAAGCGGCACTGCATCACAGTACATTCCGCAGCGGCAAGCGGCTGCTCCATGCCGCTCACGCGCCGGCGGCACAAACTACGGCGCCAGCGCTGATGGTGTGCCACGGCGACGACGAATGCCTGGCCGACTGGGCGCCCGTGCAAGCCCTGCTGTCGCAAGCAGGCATCAGTACGTTCGTGTTCGATTACAGCGGCTACGGCGCAAGCAGCGGACACCCGACCGTTCGACACCTGCGCGAAGACGCGCGGGCGGCCTATGCCAGCTTCCTCGCTGCAACGCCGGACGCCACACGGCGCTACGTGCTCGGGCACTCGCTCGGATCGGGTGTGCTGCTGGATGTCGCGCGCCGGCTTGCGCCAGCCCCGGACGGGATGATCATTGCCTCGGGCTTCAGTTCCGCACGCACCGCTGCGGTCCAGACTGGCCGTGTGCCGCCGCGGCTGGCGTGGTTGCTGCCGGATCCCTGGAACAACGCAGCGCGCATGCGCCGGCTGCAACTGCCGCTGATGCTCGTGCACAGCCGCGCCGATGAAGTCCTGCCGCTGGGCCATGTGGAGCGCCTTGCGCAGGCGGCTTCGAATCTTCAGGAACTGATGTTGTTTGACGACATGCCGCATGACGCAGCCATCTTGCCTGACTACATGAGTGCGTTCTGGACGCCCGTGATCGCATTCATGCTGGCTCCACGCGCAACAGCCGCACGGGAACCCGCGATCGCGTGAATCAGGACTTCGTGCCCGACATCGCATGGGTCCAGCCAGGGCCGCAATGCCGCAATACCACCATGCGCAAATGAGATGAAACGCGATGCTGCAACTTGCGACCGGAGAATCTAACCGAGTCTTTGCGGCGCGGCAATCATCCTTGTGGGCTAGGCGCTACGAATGCGCAGGTTGAGATTCTTTTACCGATTTCTTGTCTATATTGGTCCTCATGGCAAAAGCATCGATTCTTCGCTGTTGATCAGCACTGGAGGTAATGCCATGCGTTGGCTCGCAAACTTGTTCAGTCCGCCGACCCCGGAAAAGATTGCCGAAAGGGAACTGCAAGACATGAGGCTGACGTTGTTCCAGGCGGAACGGCGCCTGCTAGAGGCGCAAATGCAGGTCGCCTACTATCGCGACATGGTCGCGTTCCTCGAAGACGTGGCGACCAAGGGCGTCGAGGACGTGGTCGACAAGCGCCGCGCCGCTCCCGCGGCCATCGAAACCTTCTCGGCACCGCGTGTCGCGCCCGGACTGACCACCGTCCCGATCGTGCCCTCGGCCGCCTAGCGCTGCAGTACGCGGTTGCAAATTGACTGACCAGCGGCGGAGTCTCTCGAACTCCGCTGGTCATCTGTAGCGCCGCACGGCACGCGGGAACGTGTGCCGACCTGTGCGATACTCGCGCTGCCCGCCGCGCAAGCTGGCGCGCGGACTGTCACACAGGAGCCCCCATGCACGAACTACTGCCCGCGATCGAAATCGAGACCGCGCCAAATCCCGCTTTCACCGTCATCTGGATGCACGGCCTGGGCGCGGATGGCAATGATTTCGTGCCGGTGGTTCCGGAACTCGGACTGGAAGGCACGCCCGGCGTGCGCTTTATCTTTCCCCATGCGCCCGCCATGCCCGTCACGTGCAACGGCGGCTATGTCATGCCCGCCTGGTATGACATCTACTCGCTGAACGAAGCCGGCCGGCGTGCCGATGAGAATGGCATCCGGGTTTCATGCGAACGCATCCGGGCGCTGATCGCGCGTGAAAACGCGCGCGGCATCGCGACCGGCCACATTGTGCTTGCCGGCTTTTCGCAGGGCGGCGCGATCGCCTACACCACTGCCCTCACCCACCCGGACACGCTGGCGGGCATCATCGCCCTGTCCACCTATATTCCGGCGCCTGACATGCTGACGGCCGAAACCACGCCCGCCAATGCCGCCATCCCCGTCTTCGCTGCGCACGGCACGCTCGATGACATCGTGCCGCCACGCCTCGGCGAGCAGGCCAGGGACTTCCTTCTGGCACGCGGCATTCCCGTCGCGTGGCATACCTATGCCATGCCGCATTCAGTGTGCCTGGAAGAGATCGAGGCAATCGGCTCGTGGCTCAAGGGAACGTTTGCCCGCATCACGCAGCAAGCGGCGCAACGCTGAGCCACGCCACAGTCATCACCACGAATATGAAAGCTGCACCGCTTCTGAAGATCGATTTCAACACCCGCAAGGCGCTCCTGTTCGCGCTGACCGCCGAGCGCCTGTCAGCCTATTACGAGCACGGAAAATGGCTCACCGATGCCCAGGGCGCCACGCTGGCCGGAGAATGGCTGTCGCGCTCCAAGCTGCAACTCGCCCTGTCGGAACGCCGCCTGCTTTCGGAGCTGAGCGACCAGTTCGCGCGCCAGCTCGCGGACACGCTTTCGCGCGAAGCCGGGCTCTATGCCTCGCACGAAATGATGGAGGCGCTCGATCCCAACTACCAGTCAGCGTTCGCGCATGACATGCTCGACGAATGCGAGCGGCTGCTGCGCGAGAACGGCGTCAACGAGTAGCGTTCCACTTCTTCCGTGGCCTCCGCTTTCGGCCGGCTGAGCCAGCGGGCGAGCCGATGCTGCGGCTCCTGCAGAAGAGCGACCCGCGCGCCGCAGGCTGCCGCACCGGCGGCTAACTCCCGGCCAGCTCTTCCAGCGCCGCGTAGGCCGTAGCAAGGTGATATGGCGAGGTGGACGGCATCTCGGCACGCACCACTTCGCCTGATGGCGCCAGGCACTCATGCCAGCCGCCGGCATGCAGGAAACGTCTGCGGTACTGGCCCAGCTGAGCTTCCAGCGTCGCCAGCGATTCCGGTGTCCCGTGCACAGCCAGCGCACGGGCGAATTCCGTCTGCGCCCAGATGCGCTGGGTGCCGTCGAGCACGCTGCCGTCCGCGTCGAGCGCAGCGCTTACGCCCAGCGTACCTGGGACCACGCCGTGCGCCTGCGCAAAGACCAACGCACGCTGCAGCGAAGCGCCGAGCGGCACGCCTTCGAACAGCGCGGGGTTGCCCGCCACCAGCGAGAACCACTCGAACTGATGACCGGGCTCGATCCGATTGCCGGCCGTGCCCTGCGGCAACTCGGCAATGCAACCGCTGGCCGGATCGACGAACCGGTCCTGCACGGCCGCGGCGATCTCGCGCAGACGCCGCGCAAACCAATCGTCGCCGGTAGCGTCGAGCGCCGCGAGGTAAGCCTCGGTGAGGTGCATGATGGGGTTCTGCTGAACACCCGCGCCCTTGTCCTTGAAGAACTCGGAAAGCGCCGCGTGATACAGCCCGGCACCGTCGGCAAAGTGCTGCTCGACCATCTCGCGCGTTTCCTGCAGCACGGCAAGCGCGTCCTCGTTGCCGCCGCAGGCGTAGTAGTGCGCGCAAGCAAAGATCACGAAAGCATGCGTATAGAGGTCGCGCGTCGGGTCCAACGGCATCCCCGCCGGGTCGACGCTGTAGAGCCAGCCGCCTTCGCCGGTGCTGAAGTAGGCCTGCAGCGAACCGAACAGCGTATCGGCGTGGTCAAGCTTGCCCGCCACGGAAAACACGTAGATCTGGCGCGCGCAGGCCATGGCACGGTAGCGCGCGGGCGGCATGGCATTGCCGTTGGCACCATCCAGTGCCTCGTAGGGCAGCAGCAGGTCGGCATTCCAGCCGTTGCCGGTCCAGTGCGGCAGGATGGCGGTGTCATAGTGTGCGCGCAGCGACGCAACCAGTTCGGCAAGTTGAGGCGAGATGGGCATGCGAATCCGGAGGAGCGGGCGCCACCCGGCGCCCCGATGCAGAAGATACTGGAAACCGTGCGGCGGCGGAAGATGCACCGCACTGCGCGGCGCATGCGGCGACCGGAATGCAGGCTGGTATTGGTCCGCGGCAATTGCTAGCATCTAGGGGTCGCCGTCACCGGAGACTGTCATGTCGACCCAGCCCCTGACCCTCGCCGACAGCCACCGCACCCTCGTGCTCCACGTCCTGGAAGATCCGCCGGGCCTTTACACCTGGCGCATCGTGATGGAAGAGCACTGCGGCGCGGCTGATGCCGACTGCACCATCGAAGCCCCTTCCGTCTATCACTCCGAGGCCGAAGCCGAAGCCGCCTGCTGGGCGGCTGGCAATTACATGCTCGAGGGGCCACGCGCCGCCGGAGAAGTGCGGCCTTCGTGACCAGGTCCATCCGGCGGACTTGCTTCGCCGGATGCATCGCCTAACCTGAAATCGTTGGCAGTGGCAACGTGGGCGGCTTTTTTGCCCGCGCTTCCTCCGGCCACCCCGATACAGCGGGGCACATGCCACTCGCCCGAAATATTCCTGGCCTTTACTACCGCGTATGCCGGCCCCGTGCACGCACAACGCGCCCGACGGCAGCGCTGCAGGAGTTCGCTATGGAAAAGCCGGTCGTCAGTCCCCAGCGCTTCGTTGAGTTGATGAACGAGCGCCTGGCAAGGCATCCTCTGTTCCAGGAGGGCATGCACGTGTACGCCATCCCGCAACACACCGACCATCCACGCAGCCTGGTCTGCGTGGGGCCGCGCGGCACTGCGGGCGTCTGCGCCACGATCGAGAATATCGTGCGCGGCGAATGCGAGGTGTTTCCCGAGATCTCGCAGGAGTGGCACAGGTCCGGCCCGCCGCGGCACGGCGCAAGCTTGCGCTGAATGTTCAACACGAATATTCAACAGCCATGCCCAGCGGCTCGCACGAGCACAGCGACAGCTACCGCGGCTACCGCATTCACATCGTAGCCTTGCGCTACGGCGGCCAGCACGATGGGTGGTGGACGCTGCGCGCGGGCGTCTGGCTGCACGGCCACGTCCTGCCCGATCTGTACCCGGACAGTGGCGTGCGCTTCGCTTGCGCCACCGACGCCCGCCGCGCGGGGCTGGCGTGGGGCCGCGAGCTTATCGACAGGCGGCTTGCCAGCCAGCATGCCGCTGAAGAAGCCGCCTTCTCCTGACCGCCGCGTCAGACGTCGATCGCCGAATCCGACTTGACCTTGCGGCGCAGTTCGAACTTCTGGATCTTGCCGGTCGAGGTCTTGGGCAGCGGGCCGAAATACACCGCCTTGGGCACCTTGAAGCCCGCCAGCAGCGTGCGGCAATGCGCCATCAGTTCCTCGGCGGTTGCACTGGCGCCCTCCTTCAGCTCCACGAACGCACAGGGCGTCTCCCCCCACTTCGCATCGGGCTGCGCCACCACGGCCACAGCCAGCACGGCAGGATGGCGATAGAGCGCATCTTCGACCTCTACGCTGGAGATGTTCTCGCCGCCCGAGATGATGATGTCCTTGCTGCGGTCCTTGATCTTGATGTAGCCGTCTGGCATGCATACGCCAAGGTCGCCGGTGTGGAACCAGCCACCGGCGAAGGCGTCGCGCGTGGCCTTTTCGTTCTTCAGGTAGCCCTTCATGCAGATATTGCCGCGGAACATGATCTCGCCAATGGTCTCGCCATCGGCCGGCACGGGCTGCATCGAATCGGGGTCGAGCACTGTCACGCCCGCTTGCAGGTGATAGCGCACGCCCTGCCGCGCCTTCATCACCGCACGGTCTTCCTGGGACAGCTGGCTCCAGTCGTCCTGCTCCGCGCACACGGCCGCCGGGCCATACACTTCGGTCAGGCCATATACATGGGTCAGCTCGAAGCCCATGGCTTCCATCTGTGCGAGCACCGCGGCCGGCGGCGGTGCGCCGGCCACCATGCCGCGCACCGGCCCGCGCAGGCCTTCGCGCCACGACGGCGGCGCGTTGACGAGCGCGGTGTGCACGATGGGGGCCGCGCAATAATGCGTCACGCCCTCATCGCGCATCAGGTCGAACACCAGGCGCGGCTCGAACTTGCGCAGGCACACGTTCACGCCGGCGCGCGCGGCGACGGTCCAGGGGAAGCACCAGCCGTTGCAATGGAACATCGGCAGCGTCCAAAGGTAGACCGGGTGCTTGGGCAGGTCCCACTCGAGGATGTTCGAGATCGCGTTCATCGCCGCGCCACGGTGGTGGTACACCACGCCCTTGGGGTCGCCGGTCGTACCCGACGTGTAGTTCAGCGCAATGGCGTCCCACTCGTCGGCAGGCATCTGCCACGCATAGTCCGGATCGCCCGAGGCCAGGAAGGATTCATAGTCGGTATCGCCGAAGCGCTCGGCCTGCGGCCCCAGCGCGTCTTCCACGGCGATGACCTTCAGGCCGGGGATTTCGAGCGAAACCTGCCGGGCAAGGTCCGCGAATTCCGTATCGGCCAGCAGTACGCGCGCCTCGCCATGGCGCAGCATGAAGACCAGGTTGGCGGCGTCGAGGCGGATATTCAGGGCGTTCAGCACAGCGCCGGCCATCGGCACACCGAAGTGCGCTTCCACCATCGCCGGCGTATTGGGCAGCAGCGCCGCCACGGTATCGCCCTTGCCGACCCCGGCCCGTGCCAGCGCGCTGGCCAGGCGCCGTGCCCGCGCATAGGTGTCGCGCCAGTTCTGGCGCACCGGACCGTGCACGATGGCAAGCCTGTTGCCATACACCTCGGCCGCGCGGACCAGGAAATCAATCGGGGTGATCGGCACGAAATTGGCCGTATTGCGGCCCAGGCCGCTGTCGAAATCTGTGGGCATTGCTTGTGTCTCCGCTGAACTCTTCTGCACCGGGGCGCTGTTACTTTTTCGTACAGAAGGCTATCATCGCACACGCCCGCGCTCTGTCGTCCGGATGACAAACTCCCCGGAAACCCGCGCCAGGCAAGGCTTACAGGTTTCTTACAAGGCCAGCGTGAATGTCTCACAAGGGGTCTCGCAAGGGGCCTCGCAAGGCCGGATTGCCTGATTGCCCAACCCGTCCTCAATGACTGCGCCCGACCTTTCCCCATCCGCCTCGCCGCTGGCAAGCCATGCCTGGTTTCGCGCCCTCTCGCCGGAACACCAGGCGCTGGCCGCGCGCGCCACGATGCTGCAGGAATTCCCCGCCGGGGCCTTCATCGCCCGGCGCGGGGAGCCATCGCGCGACTGGATCGGCGTCGACAGCGGGCTGATCAAGCTGGCCGTCTATACGCCGGACGGCCGTGGCTGCACGTTTTCGGGCGTGCCCGCGGGGGGCTGGTGTGGCGAGGGCAGCGTGATCAAGCGTGAACTACGCCGCTATGACGTGATCGCGATCCGCGATTCGCGCGTGCTGCTGGTGCCGGAGCCCGTATTCAACACCTTGCTCGCGCAGAGCCTGCCCTTTTCCAGTTTCGTGGTGACGCAGCTCAACGAACGCATGGGACAGTTCATCGCCACGGTGCAAAACGACCGCCTGCTCAGCGCCGATGCGCGCGTGGCACAGGCGATCGCTCAGCTATTCCATCCATCGCTGTGTCCGCGCACCAGCCCCGTACTGGAGCTGTCGCAGGAAGAGATCGGCCTGCTGACCGGCCTGTCGCGCCAGCGCGTCAACCAGGCGTTGCGGCGGCTGGCCGACGAGGGCCTGGTCCACCTGGCCTACCAGACCATCCGCGTGACGGACTTGCCGCGGCTGCGTCACTTCGGGCTGTCGGAGCTGTAGGCCGCCGGCGAAATGTCGCCCCGGCGACATCGTCGACGGTTGCGCCGCCCTTAGAATGCTGCGACAGTAACCGGCCGCGCTCCAGCCACTGCCCGCATGCCCCTTGTCAGCCGCAACCCCGTCCGCATAACCCGACTGCGCTTTCCATTCGCCGTGCGCGTGGAAGCATGGCAGGGCGCGGCCCGGCTGCGCGACGCCAATGCGCGCCGCGACGTGCGGCCTGGCGATCCCTTCGTGGTACCGGCATTCGCGCATTTCGACTGCGAGTTGCAGGCCGCGCCATTGCAGCCCTGCACCATCACGCTCGAAGCCGTGCCCGACGCGGTCTGCCCGCGCATGAATGCCATCCAGCATGACAAGCACTGGTCGCGTACGCTCGCGAGGCTGGTCTTTGAACATCCGACCGTCGACTGGAATGCCGCGCGCCTCGGCGAACAGTGGCAGGTCACCCAGCGCCTGGTGCGCGCGCGCCTGTTCGCCGAAGGCGAGGCGCTGCATCCGATCGTGCGGGAACAGCGTGCGGCACGGGCCTTCTACATGCTGGCGCTGCCCGACGCCAGGCCTGGGCTGCCACCCGCGCGGCTGGACCTGCTTGCCACCGAGTCGGGCTTGCGCTCCGCGGCGGCATTTGCCAGCGCGTGCGCCAATCTATTTGGCGTAGAGCCGACGCAACTGCTGCCGGGCCTGCCCGGCACCAGGCGCGCCGGAACGCCGGCCTGGAACGGCTGGCCGCTTCCGGCTACGGCCTGATTTCACAGGGCTATCGCCGCAGGCTCAGCACGATCACGCCCGCGGCAACCAGGCCGATGCCAAGCCATTCGCGCGGGGCCGGCCGCTCGCCGAGGAACAGCACGGCGAACAGCGCCACCAGCACCAGGCTGAACTTGTCGACGGGCGCCACCTTGGAGGCATCACCGATCTTGAGGGCACGAAAGTAGCAGACCCACGAGGCACCGGTGGCCAGGCCGGACAACGTGAGGAAGACCCAGTTCCTGGCCGAAAATGCCGAGGGGTCCATCCACTTGCCGGTGGCCACCACGAACGCGGCCAGCACCACGAAGATGATCACCACGCGAACCAGGGTGGCCATGTCCGAGTCGATGCCGGCCAGGCCAACCTTGGCGAAGATAGCGGTCAGGGCCGCGAACACCGCGGACAACGCGGCCCAGGCAAACCAGCTCGATGTGGCAGGCATCATCTATAAAGCTCCGGCAAAAACCGGGCATCACGGCCCGGCGGAGCCTGAAGTATATCGGCGCCGCGCACACATGGGCCTTGCGCCGATGCGCCAGAGTCCGCGCGGACCGGAAGGCAAAGGGGCCGCGTGCGCGGCCCCGCAGCGCTCATCTGTCGTTACGCGTGCGCAGGACGCGCATTCCGGGCCGCACTCGCCTGCAGCTGCAAGCCGGCCATCCGCTGCCTTGAGCGCTCGGGGTTGGTCATGGCCGCGCCCGCAAGACCACCCACGATCATCAGTGCCCCACAGACCGCGAAGCCGGTCTCATAGCCATGCGCGCCGGTTGCATTCTGTACGAGGTAGCCCGTCACCAGCGGCGCCAGGATGCCGGCGATCGATGAGATCGAGGCGTCGATCGACAGCAGCGCGCCACGCTGCGCGGGCGGGCAGACCTCGGCCAGCATGGCCGGCCCCAGCGAGTAGATCGACGGCGCCAGCGCGCAGCTTGCCGCCGGCAATGCCACGCGCTGCCAGTTGCCACCGATGCGACCGCACGTTTGGCGTGGTCTGCGGCGTGGGTCGTATGGGATTTAAAGCGACGAGCGGAAGGGGACTCTTTTCGAACTGCCAGCGGGTTGGCGATGTCGGGGATGTCGCGCTTGGCAGGCGCTGCTGTTTCGCCGGCGCAGCCGGCGACTTACTCTTTTGTCCGAGCGACAAAAAGAGAAAGCAGAAAAACGCGTCGCCTGGCGGCTGGCCATCAACGATGCGCTCCTTGTTTTCAAGCGGCTTTGGTCTCGCGAGACGTGGTTGCCCGTTCGAGCCTGCTACGCATAGTGAGTCAGAACCCGTGCCTGCGTTAACCGGCTTTTGTTACGATCCCCATGTAGGGCGGTGGCCGCCTGCTAACACCGGTATCGCATCATCGCCTTCGGCTGCTACGCGGCTCACTAGTCGGCATGCACTGGCATCAGCATTGCTGGCGCAGGCGCTTCCCCGCCGGCTAAGCGGCGGAACAGCAGCTACCGCTAACGCCCTTACCCAACCGAATGCAGGGGCGACAACGAATACGCAAAGACCAGCGCAGCCACAATGGCCGGAGACCCCAGCCGAATTGCAGTACTGCGTGTCAGCACGCCTAGATAGACGTACAAGCACACCAGCACCATCGCAGTCAGGTACAAGAGGCCGTCATAGACTTGCATGGATGTCTCCCGCGGGGTCTTGCCCCGGATGTTTTTATTGGTCTACATCGTGCTGCCGCCAGGCCGCTTCTAGTGGGGGGACGCCCTGGCGCAATGCCTTTGCTGTCTGTTGCAAACCATGGTGGCCACTTCGATGCGGTGTGGCAATCATGGAAATCCCTGCGAAAAATGCGAAAACAATGATGCGGTGCGCAAAATCACAGTAGCGATTTACCCTGCGAGAGCACCTTCTCGCATACCTGCTCGGTGGCCCTTGCCTTCAGGCCGCTGCCACTGAGGTCCAGTGTCTTGCCGTGGCTATCCTGCAGGATGCCCCGTGCGCCGCTGGTAAAACCGGTGTCCGTCGAGGCCTGGGACGGCCCGCCGAGTTTGTCCATCAGCTTGTCCTTGACCGACGCCGCCCCGCTCGCACCGAGATAGTTGTTCTTGATGCAGAAGTCCAGCAAGCCAGCGACATTGCCCACGCTGCCCGAGGAAAGCGACTGCAGCGAAAGACCGCCGCCCATTCCGCCAAGCGCTGCCGCGCTCTCCGCGGCGCCGCCGCCTCCCATGGGGTTCTTCAGCACGTCACCCAGCTGTGCCCGCGACACCGGCGCCAGGCCCATGAACACGGTTGCGGCCAGTGCCAGGGTGGCAAAACGGCGCGCCCGCTCAAGCGATGTCTTGCCTGCCTCCATCGTCCCTTCCCTCCGTCGATGGCCACGTAGGTCAGCTACTACTATAGTGCGCGCGGCAGTCTTGTACCCTGCCCGGCACTTACGGCTGCCTTCAATCGGCGGGGAGCATCTGCGGGTTCCAGGCGACCTCCCACAGATGCCCATCCGGATCGGAAAAGTAGCCCGCGTAGCCACCCCAGAAAGTCGGCTGCGCAGGCTTGACGATGGTGGCGCCAGCGGCGGCAGCCTGCTGCATGACCGCGTCAGCCTCGGCCTGGCTGCTGACGTTATGCGCCAGGGAACATCCGGGCGCCGCGCGCACGGAGAGCGGCAGACCACTGTCGTGCGCGAGGCTGGCCCGTGGCCAGATGGCCAGCTTGAGGCCGGGCTGCAAGTCGAAGAAGGCCACCGCGCCATGCTCGAACTGCTCGCCGACGATGCCCTCGGTCGTCAGGCCCAGCCCTTCGCGGTAAAAGCGCAGGGACCGCTGCAGATCGTCAACGCCCAGCGTAATCAGGGTGACACGTGGTTTCATGCAGCATCCTCCTTCGGCTTCGGATGGGAACGGCTCAACGCTGGCCGAAGCTCGCGTCCGAGAACAGGTCCTTCAGTTCGCGCGGCTGCGAACGCCAGTATTGCTTCGGCGCCGCCACGCTTGCCCCCAGCTTCGCCGCGGCATGCCAGGGCCAGCGCGGGTTGTACAGCATGGCGCGCGCCAGCGACACCGCATCGGCCTCGTTGCCGGTGATGATGGCTTCAGCCTGCTCCGGTTCGGTAATCAGGCCTACGGCGATGGTCGGCAGGCCTACTTCGGCCTTGACGCGCTGTGCGTAGGGCACCTGGTAGCCTGGCCCGAGCTTGATCGCCTGCGCCGGCGAGACGCCACCCGTGGTCACATGGATCGCGGCACAGCCCCGCACCTTGAGCGCCTGCGACAACGCCACCGTGCCGTCGATATCCCAGCCGCCCGGCACCCAGTCCGTGGCCGAGATGCGCATCCACACCGGGCAGTCCGCGGGCACGGCTGCACGCACGGCGTCAAAGACCTCGATCGGGAAACGCGTGCGGTTTTCCAGGCTGCCGCCGTATTCGTCATCGCGATGATTCGCCAGCGGCGACAGGAACTGGTGCAGCAGGTAGCCGTGCGCGCCATGGATCTCGATGCCCTGGATGCCGAGCCTTACCGCGCGCACCGCGGCCGCGACGAAATCATCGCGGACCTTATCCATGCCTGCGCGGTCCAGCGCGGTCGGCGGCACTTCGTCGTCAGCGTGCGGCACAGGCGACGGCGCCACGGCCTGCCAGCCGCCAGGCGCGCCGGGACGGACCTGCTTGCCGCCATCCCACGGCGCCTGGCTGGACGCCTTGCGCCCGGCGTGCGCGAGCTGTATGGCCACGGCAATGGGCGAGTGCGCGCGGATGGCACGCAGCACACGGCCCAATGCAGCCTCGTTGCCGTCGTCATAGAGGCCCAGATCTCCCGCGGTGATACGGCCTTCCGGCGAGACCGCGGTGGCTTCGAGGATCAGCATGCCCGCACCGGACAACGCCAGCGAACCGAGGTGGATCATGTGCCAGTCGCCCGCATTGCCGTCCTGCGCCGAATACTGGCACATCGGCGCAATGATGATGCGGTTGGACAGGGTCAGCTTGCCGATATCGAGAGGATCGAACAGATGGCTCATGGGGAAACCCTTGTGTTTCGGATCAGGACGCGCCGCGTAGCCGGATGCTTACGGTGGATTGCGGGATTCTAGGCCGAGGCCCAACTTCCCGCTTGTCGCCGCGCGCGACCGAAATCCGGCACGCGCGCCAGCGCCATCGCCGCCGCGCCACGGCTTGGTCAGCGACATGAGATGTTCAATGCTTGACAGCGGGCATCACCAGGCGCAAGCCGCTGGCCACGGCGGCGACACCGGCAAACCCCGCGCCCAGGGCCAGCGCCAGCCCGGGGCCATGGTTGCCCGCCAGGCCGAAACTGAGCGCCACGAGCGCCGCGCCAGTGGACTGTCCCAGCAGCCGCGCCGTCGCGATCACGCCGCTGGCACCGCCGCTGCGCTCGCGCGGGGCACTGGCCATCAGCGCCTTCAGGTTCGGCGACTGGAAGAAGCCGAAACCGGCGCCACAGATGCACATCCGGATGCCGATCTCCAGCGCGCTGGGGTTGGCCGGCATCAGGGCCAGCGACGCCATGCCTGCGCTCATCACGGCCAGCCCAACGCCGCCGAGCAGGCCCGGCGGATAACGGTCGGACAGGCGTCCGGCAACTGGCCCCATCAGCGCTACCACCACGGACCACGGCGTCAGCAGGAATCCCGTCTCCACCTGGCCTCGGCCGAGCACGTGCTGGAAATAGAACGGCAGCGAGACAAAGGCCAAACCCTGCGCCGCAAACGAGCAGACCGCCGTCAGGGTCGACAGCGCGAACATCGGGCGGCGGAACAGGTCCACCGGCAGCATCGGCGCAGGGTGGCCGCGCTCGCGCCACAGCAGCAGGCCGAACGCCACCACGAAGATGCCCGCCGCGGCCAGCGACTCCGCCAGCGGCGCGCGCTGCGCGCCTTCGCCCAGCGCGAAGATCAGCGCGGCAAACGCCACCACGTTCAGCAGCGCGGCCACGCGGTCGAACGCGTGCTGGCTGCGCGGCGTCTGCGGCAGGGACCCGCGCGCGATACCGAGCGCGAGCAGGCCGATCGGAAGATTGACGGCAAACAGCCATGGCCACGAGCCGAAAGACAGGATTACCGACGCCACGGTCGGCCCCAGTGCGAACGAGACGCCGACCACCAGTGCATTCAGCCCGACACCGCGGCCGAGTCGGTGAATCGGAAAGATCGTACTGATCAGCGCCGTATTGACGCTCATGATGGCGCTGGCCCCGATACCCTGCAGCAGCCGCGCCGCCGCCAGCGACGGCAGCGACCACGCCAGCGCGCACACCACCGAGGCGGCGATGAACACCGTCACGCCACCGATATAGACGCGCCGGTGCCCAAGGATGCCGCCCAGTGCCGCGAACGGCAGCAGCGTGGCCACCATCGCGAGCTGGTAGGCATTGATCACCCAGACCGACGCCGCAGGCGTCGCATGCAGGTCCGCGGCAATCGAAGGCAAGGCGGTGTTGGCGATCGCCGTGTCCAGCGTGGCCAGCGCCACGGCGATCATGATGGCTGCCATGCCGCGGCGCTCGCGCGACGTCATGGTATGCGAGGCAACGGCGGCAGACGCCGGCTGTGAGACGGATTGGATCGGAGCGGGACTGGACACGGGGATCGCGCGGTTGCGGCCGGATCATGGCCCGGCACGGTTCAACCGAGACGATACGGGAAATTCCTTCAACGCGCTGAAGACGGCTTCATATGTATGTACATTTGAAGCCATTCCCTCTGCCGCTCAGGCAACCGACAGACCGCCGTCCACGCTGATGCTCTGCCCGTTGATGAAGCGCCCGGCGGCCGAGGCCAGCAGCAACGCCAGGCCAGCTACGTCGCCCGCTTCGCCGATGCGCCGCATCGGATTGCGCGCGGCCAGTTGCGCCTCGCGGTCCGGGTCGCCCCACAATGCCTCGCGCGAGAACTCCGTCCGTACCGGGCCGGGGTTGATGGCGTTGACGTTCACGCCGCTCGCTCCCAGTTCGAGTGCCAGGCTGCGCACCGCCTGATCCACGGCAGCCTTGGTGATGCTGTACATGCCCAGGTATGCGGAGCCGCGCTTGGCCGCGATGCTCGACATGAAGGTGATCGAGCCATCGCGCCGCGCCACCATTTGCGGCGCCAGCGCGTTGACCAGCAACAGGTTGCCGCGCACATTGCCGGCCATGGCCGCGTCGAACACTTCCGGACCCTGGCTCAGCAACGATCCCACCGCACCGTCCGCCGCCGCATTCAGCACCAGGGCATCTACCCGGCCAAACGCCGCCAGCGCTTGTTCCGCGAATGCGCGCACGCTGGCCAGGTCGGCGATGTCGCAGGCAATGCCCCGGGCGCGTATCCCCTCGCTCTCCAGCTGCGCGGCAACGGTCTGTGCGACATCGCCGTCACGGCCGGAAACCACGACAGCGGCACCGGCATGTCCGAGCGCACGCGCCATTTCAAGGCCCATGCCCTTGGTAGAGCCGGTCACGACGGCCACGCGGCCCGAAAGGTCAAAGAGGTTCTGCATTACAGGGACTCCTGTCGATTGGAGGACACAAGGAAGGCGTGACCGACCGGCACGCCGTTTAAATGACGAACAACATTTATTGAACAAATTATGGCCATCATCTAAAATTCGTCAAGGATCAATTTCCGAAGGAGCCTTCAGATGGCGCGTGCATCACGGGAACAAGCCGACAAGAATCGGGAAGCCATCGAACAGGCGTCGTCGCGCCTGTTCCGCGAACGCGGGCTGAATGGCGTCAGCGTGGCCGAGCTGATGGCTGGCGCCGGGCTGACGCACGGCGGCTTCTATGGGCACTTCGCCTCGAAGGACGCACTCGCGGCGCAGGCCTGCACGCGCGCATTCGACGAGGCGGCGGCACGCTGGGAACGCCGCATCGATCGCGCGGCGGGCGACCCGCAAGCCATGCTGGCCAACCTGGTCGAGCCCTATCTCACGCGGGCGCATTGCGCCAACCCCGGCGACGGCTGCGTGGCGGTGGCACTTGCCAGCGACGTGGCGCGCGAGCCGGCCGACAAGCCGGTACGGCTCGCTTACCTGGAAGGCTTCCGGTCGCTGGTCCGGGATATGGAAACGACCGTGGCCAGTGACAGCGCCGAGACGCGCCACAAGGAAGCCCTGATCCGCATGGCGATGCTAGTAGGCGCAGTTACGCTGGCACGTGCCATCGAAGGCGACACCATGTCCGACGGCATCCTGGACGCCGTGCGCGAACGGCTGCTCGGAACGTCTTCCGGCTAACCCGCCACAATTCCGAAACGCCCTGATTTACCGCTCTGCGTGCCCCACCGGGACACGCATGCCCTGACTCATCCCCGCGCTCGCAAGCGCCCCGACAGAGAGACCCATGTTCGCCCAAGCGATTTCCAGCCGGCTCGACCGGCGCGGCATCCACTATGCGTGGCTCGTCGCTGCCGTCACCTTTCTCGTCATGCTCACCACGTCGGCGGCACTCGGCCTGCCCGGCGCCTTCCTCAAGCCGCTGAGCAGCGAGATGGGATGGAACACTGACCAGATTTCCTCGATCCTGGCCTTCCGTTTCGCGCTGTTCGGATTGATGGCGCCGTTCTCGGCGCTCCTAATGGAGCGCTTCGGCGTGCGCAACGTGGTGTGCGCCGCCCTGGCGCTGATTGCCGGCGGCATGGCGCTGGCCACGGTCGTCACGGAGTTGTGGCAGCTGTTCCTGGCATGGGGCGTGATGCTCGGCATCGGCTCCGGCATGACCGCGCTGGTGCTGGCCGCCGTCGTGGCCAACCGCTGGTTCAGCGCGCGGCGCGGGCTGGTGATCGGGCTGCTCACCGCCAGTTCGGCCACCGGCCAGCTCGCCTTCCTGCCGGCGGCAGCCTGGCTGATCGAACACATGGGCTGGCGCGTGGCCGTGCTGCCGGTGCTGGCTGGCTGCGCGGTACTGGCCGTGCTGGTGTTCGCGCTGATGCGCAACCGCCCCGCCGACGTCGGCCTGGCCGCATTCGGCGAGGTCCCTGCCGCGGTCCCGGTGGCTGCGGCCCCGCCACCCCCTCCCCTGACACTGCGCGGCCCCTTCGTCGTGCTGCGCGACGCCATGCGCAACCAGGCCTTCTGGGTGCTGGCCGGTACCTTTTTCATCTGCGGCCTGTCCACCAACGGTCTGATCCAGACCCACTTCATCGCGCTCTGCGGGGACTTCGGCATGGGCCCTGTGCCGGCCGCCTCGGCGCTGGCCATGATGGGCGCGTTCGACTTCGTCGGCACCATCCTGTCCGGCTGGCTGTCGGACCGCTATGACAGCCGCAAGCTGCTGTTCTGGTACTACGGGCTGCGCGGCCTGTCGCTGTTCTGGCTGCCCCATTCCACCTTCACCCTGTACGGTCTGTCGATCTTCGCGATGTTCTACGGCCTGGACTGGATTGCCACCGTACCGCCCACGGTCAAGCTGGCCGCCACCGCGTTCGGCCGCGACCGCGCGCCGATGGTGTTCGGCTGGATTTTTGCCGCCCACCAGATCGGCGCGGCCACGGCGGCGTTCGGCGCGGGCCTGAGCCGTACGCTGCTGCTGACCTACACGCCCGCCTTGTATGCCGCGGGCGCGGCGTGCTTCGCGGCGGCTCTGCTGGCGCTGTTCGTCAGGCGTGCCGCGACGTCGGGCAACGCCGCCGCGGTGCAACCGGCAAACGGCTGAGAGCTCGCCACGCGCTCAGAACTTCGGAATCCTCAGTGTCTTGCTGACCATCAGCGAGCCGGACAGCGCGAACAGCAGCACTAGCGGATGCAGCTCGGCCGGCCCGATCGTCCATGCGCCGCCGGGCAGCGCCGCGCCGATGCGGTCCTGCGCGGCGCACCAGGCCAGCACGCCTGTCAGCAGCACGCTCGTGGGGATGGGCGTGCCCTCGAAATACTTCACCTTGCCGCTGCCGGCCGACAGCGTCTCCGCGGTGACGTTGAAACGCGCGAGCCGGCTGACGCCGCAGCAGACAAAGACAATCAGCACCGCCAGGTCCCAGCCGCCGCGCATGCCGGCGGCAAACGCCAGCGTGGCCGGGCCGACGCCGAAGGAGATGATGTCGGCCAGCGAATCCAGCTCGCGCCCAAGCGCCGAATGCTGGTGCCGCCAGCGCGCGATGCGCCCGTCGAGCACGTCGAAGATGAATGCCAGCGGGGCCAGCGCGGCCGCCGTGAAGAAATGCGCCGGCGTCGGCGTGGCCACGTAGAACATGGCGAAGAACACCGACGCCATCCCGCAGGCCGCATTGCCCAGCGTGAACACATCCGCAAGCTGCAGCTCGCGCAGCATGGAGAAATGGCGGGGCCGTTCCTGAGGTGCCGACATCTGGTTTGGCTCAGAGTACCTTGGACACGTGGCCGACCTGCGGCGCAGCCGCGAAGCAGTCGCTGACCAGCGCGCGCCACTCCTGGAATTCCGGCGCTTCGCGGAAATGCACCATGTGGTCTTCGACCGTTTCCCACTCGACTACAAGCGTGTATTGCTGCGGCTGCTCGATCGAGCGGAACAGCTGCACGCCGTGACACCCGCGCGAACGCAGGAACAGCGGTTTGGCCTTGGCGACGCCCTGCTCGAACTGGCCTTCGCTGCCAGGCTTGACGGTGATTTGCGCGATTTCCTTGATCATGATGTCCCTGTATCTGGTTGGGTGGCTGCCGGCACGTGCCGGCGGATGACATTACCTTAGCACGATCACGCGGGTGGATCGCGCGGCCGCAATCCTTTCGTGACTCGTGCACCGTAGCATCGCAGCTTCTGTCGAAGCCATCATGAACCGCCATGCTAATGAAGCCGCTGAATGCCCTGACCGCCGGACTGCTGCTCGCCGGCCACACCACCCTCGCCCTTGCGGCCACCGCGGCGTGCGGGTCACCGTCGACGCTGATTGCCGATGTGCAAGGCGCGGCGGCCGTTTCGCCGCTCGTGGGCAAGCCCGTGGAGATCGAGGCCGTGGTCACGGCCGACTACAGCGGCCCCGACGGCTTCATGGGCTTTTTCATCCAGCAGGGCGACGACAAACGGCAGCACCGGCCGGGTGTATCCGAGGGCTTGTTCGTCTACGCGCCGCGCTACGCCGCACGTACCGGCGACCTGCTGCGGCTGGCCGGCACGGTGGAGGAGCGCTACGGCCAGACCCAGCTGGCCTTGTCGGGCATGCCCTCGCTCTGCGCGACGGGGCGCTCCGTCACTGCGGCCAGTCTTGTGCTGCCCTTTCCCAGCGAGATGGCACTGAGGGCACACGAAGGCATGCTCGTCACCCTGCCTCAGACCCTGACGGTCAACGACACGCATGAACTGGGCCGCTACGGCAGCCTGCTGCTCGGGCTCGGCCGGTTGCGCACGCCTACTGCCGTCGCCGCGCCACGCGAAGAGGCTGCACGGGCTGCGGCCGAGAACGCGCTGAACCGGCTGGTACTGGACGATGGTTCAAGCCACCAGAACCCGGCGGTAGTTCCCTACCCCGCTCCCGCCCTGAGCACCGCAAACCCGGTGCGCGCCGGCGACACCGTGACCGGCCTGCGCGGCGTGCTGGAAAAGCGCTATGGCAGCTGGCGCGTGCAGCCCGTGCCCGGCGCCGCACCTCCCCGGTTCACCGCCGCCAATCCTCGCCAGCCTGCCCCCGTACGCGCCTGTTCCAGAGGAATGCCATTTGTCAAATCCATGGGTGGTGCCACGAGCAGCACTGAGAACCCTTCGAATATAGGGATTGTCGACGCCTTGCATGGTCGCGCACGTAGCAAACCTTGCCTGCCGTCAGGTGCGTTTTCATGAAGATGCGAGCAGTATCAGGTGACGGAATGCGATTTGTCAAAAATTGCAAGAACTCAACATCTCCGCGTCGACCAGAACAAGGTCCGCGCCACACTGAGCCAGAGATGCGTGCCGTACCTAAGGCGGGATAACGGGCTATAGCGCACAGAGCTCACCTACTGGTCGATAAGACCCGCGACGTACAGCACAAATATATCTGCGCGGAGCTGGCCGCCGCCTGCATGGGCGTGGTACCCAGAACAGGTTTCTCTGCACCCGGCGCGCCACCGCGGCGTGCCGCTTCCGCGTAAAGTTGCGAAACGACCAGACGCGGCAGTCTGCATGCGTCTTCTCACGCAGATAGGCGGCGAGTGCCAGCTCGGCCGTGGTCAGCACCCCACTCTCGAAGTCCTCCGCCGAACTGTCATGTACGGCATGTACTGCAGGACCGACGACGGTATGTTCCAGCGTTTCAGCCCACGCTCCACCTTGCTGTCGAGGGAGGCCGCCACCCCGCATGCGGCATATTTTGGGATGATTGACGGCCTGCAGTTGAAGAACTGGTGGAAGACGCATGGCAAGGGTCTTGTGGCCTCCAACATCCGACATTCGCTCGGCCCCACCGACGTCAACAATCAGATCCGGTCGACCGCCACGACCACGCCCGAGAATTTCTGGTACTTCAACAACGGGATCACCTTGATCGCCGACGAGGCGGTGAAGGCGCCGGCGGGCGCCTCGTCCAAAGCGGCGGGCAACTTCAGGCTCAAGAACTCCTCGATCGTCAATGGGGCGCAGACCGTTAGTTCGTTAGCCAAGGTCGAGGACGATGCCAAACTGGGCATGGTACGCGTGCCATTCCACGTCATTCTGCTGACCGGCACGCCCTCCGGTTTCGGTCAGGAAGTCGGGGTCATCGTACTTTTGGTGCGGATTCTGGCGCTAGCAAGCCCTGGTGCCGATCGTGGCAAGGCTTTTCAGGTTGCTTCGCCTCGCGTACCTGCCGTTCTTTCAAGTAATTGATTTAATGCGGTTCCCAAGGCTGGACCGCCAGATTTCGCACCAAAAGTACGATGCCCCCGAACCTGAAGCACCAGACCGCGCTCGCGGTCGCCTACGGCGCCGGCTTGCGCGCCAGCGAAGTGGTGGCGTTGAAGGTGACCGATATCGACAGCGAACGCATGAGCCTGCGCATCGAACAGGGCAAGGGTCGCAAGGACCGCTACGCGATGCTCTCGCCCGTGCTGCTCGAACGCCTGCGCGTCTGGTGGCGCGTCGCCCATGCCCAAGGCAAGATGCTCGACGGAGGCTGGCTGTTCCCTGGCCTCAACCCCATCGAGTCGCTCAGCACCCGGCAACTCAATCGCGCCATCCATGCCGCCGCCCAGGGTGCACAGATTGAGAAGCACGTATCCATGCATACGCTGCGACACAGCTTCGCCACCCACCTCGAACAGAAGGTCGATATCCGCGTCATTCAAGTACTGCTTGGGCACAAGAAGCTGGAGACGACAGCGCTCTATGCCCAGGTCGCCACTGATCTGCTGCGCGAGGTCGTCAGCCCGCTCGAGAACCTGCGTTCCAACTAGAGGTCCTGCCGCCGAGCTCACTGTGCTCGAGGTTGCGGACATCTTCCGCCTCCACGGGGCGGCCTGAGGGTCGGCCGGGATTCGTAAAAAATCCGCCACATCTCCGCTAAGCGGCTGATTTGAATAGGAATCGATCGATGGATCGAGCGGTGGCACGCGCCGCTGCAGGTCCAGCAGGTAATCCCCCAGCCGGTTGATATGCTCGCGCCGGTAGGGTGACAGCGCCTTGAGCACCTCGGCATCGATGGGATGCCCCTTCTCCTGCAGATCCTTTAGCCTCCGCGACATCCACTGCACGTTGTAGAGGATGACCATATTGGCCACGAGCTGGTTGTACTTATTGAGACTTGCATAAATGCTGACATCACCACAACTCGGCCTGCTTCCAGCACGCGGCAATGATGTTGGCGCGTTGCTGTGCGCTGCGCAGCCGATTGCGGGCGATCGTTTTGAGTTCGGCGAGCGAGTGTGGGCAGAAGTTGGCCAGGGCATGGCGCTTGAGCCAGGCCCAGAGATACTCCACTGGATTCAGGTCCGGGCTGTAGGGTGGGACAAAGGCCATCTGCACTGCACCACCAGTGCTATCGAGGTAGTCGCGCACGATGCGACTCTTGTGCTGCGCGGCGCCGTCCCAGATGATCATCAGGCGGCGTTTGAGGTGCGCGCGCAGTGCCTTGAGAAACTCCACGATCTGTGCGCTCTTGATCGCGCCGTCGTAAAGGCGGAACAGGCAGTTGTGATAACTCATTCCCGCGATGGCCGAGACATGCTTCCAGTTGAAATGAAACTGGATGACTGGCGTTTGACCTTTCGGAGCCCAGGTGCGCACGCGCGTGGGGCGCTCCGAGAGCCCAGACTCGTCAATGAAGACGATCAGCCGTTGCTCCCGCGTACACTTTTTTTGAGCGCGGGCCAAGTCTTGCGCTTCCACGCCAGAACGGCGTCCTCGTCGCGCTCGATAGCGCGTCGATCTGGGCGTTGGGGCGAGAAGCCGAGCGAATCCAGAATGCGCCAGACATGGGCCTCGTTGTATGACACACCGAAGCGTTGCTCGATGAGTAGACGCACCCGTTTGAGCGTCCACAGTTCGGTGCCAAAGCCATGCTCGGTGGGGCGCTGCAGCAAGGCACGACACAACTGCTCGCGCTGGGCATCGTCGAGCAACGACGGCCGTCCACGGGCCATGGTGCGCAGCGCATCGATGCCGCCTTCGTCCAGGCGCGCCTTCCACGTGTACACCGTCTGCCGTGCCACGCCCACCGCAGCCGCAACCTCCGCGACCGGCTTGTTCGCTAACAGCATCCGTCCAGCGCGAACCCGCTTTCTGGTCGCTTCGTCCATCTTCCCAGCCATGCAATCGACTCCCGATCAACGCCTTGATCAGATAACGCGTCAGACTCGAATCGGTTGTCATGATTTATATAAGTCTCAATAATTACCTTGCGTTGCTCGTGCCGAAGGTTCTCGGCGATGGTGCCGTCGCCGCCGAACATCAGCCACTGTGCGAAGTCGTTGAACTGCTCGCTCTTGTTCGTCGCGGCATGGATTACCCGGCGTAGCTCCGGGTCGTTCAAGTATTTCAGCAGGAACAGGGTGCGGATCACCCGGCCCAGCTCCCGGAAAGCAAAGTAAATGGTGAGCCTCCCCTGAAATTTCGCCTCCCAATAAGTCGTGTGTAGTCTCTACCGAGGCAGGCATACACGGCGGAATTCCAAGTGGCCGCCGTGAGTCAAGGCCGGGCACGGCATAAGCGCCGTGGCCGCGAGTTGGGCGTGTCAGAGCAGACGCTGCGCAACTGGGTGAAGGCCGAACGGGCTGGCAGGTTTATGCTGGCGCAAAAGTGGTCACGCCCGAGCAGATGGAGCTCTCACGGCTCCGCGCCGCGAACAAGCACCTGCAGATGGGGCTCGAAATCTCCAAAATGAGAAAGAACCCCATTCCAGTCGGCGCTTATCCTTGATTACCCTTAATCTGAGGCCCTACGTATCCCGATAACCTCAACGAATTCGCAGGAAAATGCAATGTCAAATCCTGATAGCGGCCTAAAATTCACGTTAATACCACCACCATCATTTTCCTCGAAAGAAATTTCGTCAATCCACCCGACGTCTGGAATACTGTGAATATTAACTCCACCTTGCAGAACATTTTTAAACATAAAATCTATAACGCAATCCTTCTCCGTCCCGTTATAATTCGGATTATCTTGACCCCAATGGTGAATGGATATGAGAATTTCCAGAATCGATTCGCCCCTCACCATAGCCCTCCGGATGCAGATGCTGTTTATTTCTGCGTCATGGAAAGCCGGCCAATATCCAAATACATCCTTAACTAAATAAGCGCCATTTATAAGCGAAATTACGTCGTTACCGTTACCATTCATAGTAAAGTCACTCCCATATTCCTCTTAAATTACCTTTATTTCTTTGGCATCGGACAAATTGGAAGCGCTTTCCCTCTGAGTCATAGTACCGGACATTCCCATTCCACGGATTAATGTAATATCCACCCGGCGGTCCCGTAAGAGGCAGACCGCGCTGTTCGCCAAGGCCGTCCGAGTATGATATTGGGTCACCGTCGACATACGAGTAGCTACGCCATTTAATTTAACTTCACATCAAGAACCAGGAATGAAGTAACTCCAGGTTTCTGGCATAATTTTTATTCGATCTGGCGTGTCTTTGTAAATTTCAATTTCCGTGCAAATTCCCTGCACAACGTGTAGTAGGACGTGAATATCAACCCCATCCATATCCTTCCCATATAATTCAACGGGCACCCGGTAACGCACCGCTGCGAATACCGGACTGGATATTTTAAGACTTAAGCTTCCATCATCATCAATTATACGCACATGGCATGAGGCCAGCTGTTGCCTGATCTCTGCAGATCCCTGGTAATCCGCAGCGGCTAGAAGATCGATTAGCTTTTTTTCAGCTAGCGAGGGGTCTCTATAGTCTTCGGGATCCATTAGTAATAGGTTCCTATGTTTACCTTTCCGCAAGAAAGCGGATAAGCGCGAAACGTCAGATTAACGCCCCCAACGTTCACGGTTCCCCAAAACCCCGCGCCTGGGGAGATATACGGTAATATTGGAATGACGTAAGATGTAATTGCACTTTCGGCCGCGGATTGCGATATCGAACCTGGAAGGTGGCGCGCTCCGTGGCCAAACGTTATCTGAGTGCCATCTGGATCAATATAACCTATCGGATTACCATTCACATATGAGTATATGTTTTGCCCACCCGCGAAGCCGATGGGATCCTCGGCCACGAAGCGTCCGAACCCCGGGTGGTAATAGCGGGCACGGTAGTAGTAGAGCCCGGTGCCATCGTTCTCGCGCCCGGTGTACTGCGCCGCATTGCCGCTGACCTCGCCGCTGGCCGTGACGGCCCCATAGGGCTCGTAGGCGTAGCTGGTCTTGACCACTCCGGCGCCATCGGTCAGCGCCAGGGTGCTGCCCAGCGCGTCGGTGACGAAGCTCCTGGTGCCCTGGGTCATGTCGGTGCGGCTGAAAGTCTCATCCAGCCCCAGGCCGGTGAGCAGGTTGGCGCTGGGCGTGCCGCCGGCGAGCTCCTGCACCGCGTTCAGCCCGTCGTAAGCAAAGCTGGTGCCGGTACCGACCACCGTCTTGCCGCTGCGCCGCCCCATTGCATCATAGGTGAAACTGGCCGTCGCGCCGCCACTGAGCGCACTGAGCCGGTCGCGCGAGTCCCAGCTGTAGGTCAGGTTCCCGTCACCCGTCACGTTGCCATTGGCGTCATAGGTTAGGCTGGCCCCGGCCCAGTTGGTCAGCCGAGGGCATCGCGTGGTTCAACGGCCTGCAGGAATCCGAGCGGGCTCGCTGGCTGGCCGACGCAGAAAGCGCGCGGCCCGTGGACGCATGGGGCGCGTACTTGCGCCAACTGGCCTACCAGGACGCCCTCAGCGAAGCGGAGAACTGGCCGGCCAGCCGCATCGGAAGCGCGATAGATTTGGCACCGCTCGCTTTCAATTCAGGTTCTTTCTTTGGCTGTGACCCGGTGGTCAGGCTCATGATTGGCCGCTGCCTCCAACAAGTTTGCGCAAAGCTTCCGCAAACTCTGGTTGTGACACGAGTTCGCCGAGGCGTCGGAGAATATCCGATGTTTGAAGTCCTTCGGCTCCCTCGATTTTCGCGAGTTCATCCTTGGACGTCGCCGAATTCTTCTCGCAGCACATGCGTGCGCATTGCTGTAGCATTGCCGCGTCAATGTGGTGCTCGGCGAGAAAACGTCCGAGCGCGTCATTTTTCAGCAGGCAATCCAGCAGGCAGCAGAGCAGGTCGCCACGGTGGTCCGTCGGCGTTGCCGGGGACGGTGAATTGCCTCCAATGACAGTTACGCCAGTCAGAAGGTGCTCACGCGTGAATGCTTCTCCGCGGTGTGTCCATCCGCTGGCAACCAGATGGAACTGGTAAACACCGGCCAGGCTCGCGACCATATCCGTTTCGAAAACTCCGGGTCTAACCTCGGTAAGCGAGAGCGTGGTCTGGGTGCCGTCTGGTAGACGCAACTCGGCTTGAACCTGGGCGCTGCGTATTAGCGGGATACCGAACTCGGTCAGCGTTGCGCGCAGGGCCAGGGTCGCTCCTGGTTCAAAGCTGCCCTGCGTCAGGTTGGCCGACAAACGTACGTTAGAGTAGGCATGCACACTCACGTTGTAGCGCGCGGTGTATTTTCCGATGCGGGAGATGGAGGTGCTTCGCTCCCCATCGTCAATGCCAAGAACGGCGTGCCATAAGCCCGCGTGCGCAGGCTTGCCCCCACCAAGCAATGGCAGCCCGAAGCGGTAATACAGCATGTTCGTGCCCGACGCCACCGTCGCGCCTAACGCGAGTGCTTCGGTGGGGCCCACTACGTGGCCAGCGGGGGTCTCAAGCGCGAAATCCACAATGGGCAGGTCAGTCAACAAGATCGCGGTGGCATCTATATCGGACGAGTTGAGCCTGAAGGGTACACGCACCTTTTGCCCTCGGCTGATATAGCCGCTTGGATCCTTCACGACGTTGTTGTTCGTCACGGCGGCCAGGATTTGCAGGAAGTATTTGCTGAGGCGAAAATAATCGTCGATAGCACTTGAGAGAGCGCCGCTGATCAGCAGATAACCGCCCGTCCCCATCGTAAGTGCCGTGAGGGCGGATGTACTTACCTGCTGGGCGGTGCCGAGACCAATCGCAAAGGTGCGATTGGTGATCAGGTCCTTGACGTCCTTGATGAACTTGTAGGTATTCTCAAGTCCATCGGTAAATACGACAATCGCCTTGTTGTCGTATCCCGTAACCGGATCGATCGTAGTGCGCGCCTGCTCTAGACCGTTTCCGATCGATGTAGCCCCGTGCGGCATGGTTGCCTTGATGTCTGCCGTGAGCTTAGGCCGGTTGATATCTATCGAGGGGTCCGTTAGCGGCAGCACCGCGTCGACGAAGTAAGCCTTATCGTCGAAGCGAACGAGGCCGATGCCATTGTTCGCCTGCGCAAGCTCGACGAACCGTGAAGCGGCGTCATGAAGCACGTCTATCCGATTGGCGCCCGTGCCAGCCGGCCAGCCCATGCTGCCAGACTGGTCAAGAGCCAAAACAACGGCCACCGTGGGACGCTTGATCGTGTTCGCAATGATCGGGACAGTCCATTCTTCCCCGGTCTCGTTGCACTTTACCTTGACCTCGCCCGTCCCAACGTCGCCCGCATTTGTGCCTTTGTAGGTTAGCCAGAGAAAAGCGTTCCTCGGCAAAAGAGAGTGTTCCTCCGCCAGCATTGAGCCGGGGGTACTCAACGTTCCGAATGTGGTGCCGGCAGAACCGGTCAGCGTGGTTGGGCCGCTGACGATCGAAAAGCTCACGGCACGGCAAGACCGGACTTCGAACTCTACCGGGCGAACGGCGGTCTCACCTGCTGGCACATCGTTGAAGTTTACCGTTGGGGTTGTGAGAGCATGGTAAATCGGTGGATCGATGATGTTCTGTTCGCCGGTTCCAGCGAGGCGGACGCCAACACAGATGGTATTGTCGTCGTAGGTGTCCTCGGGAACTACGTGACTGGCGTTCGTGGTAGCCACGATTGTGTAGTCGCCGTCCGGTACGCCGTCGATAACGATAAACTGGCAAGCCAGTTCTCGGCTGTACACGTCGGCCCATCCCACCGTGATTCCCTGGTTGCTCACACAGTCGGTGAACTTCTTCTGGCCCGGGTTCGCGAAATCTTGGATGGGCTCGATATCGACCATGCAGAAACCCTGCTTTTTGCCCGGAGCGGCCTCGTCTCCTTGGGCGTTGTAAAGCGCGTAGACGTTATAGTCTTTCAGATGAAAATGACCGTGCGCTTGCGAATATTCGTACCACGAGGGATGGTTTTTAGGGTCGCCGATGACCAAGTCGGTGTCTCCGATGTTTTTGCTCATAAAATCGAATTTCAGAATTCGATGCATGCCTGGCGTCACGCAGCCGTCCAGAATTGAGCCGGCAGTGCCGGACTTCTGATTTGCTGGCACATGCGCTGCATCAGGAAAGTCGAAATCAACGACTGCGAAACGGCGCAGCTCCGGGACCAAATTAACACCCATGACGAACCTCCCTTTTAGCTTCGGGGACCGCAACAGAGCCGAATTTTCCCAGGCAGCAGTCCAGTGCCTGCCGCGTTGCAATCTGAATGCACATGGCTGCTGCTCCAAAATCCCTCTAACGCGCGCTCCGACGGCAACGGCGAGGCAAAGAGACGATACGCCAATTTTTTTTGATATTTGCCAAGAGCGACTCGCATCCTATGGGGTCCGCCCCGATGTTCGAACTCTCCAGATCACGCTGCATTCGCCGAACCGCCTTGAGGAAAGGGTCAATGACCCCGAAAACCTGGGAACGCTGTCGCGCCAGGCGATGATGATGCGATTGCCGCTGCCGCTCCCAAGCGCGCACAGCGACACATGCCTGATTCCATTACCGTCCGCGCTGGCGCGACTGCCCACTATGCTTCCTTCACCAAACTACTGGTGCAGTTACGCTGTGCCTTCACGCTCTGCGAGTTCTTGTGCGGTCGGACCGGCGAGTCTCGCTTTACACCACGTCTCGAAACAGGATGCGACGGCCTTTGGATCGACACCGCGCTCCACGAGGAGATGACCTAGTGACTTTGAACCGAGCAGACACTGGATCAGCCTGCACAGTTCCTCATCCCGTGCTTTCGTGGACGGTCCACTTGTCGGCAGCGGGTTGTCTCCACCTAGAATGGCCGTCGCGGAAAGTAGTTGTTCGCGTGTGAAAGGGACCCCCCGCATAGTGAGGCCGGACGCCACCAGACGGATCCGGTAGACTCCCGCAAGGATCGCAGTCGTGCTGCCGTGGAAGCGGCCCGGATCTGTTTCGGGCAGCACCAGCGTCACCCGGGTATTGTCGGGCAAATCCAGCTCCGCGTACACGTTAGCGCGGTGCTCCACTGGGATACCGTATTCCGTGAGGGTCGCGGAAATAGTGACGCTGGCCCCGGGTTGGAGACTGTTTTGTGTCAGCCGTGCGTCCATCCGAAGGTTCGTGAACGACTGAACGGTGAAGCTGTAACGGATTCCGCCCGAACTCGCACCCGCAGCGTTGGCAGCCGCCCAGCGCGATCCCTTCCGGTCGGCCATCTCGATAATCGCGTACCAGGTCCCAGCCCGGGCCGGTTGCGCTCCAAGCGCGAGCGGAAGCGTGAACCTGTAGTAACTCATGTTGGTGCCTACACCATGCGCCGCCCCTAAGCCTGCGGCCGATGCAGGCGTCATTACGTCCCCCGCAGGCGTTTCGATGTAGAAATTGACTCCCCGATGATCGGTCAAAAGAATCGTGGTTGCGTCGATGTCGGCTTCGTTTAGCTTGAAGGGAATACGTACCTTCATACCGGGAAAGATGGTCCCGTTCGGATCAGTAACGACGCTCGTGTTGGAGACCCCTGCAAGTACTTGCAGGAAATACTTCCGAAGGCGGAACTGATCGTCGATGGAGGGGCTCAGCGGGCCGCTAAGAAGCACGTAGCCGCCGGTGCTTCTCGTTATTGCATTCAGCGCCCCAGCGCTTACTTGCTGCGCGGTACCCAGACCAATGGCAAAGGTCTGCGCGTCTAGGCTTCCCATGACGTCAGCGATGAATTGAGAGGTGTTCTCAAGTCCATCGGTAAACACGATCATGGCCTTCTTGAGATACGCGTTCACAGGGTTGAGCGTGGTCCTGCCAAGGGCGATTCCATTCCCGATCGACGTCGCGCCCTGAGGCTGTAGATTGTCGATGGTCGTAACCATGTTCATGAGGTTCGGATCGTTTGTGGCGCCGGTAAGCGTGGTGACATTAAACCCAGGGTAGGCTGCCTGGTCGAAGCTCACCATACCTACCCCGTTGTTGGCCTGAACGAGTTGACAGAAGTTCGTCGCCGCCTGATGGAGTACGTCGATCCGCTTTGTGGTGGCGTCAACGCCGGCGAGCCAGCCCATACTTCCTGACTGATCCAGAACAAGCATCACGCCGACCGTAGGCCGCATGATGCTGTTGCCGTGAATGGAGAAGACGAAGTCCTGGTTAGTTTCCACGCAGTGGATCGTCACCGATCCAACGGGAGCCGGTCCTGGCGCCCCACCTGTAAATTGGAACCATATCCGGGCTACCTGCAACTGGTGAGGGCCGCTGGGCACAACAACGGTGTCCCCAGGAGGATTCTGTACAGAGTAGGGCGCGCTAGGCCCGAAGCCAGGCTTTACTTGCAGCGTGACAGCGCCGCACGCGAAGATCTCGAAGACGGCGGCGCGGGAAGCGGTCTCGCCCTGCGGCACTTCGTTGAAGTTGATGTCGTTGCCAGGATTCTCGGCCGCTATAACGCGCACTGTGGTCGGCAATGTGTCATAGCACGGTGGCGCGACGACAGAGAGATCGTGGTAGTCGTGCGGAGAGCCTTGGTTCTCATGAGTCGGCTCCCACGGGCGGATGTCATGATATTCGCCGTGACCTGTGCTCCAAGGTTCGACCAGATGCTTAAGGTTCTGATTCGAATGGGCTCCCACCGCGATGACGTCCACGTCCATGTTCGACTCGAGCCCATAGACTTGGTTCGGATCCAGCCGCTCCGGGTGCATCGGATCGCACTGCCACATGGCGTAAACCCGATCGACGTTGGAGTGGAGCAGGAACACAAACGGGTCGCGAAAAGCATCATGCGGGCTGATGTTAGCGAAATAAGGGTGCGCCGAGTTGTGGATCGTTTCCCACGCCGTACGGAAATAGTTCGGCATGACGTTGTTGACGAAGTTCTGGTCGGTTCCATGGTTATTAGGGACTGCAGGGCCGAAGTCCTGAAGGCCCAGGACGTGGTTCTCCTGTGCTGCAGTGATGAGCGGCGCTGGAGCCGGCCCGGGGTAGCGGGACGGTCGCTCGACGTACTGTGGGGGATCGACTGGATTGGTGCTGTTGTCCCGATCCTGTGGGTGACCGGAAGTACCGGCCAGTGGGTCGTAGAATCCCGCGCTGAGCCAAGGATCTCCAATCGCGTCATCACCGGGATTCACGGCTTGACCGTCTGGGAGTCCCGGCGACCCCATGAAATTGACGTCGAATAAGTTGAGCGTTCCAGTGTTCCCGCCTCCGAGGTTTGAATTGGGGAGGGCGCGAGGATCTTCCTTGAAGTCCCAGTAGTGGAGCGACAACTGAGGGTTGATCTCCCGGATCAGTGCCTCGAAGCGGTTGGTGATCTCGCGGTGCCACGGCAAAAACTCGGGGCCACCATGCACGTGTGTCGCTTGATGAATCTCATCCTGTTTGAACCACCAGCTCACGCCGCCCGGTGGCGTATCGCTCCGGCTGCCAGGATAGTATCGGTTGTTCAGTTCCTTGATAGCGTCGCGCAGCATGGCGCGCTCCGCAGGATCGACCGATTTGATATTCCGCCTGATGCCGTCTCCCAGTGCCATGGCTTACTCCCAACCGTATCTCAAACGGAAAGTGTGCTTTAGAACGTCGACTCGCAGATGGAGCATGCGCGCGAACCAGTCAATTCAATGGACTGGCACCACAGACTTAGCCGCCAGGGATCACCGTGATCAATTACTAGACCAGCCGTGAGAACCTCGCTTTCCTCTTGCTTCTTCAAGCCATCCCACGTATCCGCATGTCCAGCGGATCGCCTTGCCTCCAGCGGCACTGGCGCAAACGCTTGCCTCGCGGCCAGCCGTCCCCGCCAGATCAGCCACGTATGGTTTCCACCGTGAAGCTGCGTCTCAGGGGCGCAAAGCATTTGGCCGCAGTGCAAGACCGAATAGTTGATTGCCGGGTTGGGCATTTGGAGCATAGGAGTTGCCAGGGTGGCAATCAAGCGAGTCTGTCAAGCTTATTTTTTTAAATCTGGCGTAAATGCTTTTTAATATCAGATTTGAAACACTTTTACGCCAAATGAGCGACTCTGAGCGCTTTTATTGGATGAGAGCCTCCAACAGACAGAAAGCCTACTGATGCTGCAAGGCGACTGCGGCGATGGACACGCCCGGCTGCATGCAGGCCTGGACACGGGGCAGATGTGGCCGTGCAGGCAATGCGCGAAACGCGAGATCTCATTGATTCCGTCGCATGGATCAAGGAAGAGGGCGACAAGGACAAGCCGCTGGCCGCGCTCGATGCCGTCCTGGCACTCTAGCGTACCGAGACAGCCACGCGGGGTGACGATTTCGATTACGAGTACCCGTTTTCTTTGAACCAGGTGGCATATGCTTCAGAGGAATCTACTTCTGCCAGGATCTCGATCTCCTGATCGGGCGCTGTGGCATGCGAACAATCGAGTAGCCGTCGTCAAGCATGAGTGTTGGTCGCGCGCGCCAACGCTTCTATTCCGCCAGCTTCCTTGCTGCCAGCTGTTTGGCTTCGTCCGGACTTGCAGCAACGCCGTAGTTCGTGGACCTATCCCACGCGCCGCCATCCAGGCAGCGAACTTCAAACTGACCGTCTTCACGCGTCACGGCGTATGGCCGGTCTCACCATTCGTCCAACTCCGCCGCTGAACGGGCTTCGTTGGGCGTCTGGTCGAAGTTCTCTGGCAGAACGGGATCTACTGAAAAGGATTCGGATTGCGCCTTGCGCGCGCACCAGTCCTGGTGGGCCTGTTGAAGATGATGCCAGCGCCGTTCGGGGACGTTTCCTCGCGGCCACAGTAGACGATGGGTTGCCTTATCTTGTTAATCGCATTCATTGAGCGGATAATCTCGACGTCGTGTGCCTAAATAACGTTAGCAGCAGCTTTCATCTTCTATGACAGCCAACGAACTACGTGAGTTTCTTCAGTATGTAGGTGTTTTTGGTATCGGGGGGATCGTTTCGTTGGCAATCGGCTCGGCAGTCTGGCGGAATTAGGGGCAAGGTCGCTGGTGTCGCGCGTCGGTGGACGAGCTGGGCAAGATCAGCCCGCTGTGGGTCACCGTCCGAGCTTATCCTCGAAAGGCGTTGAACCATGACTGCAACTTTTGAACAGCTCGCGCGTGCGGCGCGATACCCTGGCCTAGATGTTCTCCATTTCGCGTACCAAGGCGAAGTGGAGAGCTTGGATTTTGTTGATGAGGACCGAATGTGGGTAAGCCTCATGGTAGATCCTTGCGAGCTTGCCGAGTGGAGGACGCCGCTAGGGCATTGGCAGCGCCTCAAGGAGAGTCCGGGGACTATCTACGCGCTACCTCAAGATGTCCCTTCCTCCACTCGGTGGCGAGGTTCCGGCCAGGCCATAAATATTATTTTGGACAAGAGCTGGATGACTAGCTCTCATTCAGCGGCAGTGTCCCCTGCTGGTGGACAGTATCTGCTTACGACGCAAGACCGTGTCCTGCGCCAGTTGATCCGCGAGATCTACGAGGACAACCAGTACGAGGCGCACGTTGGCCTCGCGCGGATCGCGGGCGCACGGCGCCGCCTCCCGGGCCACGGCGGCACAGCGGGTAAGCAGCGCGGCTTCGACGACGCGGGCGCTCATGGCGGGCGTCTCCCTTGGCAACGGACCAAACGCGAGACCGGCGAGGTGTTCTCACTTGCCGGCTCGGCGGCGTCACGTCGGGTCGGGATCGACTCCCCCATGCTGACGCAGAAAGTCCGCGAGCGCCTGATGCCCAAAGCGGCTCGCGATGGACAACGCCGTGGAATTCCCCTCCGAGCGCACGTTGACGTCGGCCCCGGCGGCGACCAGCGCGTCGGCGATCTCAAGCCGGTTATTTCGCGCGGCGTACATCAGCGCGGTCGCCCCGCGCCCGCTCCGCGCATTGACGTCCACTCCATAGCGCAGCAGGTCATTGACGCGCGTGAGATCGCCATCTGCCGCAGACTGCATCAGCTCGGTCAGGCCGTTCTGCTCGACGAGCTTTGCCTGATGGCGCGCCTCGCGCTGCGCAGGCGTGAGCGTCCAGTGGCGCAACCAGCCATAGGCGAAGTACAGGATCAGCGCCACACTCGCTACGAGCCCGATCCATGTATGCGCGAGCATCTTGGCGAACACCATGGTGACGATGACCAGCAGGAATTGGCCAGCCCCCTTGCCCAGCGACTCGACCCTGCGGGACCTTCCGGACCCATCCAACAGAATCGGCGCTGCCGGTCGCGGCGGCACCGCCTCGCCGCGCTCGGTAAGAATCGCCTCGATGGTCGCATGGGCGTCCTCGGAGAGCTCGTCGCCGAGCGCACGGCGCTGCAACAGATAGGCGGAGTCGTAGCGCTGTAATGTTTCCTTGAAACTCGACATGGTCCCCTTTCTTCGATCCGATTCGCCGCCAATCAACACATCCGTTCCGGTTGCTTAGCCATGGCGCGATTCCGGTGGAAAGCCGCCAGCGTAGTGACAACCTCGGCCCGCTCGTACCCCCGTTTCGTGGGGTCAGTGGCCCGGGCTGCTGGCCACTGTCGCGGCCCGGACGGCCGCCGCAGCGAACGTCGCCTCGTAGGAAGTCAATTTGCTTGTAAGCACTAAATTTTGTGCGCCGGCACCTTGGAACAGCCGTCGTTACCGTTATTTGCCCGGCTGGCCGGGCGGCCCGCTTTGCGGCAGGCAACGGATTCGAGCCGCCGCCTCAAAGCACAGACTCACCCGCCCGGACTCCGTATCGACCACCCAGACGCGATCCTCCTGCGCGAGGATCCGCGCGCCGTCGCGATCTGATAGCGGCCATGTTTCTCGCAGCCGCCCAGCACGATGAGCAGGCAACACGCAATGGCGATTCGCAGGGCCATTTGCGGACGCGTCTTCGACATGGTGCTTCCCCTTGCTCGATTGGTTGAAATCGCCGCCGCCGTTCTGGATGACCTGACTGCTGGTTTCACGTCCCATGGTATCGCAGTGCGACCGCGAGACTCTGCAAATTTGCCGTCGACCGGGATCGCGCGACCATCGCGCAATATCAAAAATGAAACGTTCTGAATGGCATTTAATTCAGCATTAGATCATTTTCATCACGCGATCGGCTACCGCCTCGGGATTAGCGATCGACTATCCTTCGCTCATGAGCTGGAGCGTTGACACAGCGCTCGTGATCGTCCGCGCCGCACTACCAACAAGAGCGGGGGCATGATGCGACACTTCATTTCCTTGTTGGGCAGCGTGCTGCTAGCCGCCCAAGTGGGGTGCACAGCCCCAAGTCCACCCCCAAAGCCCGACAATCAATCGAGCCTGCCGAGCTATCGTCCGCCGGTCTACCAGCAACCGACCTCCCCCATCTCTGAACCGAGCCCGCCGGTCGAGCGGCGCAAGCGGCCGTTCTATCAGCCGAGTTCCCCAGCATATCAACCGCCCGTCGCTCAGCCTAGCTCCCCCACTCCGCCACCGTTGGCGAAGCAGCCGAGCCCTCCTAACGGCGAGCAGCCACATGAAGCGGCGGATATCCGCGAGAAGCGCCACGCTGCGCGCCCTCCTGCTGCTAATCCCGCACCGCCCGTTTACTTACCTTCACCCGCGGTACTTGCCCATCATGGCGAGCCGGCGCCTTACGCCCTCGTCAAGGTGTTCTTTGGGACCGACCGACAGGTCATTGGCAGTACCGCGCCAACCACGGCATTTGGCGCGCAGCGCTCAAGTCTGGTCAGCTATGGCGAGGTCGACGTGAGCATTCCGCGTGACCATAGACAGGGCGCACTGGAGTCGCCTTCACTCTGGCGGATGCGATTTCGAGTGGACCCGAACAAGGACGTGATGGTCCTGCACACGTCAGTCATGACCAAGGAGGCATTCGCTGCTGCATTAAGGACTGAGGTCAAGGCATCTTCGAAACCGAGCCTGCTGATCTTTGTTCACGGCTATAACGTGAGCTTTACAGACGCCGCGCGCCGCACGGCGCAGATTGCCTACGACCTCGCCTTTCCGGGCGTCGCGGTGTTTTTCAGTTGGCCGTCTCAGGATCAATTTGTCGATTACACGGTCGATGAACAGAGTATCGAATGGGCGCAACCCCACTTGGAGCAGTTCTTACATGATCTCCTGAGCCAGTCAGACGCCGACAGGGTCTACCTGATCGCCCACAGCATGGGCAACCGCGCGCTCACTAGGACGCTTGTGTCACTGGCGGCCAAAGATCCGACGATCGTCCGGCGCATTAAGGAGGTCATTTTGGCCGCCCCCGATATTGATGCCGACGTCTTTGTCGAACAGATCGCGCCGGGGCTAGCGCAACTTGGCGCCCCCGTAACGCTTTATGCATCGTCCAACGACCGTGCGCTCATGGCGTCGAAGCAGGTGCATGGCGGAGCCCGAGCGGGCGAAGCGGGCGATCGCCTCGTCGTGTGCCAAGGCATTGAAACGGTCGACGCGTCAAACACGGATACCGGCCTAATCGGGCATTCCTACTTCGGCGACCGGCGTTCGGTGCTGGCCGACATGTTTTACGTCGTCCGGAATGACGTACGGGCGGCGCAACGCTATGGCCTCAGGGCCCTGACTCTGAAAAATCAGACCTATTGGCTGATTGAGAAATAGTCGTCGCGCGGAGTGTTGCGGGCGCCGAGGCCGACGCTCAGCCCCACCACCAGCGCGATCGCAAGGATGAGAAGGGCGAGCCAGATGGCGACGAACGGGGTTGGTAGCCGCGCTCGTGTTCGTTCATGGGGAGGAGTTCCGTTCAGGGTGACTCGGCTTCGGCGGACGGTCGATGCGGTCCGTCGCGGGAGCTCGGCACGGCGGTCGTTTCCGGGGGGCGGCCGTGCCGACTCACTTTGCCGCACGCAACTCCTCCCGGATCATGTCATAGCTCTCCAGTACGTAGAGCTCGCGCTGCGCGCGCACGACCCCGCCGGCGTCGTCCTCCTCATTGACGTAGTCATGGGGCTGCGCCAGCACGAGGTGCACTTGGCTACCCAAGGCATCGCGCCGCGCGGAGACGTCGACAAAGCTGGTGATCTGATCCGCGCGCAGACTCCCCCTGCGCGGCCCCGGTTCCGGGTCGGTGGAATCCCAAACAATGGTGACTTCCAAGAATCGCTCCAACATCATGGCGCTCCGTGATGACCGTGGCAGGCGGCGCCGCAGCGGCGCCAAGGCAGTCTAGCACGCCGCCACCGTCGATCCCGTCGGCGGGCGGGCCCCGCCGCGTCACCTGTTCTCGCCCTGCCATATCCGCGCGGTCGTGCCCCCATCTGGTCGGGGACAGCGCCCCGGTTCGGTTGGCGCATCGGGGTCGAGCACTAGTAGTGATGGACCGCGGCGCGGATCGAGCCTCAACTGAAGGGGTCGCACGCGGTCACGCGCCGGTGTCGGCCTTGCCGAAAGGCGGTTGACGGGTCAGCCTGACGCCTCGGAACAGGCGTGGGTTTCCGGGGGCCTCGCCACATCGGGCCGGCGTGGTCGTCGCCTCCCCACACTGGGCGTGCACGGGCCGGGCGCTTTACGCGCCCACCGTGATCACGACGAAGCGCTTCTCAGCCTCCGAAAGATAGCGGACCGGGCTCTTTTGTTCCCGCTCACGCACCTTGGCAGTCGACGTGATGCCGTGCACGACGACCCCTATCGCGAGCCCGGTGCCCCACGCGAGCACGGGAGTTGCAGGGCAACCTTTTTAGAAGCCGTCCACCCCGCTGTGCCGGGGATCGCAAATTTCTCCACCGCTTTGACGAGGACATCGCCAATCCCTTTGGCGGCTTCGACGCTAAAGATCTGGCGCGCGTATGCGCTCAGATTCGCCGGTTGCCACTAGCAGCATGTGAAAACGTACCGCGGCGGATATACGCAGCCCCCGCGAGGCCGGCTACCGCCCACTAGCGCCCACGTTGCGCCGGTGATATGGGGGCCATTGCCCAACCCGATGTGAAGGACTGCGAACGCTCAAGCATTTTTGCTTGGCAATTTTCGTCACGCCGACGGCATCCATCACCGTCAATCTGTTTCGGGTATGAAACTTAGTAATTTTTCAATCAGTGCAAAATACAATTTAATTGTATTCTACAAAGTCGACTCTAGAGTGAACAGGACTGCCTGAATGGCAGAATCTTATTGCTTACGTGCGTATTTGCTTCAAGGCATTTCGTAATGCCCATGACGCTCAAATGCTACTGGCGGTCCGGATTATGAAGCACGCCATTATGCTGACGATCTCAATCCTTGTTGGATTGTCGTCGTCGGGTTTTTCGCAGTCGCAACTGTAGGGTCGGCCGTTTAATAGTGACTAAACGTGTGTTTAGCAGACAACTCTGATGGCAGTTCACTTACGGAGGTTAGCGATGCATACTCCTCTTCCACCCAATTGGGAGAATCTTTACTGGTGGGCGCTTCATAACCCCTTTGGCGGTGATCCTCGCCATCAAGGGCCCTACACCACCATGCTAGCAAGGGAGGAGCCAGTCCCAGTCCCTTGGCGCGCCACTCAACCCGAACCGAACTCTTGGTCACCTGCGGCTGCGTTTCTCATCTCTGCGATCGGTCTTAACCAAGTCGCGCGACAGATGCCAGAAGGGCCAACCCGTTCGGATCTGACCAAAAGCACCGACCGGGCTATTCGCGAGTTCATTGATGGTTGCGGCACACGAGTGCCGGGCTTTCATTGGCCGTGGCCGGGACCGAACCCGTCTATTCAAGCCTTGGTGTCAGAACTCGGGATCGCCGCGCAAGGTTTTGATGGAACGATGCGGGAGGAAATCCTTCAAGTCGCTGGCCGGATTGTTCAAGAGTCCTTCGGTTCCGAAGCAAACGGCTAACTGCTACTTGGCAGCGCCGCCCTGATGGCGGTTTCTCGGACTTCCGTGCTGTGCAGGCAAGCGGTCGATCACGCACCGGATCCGCAGCCGCGTGAAAACTCGGCTTCGGTGCGCTTTGCGGAAGTCCGCGCCCCTATACGTCGGGCTGCTCCTGCGCGCAGGGCGCACCGGATCGATCCCCAAACCGAGTCGCTCGTCCCGTTGCCAGTGCCGATCCGGCGGCACGGATCGAGCCTGAAATGAAGGGGTCGCACGCGGTCAAGCGCCTGTGTCGGCATCGCCGGAGGGGGCAGCCTGACGCCTCGGAACAGGCGAAATCCCTCCATACATCACCGTTCCAGGACGCTCGAAGCGTTGGCTTGTATAAATCAAGCCTTGACTAGATGCCTGTTGATGCCGAGCAACTTATATGCATCTCGGTTTCATTAACTTTACGTAATCGATACGCGTAACATCAGGTATGAATTACATTTACTTGCACTCTCCTGCGGCAGAAATACGATGTATCGGAGGCATCCGCCTTATTTGGATCCTCCAGGTCATTCGTAGATCGTGGCAAAAGGAGAATATCGTGCAAACTTCGGAAAAATCACGCGTAAGTAATCATGTAAAGATTGTAGTCACAGAAGGCAAAGTTACCTTGGAGGATCTTCACAAAGCACTCGATGAGGCAATTCGGGTCATGGTGCCGAAAGGTGGGTGCAACTGCGGTCTTACCGGATTCGATCTCAGTTTTCTGCGCGGAGATCCTGAACTGACCCAGTTAGCTCAGATCCCGAATGTACAGGGTGGTCTTGTGACGCGCGAGTGAAGGGACAACCACTTCATTGTCTATCAAAAAAAATGGCCCCTCATATGGAAACGTATTTGAATCCCACTGACGCAGAGGGAGGCATCACGGTGGCGCTAGGCGTGACATATGAGGGGCGCGACCCGGATCTTCTTAGCCGCCTTCTCCCCAATGTTGCCTATGTGGAGATAACTCTCGAAACGATAGCTGAAGTTAAGGACGGTAAAATTGTGCTCAGCGACGAGATTATGTCGGAGTTCAAAAATATGGGGAACGCCGCAAAGATCATCGTGCATGGCGTTAGCTTGTCGATCGGCTCACATGATAGTTGGGGCGTAACATATCTTCACCTGCTGGACAAATTTATGGAGCAGGTGGATGTGGCTTGGCACAGCGAACACCTCGGTTATACCAAGGTTGACGGCGAGCATCTTGGTATTATGCTTGCATTGCCAAAGACCGAGCAGGCCCTAGATTTAGTTTGCGAGCGAGTACACCGAATACAGGAGCGCTACAGAATTCCTTTTCTCCTGGAAAACATCGTTCACGTTATTCCTGATTTTGATGGTGACTATGACGACGCCGAATTCCTTAATCAACTATCTCGCAGAACTGGATGTGGCCTAATACTTGATGTCTATAACCTTGAGTGCGATGCACATAATCACGGTTTTGACATCCGCAATTTCTTGGATAGGCTTGATGCGAGAAGCATCAAAGAAGTACACATGGCGCGAGGAGTGGAGCATAACGGGTTCCTCTTGGATGTACATTCTCAATTGCCATCTAATTCGACAATCCACCTTGCTAAGGACGTTGTTTTGTCTGCACAGGACAGTGTCCAGGTTGTGGTGTATGAGTTTATGCCAGAGGCAGTGCCAGGTCTCGGTCATACCGCCATTGCTGAAGAGTTGGCTCGGATGCGCCGATTCTTTTCGGGATTAAGCCATGCATCTCGCTAATCACCAGAGAAAGCTATTGGGATTAATTCGATCCTCATATCAAGTTGGACCTGATGACGAGGCGTACTTTCATGTCGTTGCGCAATCAAGGGATCTGATCGAAGCAAGGACTAATATTGTTTTGTGGCGCGCATATGTGCTGCAGCGTGCCTGCGTATTGACGTACCGCCTTCTTGAGAGACGCGGAATTATTGGCGATGTGTTAGGTAAGTTTTGCATGGAATATAATATTTCGCCATTTCGTGAAACACAAGGGCCAGCATTCCTCGAGATGCTGAGCAATCACGACGATCTTATAGTTGCATCGGTGGCTCGATTTGAGCTCGCATTGTTAAGAGTCAGACAGGGGGATCCCAATATCTATATCATCAAATGGAATATCGACCCACTTGGGATTCTTAATAGCCTTGCCAAGGACGTCCCATATGATGGCGCCCTTGTCGATCAGGGGTGCTATGAAGCTATTGTGTCTAAAACACTTCCAAATTTGTTTAACGTTGCCAAAGTGGAAGAACATTGAATGGACCGCCGTGGGGTGAGGTAGCGCATCGTCTCGATATTTGAGGGTATCTAGCAGTACGCAGAAAAGTTTAGGGATGAACCGTGCTATTACGATAAGAAGGCGGCGCAGCGGGGGGTTTTGGATCGTAATGTGAATGGATGTCGGACCCGTTAGTCTAGCGTCGGAGCCACCTGTCACTGGAACGGCTTAGCTAGCTCCGCATCCGCAGATCGATAGTCTTCAACGAGTATGACCTCATGCGGACCGAATCTCTGAAGTTAGGCCTCTCTCCCCAGCCCATGGCAACTATCTCGGCTATTCGCGATCTTTCTCCTTGCCTGGTACTCGGCATTTGATTCATGTGAGCACAAAATCAGCTTATCGATACGGGGTAGCATTCGTGCCACGCGCAGCGTAGTAGGATTCAATCCCGCTTCGCTCAATATTGCCACGAAGGAGCATCGTCGTGGGGGATTGCTCTCGTATATCCGATCGATAGCCTGTCGAACGCGATCTTCTAATGCCGAGCATTGCCTATTTGTCATCTTTGCTAACCGCGTCTCCGTACTTTCCTCGTTTCTTCTTCCACGGCGTTTTTCGAGACGCTGCTGCCACCATATTTCGTCATTTCTCTCAAGCCAAGCAAACAGGTTAGGGGACTTTCGGCGGAGCGCACTGCGACTCAACAGCGGAAAGATCCGTTCCAGAGCGACCCACCGTTCCCGCGCCTCACGACATCTCAAATTGCTCCGAATGTTGTCATAGAGCGGACGTAGGCCATCTTCCCGCAAATACTCGTCGATTGTCGTAGCCCATCTCACGCCGATAAGATCTCGGATTTCCTCACGCGTACGACCTGCCGCCACCAACGCTGGAAGATCTGGCCTTCCGTATCGCCTACGACGGTCAACAGGAATCCGATACGCCGCTCCGGCGGTTCTTGCCACCCAATCGTACGGCCATGTCCGTAGCGCTTCGGACTTCAACGAATGCGGCACTTTGGCACCGTACTGCCCGTCTTCCATTAGGAATTGTTCGAATAGGATGATGTAGACGGGATGAATGGTACAAGCACGTTCTTCGTTCGCATGCCCTGCATCCCCAATCCACCAAAGCAGGTCATTGATGCGCCAAGGATATTGAGCGAGCCTCAGAAGTTGCTCGTCCGACACGCTGCCTCGACAAAACTTGTGGAAATCTTGGCGCAGCGCCGAAGTTCTAAACGCGCCGTATGGGTGAACATACCCACGATCACGAAGAAGATCGACGAGCTTCCTCTTGAACGGGCCGACCGCGTTGGCCTCGTCTGCGACCCTTTGTGCCGCCCGGGCGAAACGCAGGGCGCCGCGGGGAGCGGCAGTAACGGCCTTCTTCGGCGGTCGTGCCCCCTCAACCCGCTTGGACAGCAGGTTTCCACATGCATAGCAGGCCGTCACGAATGGAATCTGATGAGGGCAAAGGATCGCGCGAACCCCATACCTTCTCCACATAGCCCATTCACACTTCCCGCACGTCCGTACGGGCCGGTTATCGCAATTGACCCAGGGTGGAAAGAAAGGTGGTATGTAGTAGCCACCATTACCCGTCACCACCCGTTGAAGCAGATTCGCACGCCCGGTCGGTGTCATCCCGAGACCCGCTAGCGCGCACAGCGTGTTTTCATTCAGCAGAGTCGGCACCGAATACAGCCCACCGGACACACGCTCTATGACGGACAGGGGTACGGTCACCGTGGCAAATGCTGTCGTCTGCAGATATCTCACTGCCTTTATCCGCGCAGAAGAATAGTCACCAGAACTCCATGAACCCAGTATCATATCGGCAATACTGCTTGCAGTTGCGTACGGAGGCAGTTCCACGATAGGGACGGATAAATGCTTTTCGCTCGGTGCTGTCATCATTTGGCTCCAGAGGGTTAGGCTCACCGCATTGCGCGCTTGCCTGTCATTGCTCTCTTTAGACTGTCCAGCCACGCCGGCAGATCGAACTTTTGACCTGCGATGGCACGCGAAGCCATGGCCGGCAAAGGTGCGGCTCTGCCTGCGCCATGCTCAATGGCCGTCCCGCCATGCCCGGCGGTGCTGCGCGGCAGCGCAACTCCATCATCGGAAGACTCTATGAGGTCCTGAAACGGTTCCCCTTCGTCGACCATGTCGATGTCTACCGCAACGGACTCTTCCCCATCGCCTTCGTCCTTGTCTCGTTCCTTTTTCTGAATCAATAGACATCTGCGCAAGCCCTTGGCAACTTCTTCGCCAACGGCGTCGCCGACATCTCCGGCGTAGGTGTCCAGCGACTTGATAGTGGCGGGCAATTCCAGGAGTTCAAACCTTTCGCTTCCCTGCCCTCCTGGGCTGAGACGCACCCCGGACGGCCATTCGAGATCGACGTGGCGTTCCCTCCCGATCCCTCGCGGCTTGTGGCGATATGGAGGCGAGCAAGGCCTCATACACAATAAACACCTCACAAATATGGATTACGAGAGGCGATAATGTCGCACTCGCGCAGCACTGACTGGCTGCAGGATGGTATAGACGAAAGATGCCTGCATGACGCCGCCAGAAATCTCCTTGCTACAGTGGGAGGTTTCAAGGCGAAGTCGAAAAGTCCCTTATAGGGTAGGCGATCTTTTTCTGGCACATGCGGACACTTTCCGTGCGGTAATCGAGCAGTCTCAGACGACAGCCATGCGAGCGGCCCTGGCGCCCTTGCCGTGGCGACAGGGTCTTCGCGCCAGGGCTCGCATGACCTATACTGGGCTTGGCGGTCGGCCTCTCCAGCGCGATGGCTGTCGAAACCAAAGCGCTCGAACAGAAAGACAGAAGAACCAAAGAATCCTGTACGCCATCGGTTGCCGAGCGCTCCGAGCAACAACTGGAGCGATTTGTCAAAGCTCGGTGCCTCAAGGGTTTCCAGCCAATTCCGCCAGGTTTGACAAACCTCAAGCAGCGAGTTTGACAAACCGTATTATCCCGGGACATACGCGCCACGGGCACCGACATGCGCGTGGCCGCATTCAACGTGCTCAACTACTTCAACGGCAACGGCCAGGGCAGCGGCTTCGACGCCCCCGACAACCGTGGCGCCAAGAGCCCTGCCGAGTTCGCGCGGCAGGAAGCCAAGCTGCTCGCGGCACTGCGCGCGCTTGACGCGGACGTGATCGGCCTGATGGAGGTGGAGAACAACGGCTTTGGTCCGCGCAGTGCCGTGCAGCGCCTGGCGGCCCTGCTCGGACCGGACTGGCGCGCGGTCGAGCCCGGCACGCCAAGGCTTGGCCTGGATGCCATTGCCGTCGCGCTGCTCTACAACCAGCGGATCGTGAGGCCGATTGGCGCGCCCGTGACGACGGTGCTCGAGGCGCGCAGCCGGCAGCCGCTCGCACAGGTGTTCGCGCCTGTCGGCAGTCCCTCGAATGCCTTCACTGTCGTGGTCAACCACCTCAAGTCCAAGAGCTGCACCGATGCCGAAGGGCCCGACCGGGACCAGGGCGACGGCCAGGGTTGCTGGAACGCGACCCGGTTGCAGGCAGCGCGGGCGCTGGCCGAGTGGCTCAAGACCTTGCCGGCCGGCCCCGCGGGCGCAGGCACGCTGGTGATCGGAGACCTCAACAGCTATGCCGGCGAAGACCCGGTCAGCCTGCTGGCACGCGAGGGCTATGCGGACATGATCGCAAGGCTGGCCGGACGCGACGCGTACACCTATGTCTTCGACGGGCAGGCTGGCTACCTTGACTACGCCCTGGCCGATGCCGCTCTCGCCACGCGTGTCCGGGCTGTCAGCATCTGGCATGCCAACGCCGACGAACCTTCAGCCTTTGGCTACGCGCAGGCCTATCGCAGCGCGGCCCAGCAGCAGCGCTACTACGCGCCGGATGCCTGGCGCGCCTCGGACCATGATCCGGTGTTGGTCGACCTGTCCTGGCGCGAGCCCGTGCCGGACGCCGCGCCCGCCCATCCCGGGGGCGGCAATGCGGTGACCGAGCCCGACGGCGGCGGTGGCGTCTTAGGGACCGTCGCACTGCTGGCCATTTTGCTCGCCGCAGGCGCAACGCTTGCCATGCCGACAGCCCGGCGCCGGAAGGCACGGTAATCGCCCAGCCAATGATGCGCCGCCCTCCGCAATCCGCGCGGCACGGGCTTCGGCAAGGAAACACGCGGGCTTCTCCGGCAGCCCGCGTCTTTTATCTGAAAGCCGCCAGGCTCCCCCCTCGCGCGATCAGGCGCGGACCTCGTGGCGTGCCAGCCCTTTGATCAGGTACAGCACCACGAGCACGTTCGCCACGGCGAGGCTTGCATGCATCCAGCTCGGGTGCGCCAGCGCTTCATAGAGTTCCAACGGCAGGTAGATGCCTCCGGAAAACACCCCAAGCCAGTTGCCCCATGCCAGCCGGTGCCACAGTCCCCAGGCTTCGGCAAAGCGCATCAGGGCGTACACCGCGGCGGAACCGCCGATGGCCCACAGGCGCGCGTCGCTCGGGTGTGCCAGCAGGGACAGGAAGATAGTGGGATAGCGGCTGGCCGGGTTGATGTGCAGGCGCATGATGATGGCTTCGGCAAGCGCCTGCGCATCACGATGCAGGAAAGCCACCAGCCCCAGGCCGGCCACGATAACCAGCGCGCCTTTGGCGGCTTCGAACAGCGCAATGGTCCTCAGGCCGAATACGTGCTGCTTCGCCATGAACGGGCTCCGGGGGGTTGTGATCCGAGGCCCATATTGTGCAATATGGGCCGCCCCCGCGCACCACCGTCAATGGCAACGCCACGTCGTCAGCGTGTGTACTCGCGCTCCTGCATCGGGCCGTCGGCCTCAATGCCGCCGCTCGCTTCCAGTGGACCGTCGACGGTAATGGGCCCGTCGGCAGTGAGATCGCCGTTGACCACCATGGTGCCATGCACGGTCAGCGGTCCATTGAAGACCTTGAGGTAGCCAGCTGCATAGGGCACGCCTCGGGCCACGGCGGGTCCGGAGAAGAATGCGGCCGTGAGCGGCCCGCGCGCATGCACGCGCCCGGCGACGATCAACCTGCCGTGCACCACCACCGGCCCGCGCACATGGGCGGAGCCCGCCACAGTGATCGATCCGGTTTCCTGCGGCTGGGCCTGCAACGGACTGGCCGCGCACAAGGCCAGCGCCGCCAGCAGTCCCAGGCTCACTGCCCGCAGCTGACTGGCATGTATCGGAAGAAGTTGGAGGGTTCTCATTCGGGCTTTCCGCGTTCCCGCTCAGTGCGCGTGCTTCCGGTAAGTACCGAGCAGTTCGGCCTGCGCCAGGATATGCCCCTGCATGGCGCGCTCCAGTGCCGCCTTGTCGGGCATGCCCAGCTCCGGCAATGCCACGTCGAGCGCATACAGCTTGAGGAAGTAGCGATGGCGCCCGATCGGGGGGCACGGGCCACCATAGCCGGTCCGGTGCCAGTCATTGAGCCCTTCGCGGGCGCCGGGCGGCAGTTCTTCGCGCCGCACGCCCTGGGCCAGTGCGCTTGCCTGCGGCGGCAGGTTGTACAGGACCCAGTGCACCCAGGTCTGGCGTGGCGCGGCCGGGTCCGGCGCGTCCGGATCGTCGACTATCAGGGCAAGGCTGGCCGTACCGGCCGGCATGCCAGACCATGCCAGCGGCGGCGAAGCATCTGCGCCCTCGCATGTGAAGCGGGCCGGGATTTCATCGCCATGGGCGAATGCGGAGGATGTCAGGGCAAGCGGCATGTGCGGCCTCGTCTGTGACTGTGACGCAATGGCCAGCACCGCTGCGCCGGCCAGCAGCCAGTGCAGCCTGCGGAAAGGACGCCGGGCCATGGGATAGGTCATGTGATCCCAGAAGACTACAGCCGGGCTGGCCGCCGTCGGATGGTAATTCCAACTTAGTGCGGATCATGTCGCCGCGCAAGCGACGCCGCCCCGCCTCAGCGCGGGGCCTCGAGCTTCGCCTTGAGGCGCCTGACGGCTTCCGCCGATTCCGCCTCGATGCGCGGGCGCAGCACCAGGCGGTTCAGCAGGATAAACAGCAAGGTGGGCGACTGGTAGCTGAAAACCCGCTCGAAGCGCGTGCTCTCCTCGCGCGGCGTGAGCGATGGCGTCAGCGCCGGTGTCAGCGTGTAGGTCACGGTACCGGCCTTGCGTCCCTCGATCTCCCCTTCGATCATCCACGTCCGCGGTGGTTCACTCTTCGTCACGGTCCACACCACAACGCCGCTGCGCCCCGCGACCACGAACTTCTCGGTCACGCGCTCGCCGGGTTGCAGCGAGTGATCCGTGGCACCCGCCACGCCCAGCGACGACGGGTGCCAGGCCGGCCAGTTACCGGGTGTGGACACGTAGTCGAACACTGCGGCCGGCGGCCGGGCAATCACCACCTCATTGTCGATGCGCGTGGTGTCGGTCCAGGGCAGCGGCACGAACAAGGCCGCGGCGCCTGTGGCCGCTGCAATCAGAATCCAGAACAGCGTCGTGTGTCGGGGCATGGAGGCGGGGGCCCGCGCAGGTCCGGGTGCGTGGCGCAATGCCTTCAGTGTAGCGAACCGTTTGCATCGCGCCACTCCCGCCAGCCTCCGCCACCTGCCGCAGCCCTAGGGCGCGGAAGCCAGCGAAGCTGCCGGCACGGTCGCCACCGCTTCCGGCGCCGGCCCCCATCCTCCGCCAAGGCTGCGCACCAGCGCCACCGTCGCCGCGGCCCGCAAGCCCGCCACCACGTTGGCATCGCGTTGCGATTGCAGCACCGTGCGGTCCGCGTCGATCACGGTCAGGTAGTCCACTGCTCCCGCGTCATAGCGGCTGCGGGAAGTGCGCTGGGCGCGCTTCGCACCGGCCAGCGCGCTGTCCAGCGCCGTGGCTTGCTGGCTGAGCCAGCGCACGTCGGCCAGGCTGTCCTCGACTTCGCGGAACGCCACCAGCACGGTCTGCCGGTAGCTCGCCACGCTCTCCTCGTGCGCGGCACGGGCGCCTGCCAGGTTCGAGCTGTTGCGCCCGCCGTCGAACACGGTCTGCGCAATCGTCGAACCCACCAGTGGTCCGAGCGCCCACGTGCGCGATGACCACTTGAACAGGTTCGATAGATCCGACGACTCGAAGCCGAACAGCGCCGACAGCGAAATACGCGGGAAGAAGGCCGCCTTCGCGACGCCGATCCGGGCATTGGCCGCCGCCATCTGGCGTTCGGCGGCAGCGATATCGGGACGGCGCTCGAGCAGCTCGGACGGCAAGCCGGCCGGCACAGCCACCGGCGTGGTGCTCAGCGACTTCGCTTCCAGTCCGAACTGCGACGGTGACACACCGGTCAATACGGCAAGCGCGTGCTCCTGGTTGGCGCGACGGCGCTCGGTAGCAGCCAGATCGGCGCGCGCCGTGCCCAGCTCGGCTTCCGCGCGGGCCGGATCGAGATCGGTGGTCTCACCGGCCTCATAACGCTTGCGCAGCAGCGTCAGCGCATCCTCGCGCAGCTTGATCGTCGCCTGAAGCAGCTCGCGGTCGCTATCCAGCGTACGCAGCGCAAAGTACGCTTGCGCGGTGTCGGCCTGCAGCGCCAGTTGCACCGAGCGGTACAGGCCCTCGGCACCCTTCTCTTCGGCGCGCGCGGCGTTCACGCTGTTGGCCACGCGGCCGAACAGGTCGAGCTCGTAGCTGGCAAACGCACGTGCCCTGAGCACGGTCTGCGGCGCCACGCGCGTGCCGTCCGGCAAACCCTGCGACGCGGCCGACGGCTGCGAACGCGTCGGGTCCAGGCCGACGCTCAGTTGCGGATACAGGTCGGCTTCAGTGGCGCCGGTGAGCGCGCGCGCCTGCTTCAGCCGCGCCGCCGCGGCGGCGAGATCCTGGTTATAGGTGTTGGCCGCGTCGATCAGCCGGTCCAGCTCGGCATCGCCGAAGATCTTCCACCAGTCGCCGCGATGCTGGCCTTCGGCCGGCGCGGCGGTCTTCCATTGCGCGCCTTCTGCGGCAGCGGCATCGGCCTCCTTGAAGGTCGCTGCGGTGGGCGTCTCGGGCACCTTGTAGACCGGTGCCAGCGAGCAGCCGGCGAGCACCAGCGCGGCAGCCAGCGTGGCAAGCCTCGGCAGGTATTGCGTCATCACGTTATTCATCTTGGTCACCATCACTCTGCGGACGGCACGGCGCGCGAGGCCGATGCATCGTTTGCCAGGGCCTCGCGGCGCTGCTTGCGCGTGGCCAGCAGGCGCAGCGCCACATAGAACACCGGCGTCAGGAACAGCCCGAAGAAGGTCACGCCGAGCATCCCGGCGAACACGGCCACGCCCATCGCATGGCGCATTTCCGCACCGGCGCCGGTCGACACCACCAGCGGCACCACGCCCATGATGAAAGCGAACGAGGTCATCAGGATCGGGCGCAGGCGCAGGCGGCTGGCTTCGATCGCTGCCTGCACCACCGTGCGGCCGTGGTGTTCCAGCTCGCGGGCGAACTCCACGATCAGGATCGCGTTCTTCGCCGACAAGCCGACCAGCACGATGAAGCCGATCTGCGTGAAGATGTTGTTGTCCCCACGCGTGAGCCACACGCCGGTCATGGCGGCCAGCAGGCTCATCGGCACGATCAGGATCACGGCCAGCGGCAGCGTCAGGCTTTCATACTGCGCGGCCAGCACCAGGAACACGAGCAGCACGCACAGCGGGAAGATCCACACGCCCGCGTTGCCGGCCAGGATGTCCTGGTAGGTCAGCTCGGTCCATTCGAAGCCGATGCCCTTTGGCAGCGTTTCCGCGGCAATCCGCTCGGCGGCGGCCTGGGCCTGGCCCGACGAGAAGCCCGGGGCCGGGCCACCGTTCATGTCGGCAGCAGTGAAACCGTTGTAGCGGCTCACGCTGTCCGGACCGAAGCTCTGCCTGACCTTCACCATCGACGACAACGGCACCATTTCGCCGCTGGCGCTGCGCGCCTTGAGCTGCAGGATGTCCTCGGCATGCTGGCGGAACTGCGCGTCGGCCTGCACCTTGACCTGGTACGTACGGCCGAACTTGTTGAAGTCGTTCACGTAGGACGAGCCAAGATAGGTCTGCAGGGTATCGAACACGTCTGTCACCGGGACGCCGAGCTGCTTGGCCTTGGTGCGGTCGAGCTGCACGTCGAGCTGCGGCACGTTCACCTGGTAGTTGCTGAAGATGCCGGCCAGCTCGGGCGTGGCGCGCGCCTTGGCCATGAAGGCATTGGTGGCGTCGAACAGCGCGTCATAGCCGAGCGCGGCGCGGTCCTCGATCATCATCTTGAAGCCGCCGATCGTTCCCAGGCCCTGTACCGGCGGCGGCGGGAACACCGCGATGAAGGCATCCTGGATCGACCCATACTGCTTGTTCAGGTCCGCGGCGATCGCACCGCCGGACAGCTCCTTGCCCTTGCGCTTCTCGAACGGATCCAGCGTGACGAACACAATGCCGGCACTCGGGCTGTTGGTGAAGCCATTGATCGACAGGCCCGGGAAGGCCACGGCCGATTCCACGCCCGGATGCTTGAGCGCGATCTCCGACATGCGGCGGATCACGTCCTCGGTCCGGTCCAGCGTGGCGCCGTCGGGCAGCTTGGCGAAGCTCACCAGGTACTGCTTGTCCTGCGCCGGCACGAAGCCCTTCGGCACCATCTGGAAGATGCCCCAGGTGGCAAGCAGCATCACCGCGTAGACGCCGAACACCGACCCCTTGCGGCGGATCACACCCTTCACGCCGCGGCCATAGTTGTCGGAGCTGCGGCCGAAGAAGCGGTTGAAGCGCGCGAAGAAGCCGCCGAGCACGCGGTCCATGCCGCGCGTGAGCCAGTCCTTGGGCGCGTCATGCCCGCGCAGCAGCAGCGCGGACAGCGCCGGCGACAGCGTCAGCGAGTTGAAGGCGGAGATGATCGTCGAAATCGAGATGGTCAGCGCGAACTGCTTGTAGAACTGGCCGGTCAGGCCGGTCATGAAGGCGAGCGGCACGAACACGGCGATCAGCGTCAGCGCGATCGCGATGATCGGGCCGCTGACTTCGCGCATGGCCTTGTAGGTGGCCTCCTTCGGCGACAGCCCTTCCTCGATGTTGCGCTCGACGTTCTCCACCACCACGATCGCGTCGTCCACCACGATGCCGATCGCCAGCACCAGCCCGAACAGGCTCAGCGCGTTGATCGAGAAACCGAACGCATGCATCAGCCCGAACGTGCCAACGATCGACACCGGCACCGCCAGCAGCGGGATGATCGATGCGCGCCACGTCTGCAGGAACAGGATCACCACCAGCACCACCAGCGCGATGGCTTCGAACAGCGTATGGACCACGGCCTCGATGCTATGGCGCACGAACTGCGTCGGGTCATAGACGATGCTGTAGTCCACGCCTTCCGGCATGTTCTGCTTGAGCTCGGCCATGGTCTTGCGCACGTCGTTCGAGATCTGGATGGCGTTCGAACCCGGCGACTGGAAGATCGGCAGTGCCACGGCGGACTTGTTGTCCAGCAGCGAACGCAGCGCGTATTCCGACGCGCCGAGTTCGATGCGCGCGATGTCCTTCAGGTACGTGACAACGCCATCGGGCGAAGTCTTGACGATGATGTCGCCAAATTCCTCCACGGTCTGCAGTCGGCCTTGCGCATTCACCGACAGTTGCAGGTCGGTGCCCGGCAGCGACGGCGACTGGCCGATCACACCCGCCGCCACCTGCACGTTCTGCTCGCGGATGGCCTTGACCACGTCCGATGCCGACAAGTTGCGCTCGGCGATCTTGTCCGGATTCAGCCAGACCCGCATCGAGTAGTCGCCCGAGCCGAACATCTGCACCTGGCCCACGCCCTGGATCCGCGCCAGGCGGTCCTTCACGTTGATCAGCGCATAGTTGCGCAGGTACGTCATGTCATAGCGGTCGTTCGGCGAGACCAGGTGGACCACCATGGTCAGGTCGGGCGAACTCTTGACGGTGGTAATGCCCAGGCGGCGCACGTCTTCGGGCAGGCGCGGCTCGGCCTGCGACACGCGGTTCTGCACGAGCTGCTGGGCCTTGTCCGGGTCGGTGCCCAGCTTGAACGTCACCGTCAGCGTGAGCGAGCCGTCGCTGTTGGCCTGCGAGTTCATGTAGAGCATGTCCTCGACCCCGTTGATCTGTTCTTCCAGCGGCGTGGCCACAGTCTCGGCGATCACCTTCGGATTGGCGCCCGGGAACTGCGCGCGCACCACCACCGACGGCGGCACCACTTCCGGGTACTCCGAAATCGGCAGCTTGAACATCGAGATGGCGCCGATCAGGAAGATCAGCACCGACAACACGCCCGCGAAGATGGGACGGTCGATAAAGAATTTCGAGAGATTCATCTTGGTTCTCGGCCTGTTTTCGGCAAGAAGCCCCCCTGGCGGCCCGCCGTGGCGGGCGCCATGCACATCAGGGGAAGCAAATGCGATTGACTGTCTGTGGCGGGGCTTCCGGGCCTGCTTAGCTCACCGGCTTGCCTTGCGCCTCGGCGGACGCCTGCTTGCGGTCAGGCGCGGATGGCCGCGGCTCCAGCTCGCTGCGGAACGCCATCGACACCGGTTTCGGCGCCACCGTGTCGCCGGGGCGCACGCGCTGCAGGCCGTTCACGACGATGCTCTCGCCCGGCTTCAGGCCCTTGCGGATCACGCGCAGCCCTTCATAGGTCGGCCCGAGGTCCACCTCGCGATACGTCAGCTTGTTGGCCTGGTCGACCACCAGCACGAACTTCTTGCCCTGGTCGGTGCCGACGGCGCGGTCGTTGATCAGCACGGCGTCGTGCGGCGCGCCGCCACCGAGTTTGACCTTCGCATACAGGCCCGGCAGCAGGCGCCCGTCCGCGTTGTCGAACACGGCGCGCACGCGGATGGTGCCGCTGCGCGTATCGAGCCGGTTATCGACCGAATGGATCTTGCCCTCATGCGGATTGCCGTCCTCGTTGGCCAGGCCCAGGAATACCGGCAGGCCGTCCTTGCCGCCGCCAGCGCCCGGCGCGGTGTAGCGCAGGTAGCTTTGCTCATCCACTTCGAAGCTGGCGTAGACCGGCGAGACCGACACCACCGTGGTCAGCGGCGGCGACGCCGCGCCGGCGGCCACGAGGTTGCCCACGGTGAGCTCCGCGCGCGACACCTTGCCCGCGACCGGCGCCACGATGCGCGTATAGCTCAGGTTCAGCTTCGCCACCTCCAGTGCCGCCTGCGCCCCGCGCACGTCGGCCGACAGTTCGCTGGCCGCGTTGATGCGCTCGTCGAATTCGCGCTTCGAGATGGCGTTGTCGTCGAGCAGGCGCTGGGCGCGGGCCTTTTCCGTCTGCGCGTGCGAGGCGCGCACCTGCGCCGCGGCCAGCGCGGCTTCGGCGCGGGCTACCTCGGCGGCGTAGGGACGCGGGTCGATCGTAAAGAGCGGATCGCCCTTCTTCACGATCGAGCCTTCGCGGAAATGCACCGTTTCGATCGTGCCGGACACGCGCGGACGGATTTCCACGCGATCCACCGCTTCGATGCGGCCCGAGAACTCGTCCCACTCGGTAATGGTCTTGCCGACCACGCTCGCTACTTCAATGGCCGGGGCCGGCGGCGGCGTATTGGCATGCGCCTCGCCGCCATGCCACGGCCGGAGCATGGAGGTGGCGACGCCGGCGCCCAGGACGATCACGATGGCAATCGCGATCCACGTGCGTCGATTCTGGATACTCATTTTTCTTCACTCCTGTTGCGGGTTTTCTTCAACTGGGAAAGCAAAAGCGCGAACGCCGCCCACCGGGCCGCGAAATGCGGTCCGGACCATGTCGGACAGATCAGCAAGACTGTTTGCCGGATGCCGCGCAGTCCGTCTTGGCGGCATCAGTACCGGCTGGCGGTTTTACCCGGAAGGCCTCAGCCGGCAGGCTCGCTCCGGGTCCTCTTCAGGGCCGGCTTTCGCGCCGGGTCGAGGTGTCGTCGGCCGCGGCCAGACATCGCCGCAGGAACCGCGCACCTTCGTCGACCCACGACTGACAATCCTCGTGGGTCTCTTCCACGCCGTCGCCACAGGCGCCGGGCATGATCATGGCCTCGGCCGGCACCCCGGCCTTGGCAAGGCGCCCCGCGAAGGCTTCGCCTTCCGCGCGCAGCGCATCCACTTCAGCGACCTGCACCAGCGTGGCTGGCAGCCCCGCCAGCCGCGAGGCCAGCGCCGGCGCGGCATACGGATGCACGCTGGCGGCCGGCGTCGGCAGGTATTCGCGATAGTTGCAGGCCAGCCGCTGCAGGGTTTCCAGCGGCACCTGGCCGCCGCCCGCGCCCGTGCATGACGCGTGCTGCAGGCACGGGTCCGTCACCGGGCGGATCAGCCATTGCCCGCGCGGCTGCGCGGCGCAGCGGTCGCGCAGCATCTGCGAGAGGGCGATCGCCAGGTTGCCCCCGGCCTCTTCGCCGACCAGCGCAAAGCGCGTCTTGTCGACTTTCAGCCGGCGCGCGTTGCGCAGAACCCATTCCACGGTGCTGTACGCGTCTTCGGGCGCGGCCGGAAACGGGTGGTCCGGCGCCAGCGAATACGCCGGCGTCACCACCACCGCGGGCACCGATGCCGCCAGCGCCTGCACCAGTTGACGCGTCTTCTCGAGCCCGCCGTCCACGAAGCCGCCCGCGTGCAGGTACACCAGCCAGGGCAGCAGCGCAGCGCCCGCGGCGGCCGGCGCGGGATAGCCGGGCGGATAGCAGACGCACACCGAAATCTCGCGCGCGCCGCTTGCCACCGTGTGTTCCACGACGCGTGCCTGCCCGTTGCCATTGGCCGGCGGGGCGGCGGGAGAGCGTTGGCTGGTCGACTGAGGCATGGGCACCGGTCCGGCGTGCTGAAAATCGCCAGCGCGCCTATGATGTGTTGCGATGGAACGGATTATGGTGATTGACGCCGATGGGATAAAGCGAGAGATAGCCAATGCACTGTTCCGTGTTTGGAATAATCGGCCCGCTGAGACCCCACGCATGACAAGGTCTTGGGAAATGTGATTCACTCCCGCTTTCGCGGCTGCGCACCTCCTGCCAGGGGCAGCCGGCCAGCGCCCAGTCCACGGGTCGGCAAGCCTGCCATGGCGGCCGACCGGCACAACCTCCAGGCCTCAGTCTCTCAACCAGCCAGTCCGGTTGCCCGTTCGGCGCGCAGTCAGGAAACCTTCGTCGGAAGCTCATCATGGATCGTCTCGTCTCAATGCAGGCCTTCACCCGGGTGGTCGACATGGGCAGCTTCGCGCGTGCCGCCGATTCGCTCGACCTGCCCAAGGCCACCCTCACCCGCCTGATCCAGAACCTGGAAACCCATCTTGGCGTCAAGCTGCTGCACCGGACCACGCGGCGCATCAGCGTGACCAGCGACGGCGCGGCCTACTATGAACGGTGCGTGCGCATCCTGGCCGACGTGGAAGAAGCCGAGCAGTCACTGACGCGCCATAACAACTCTCCCAAGGGCACCCTGTCGGTCGACACCACGGCCGCACTGGCACGGCTCGCGCTGATCCCGAACCTGCACGATTTCTTCACGAGCTATCCGGAACTGAAGCTCGACCTCACCATCAACGGCAAGCCGATCGACCTGCTGCAGGAAGGGGTCGACGTGGTGCTGCGCGTTGGCGAGGTGGACGAATCCATGGTGGCGCGGCGCGTCGGCGAGCTCAAGCTGGCGTTTTTCGCGTCGCCGATCTACCTCAACCGCTTCGGCACGCCGCACGAACTGGCCGACCTGGCCCAGCACAAGGCCGTGAACTACCTGTCCAACCGCAACGGACGCGAGTGGCCATGGGACCTCGCGCGGGGCCACGAGCATGCCGAGATCCTGCTGCCCTCCGCCATCTCGACGAACGACGGTGATATCTACGTGGAATGCGCGCTGGGCGGCCACGGACTCGCCTGCCTGTCGCGCGTGATGGCGGAACCCTACGTGGCCAGCGGGCGGCTGGTCGAAGTCATGAGTGACTGGCAGACCAAAGCGCTGCCGATTTCGGCCATGTACCCGCAGAATCGCCACCTGTCGGCCAAGGTCCGGGTCTTCGTCGACTGGGTCGCTGACATTTTCGGACGGCATCCCCATTTCGGCGCCGCGGCGCAGAAAGGCCCGGTCTCGCAGATGGCCGCGTGACCTGTCCAGTCAAGTAGCTCAATCAGCACCCCTGCGTAAGCGTCGCATCCTATACTGTTGTTTCTTCCGCAATAACATCAAAGGGAGGGTTCGGATGAAACGCGTACTTTTCGGCCTGGCGGCCACGGCAGCGGTAGCGATGACCCTGGCGGGCTGCGCCGGCACGGGGACCACCAGCGGCGGCGCCAAGGCCACCGCGACGCTAGAGCCGAAGAGCGGCACGAACACCGGCGGCACTGTCACCTTCACGCAGCAGAGCGGCGGCGTGATGATGGTGGCGTCGGTCACCGGCTTGCCGCCCAACACCACGCATGGCTTCCACGTGCATGAAAAGGGCGATTGCTCGGCACCCGACGCCATGACCGCAGGCGGCCACTTCAACCCGGCCGGCAAGCCGCACGGACAGATGAACATGCCCGACCACCACGCCGGCGACATGAACAACCTGACGGCGGATGCGAACGGCAATGCGCGCGCGAGTTTCCTGCTGCCTGACCTGAGCGTGGGCACCGGCCCGAATGGCGTCATCGGGCGCGCCGTGGTCGTGCACAAGGATCCGGACGACTACAAGACGCAGCCGACGGGCAATTCGGGCGGACGGATTGCCTGCGGCGTGGTGGCGGCGTCCTGAGCCGGACCGCGTGCCCGTGCCGGCGCAACGGTTCAATCCGCCGTCGCGCCGCTCTCACTGCATCCGTCCTGGCTTTACCATGGCGGGCCGCTTCCAAGTCCCTGTCATGCCTCGCCCGCTCCGCCACGCCCTGCCCCTCCTGACTGCCGCCGGTCTCGCGCTATCCGGCCATGCCCGTGCCACGGATATCGACTGCGATCCTGCGGCGGCGCCGGCCAGCCAGATGCCGTCGCACCGCCTGATCTGCGAATCCGCGCTGTTCTCGATGGGCTACCAGCGCATCTTTGCGGAGCAGCAACGCCTGCTCAAGGCCGGGCAACTGACTGAAGCGGAACTCACCGCCTTCCGCGCGAAGCGCGACGGCTGCCAGTCCGCCTCATGCCTGGACACGGTGTTCCGGGAGTGGAAGGCAAAAGCCGCCAACGCCAGCCGCAAACCATGAACCATCGGCGCATGGCGCTCAGGCCTCGCTGAATACCGCGGCCGGCATGCCGGCCTGGGCCTGGGCCTCGGTATCGCGCTCGAAGCGCAGGCGCGGCAGGTGCTGGGGGAACTCCCGCTGCATGAAGTCGATCAGCGCCTCGCGGATCCTGCAGCGCAGGTCCCACGCCAGCCCCGACGAGGCAGCGGTGCACAGCACGCGAAGCTGCATCGTACGCTCGGTGGCATCGGAGACGACGAGGTTGAAAAACCGCCGATCCCACTCCGGCGCGGCGTGCACCACCCGCTCGAGTTCCTTGCGCAGCGGTGCCAGCGGCATGCCATAGTCGACGTGGAAAAAGACCGAGCCCATGATCTGCGCGCTGTTGCGCGTCCAGTTCTGGAACGGCTTCTCGATGAAGTACTGCAACGGGACAATGAGCCGGCGCTCGTCCCACAGCCGCAGCACGACGTAGGTCCCCGTGATTTCCTCCACGCGGCCCCACTCGCCCTCGACGATCAGCACATCATCGAGCCGGATCGGCTGCGTCAACGCGAGCTGCAGCCCCGCGATCATATTGCTGAACACCGGCTTGGCCGCGAAGCCCGCGATCAGCCCGACCACGCCGGCCGAAGCAAGCAGGCTCGCCCCGACCTGCCTCGCTCCGGGAAACGTCATCAGCAGCATGGCCGCGCCCATCACCGTGACCAGCGTCATCGCAATGCGCGAGAGCACGCGTGTCTGCGTATGAATGCGCCGCGCGCCCATGTTGTCGGCCACGTCGACCGGGTGCCGGTCCATCACGCCCTGCGCAAAGCCGGCGATGATCCGGGCCACCAGCCATGTCGTCGCGGCGATTATCAGCAGGCCATTGAGGTGGCGCAGGCTGTCGATCCAGGGCAATGCGTCCGGCGCCGCCTGCCACACGGTCTGCAAGGCGAGCAGCGGCAACACGACGCCCGACGCCACGCGGGCTTTCCTGACGATCGCATGCAGCACGGCCGCGGGCCGGGTCACGCGCAGCAGTACCAGGCCGCCGAGGCGATGCGCGATCAGCGCGACGAACACGGCGGCCACGGCCGCTGCCCATGTACCGAACCAGGGGTGTGCGAGGAGGATTCCAATATCCATCGGTCATCCTTGAACAGGCTGGTGAAATGCGCGGGCAATGTCCGGAACAGCGTTCCGGATCCGGTGGCCGGCCGGTCTCAGGTACGAATGCCGAACAAGCCGTGCCAGAACGACTCGAACGTGCCCGGGTGACGGTTGGCGCGCCTGGTGTCTTCGGCCTGTGGCTCCGCCGGCTCCTCTGGCACGCCATCATCCGACGCCTGCGCTGCCTGCGCGTGTGCCCTGCGCGATACCTGCAAGGCCCATACGCTGTCCGCAATGCGCGCGGCGAGTTCAGCCTCGCACTCCTGGCCCAGCAGCACGCCGAAGAGCACGTCGCGATTGTGGCCGTCGTCGGCAAAGCGCATGGCGATGGCAACCATTTTCTCGTAGTGCTCCTGCGCGGCGCGCTGGGCTTCGCGTTGCGCCGCCTGCTCCTGCGCTTCCTGCTCCGCATGCTCGGCCTGCCAGCGGCGCATTTCCTGCTCGAACACCTCGTCGTACACGCGTCGCTGTTCGTCGTCGGAAAGGATGGCGTAGGCGTCGCGGATGTCCTGGAATGCCGCATGCGCCTCGGCCTCGCGGCCAGGGTTGCGGTCGGGATGCCATTTCATGGCGGCACGGCGGTAGGCGCGCTTGATCTCGTCCAGGGTAGCGTCGGACTCGACGCCGAGGGTCGCGTAAAGGGTGGTCATGGCCGATGGGGCGGCGGCTGCGGAAGGGTTCATCCTAGCATGCGATATCGGCGTCCCCGCTCCCGCATGGCCACATGCAGGCCGATGCGCGGCATAAACCAGCATAAACCGGCGCAAGCGCTACTTGGCGTCGTTGCAGACCTATGTGCACGGCCGGCTTTGCATGCGGCAAGAACAGACATTACAGTGTTCGACTTGACTGGGCCGGCCCTGCAGGACCGAGCCCGGACCTTCATCCACTGGCTGAACGGACCCTCCCATGACCACACTGGATCTCCCCACCTACGCAGACGTCGAGGCCGCCGCCAGGCGGCTCGAAGGCGTCGCCCATCGCACGCCGGTCAATACCTCGCGCACCCTGAACGACATGCTTGGTGCCGAGGTCTTCATCAAGTGCGAGAACTTCCAGCGCATGGGCGCCTTCAAGTTCCGTGGCGCCTACAACGCCTTGTCGAAGTTCAGCGCGGAGCAACGCCGCGCAGGCGTGGTGGCGTTCTCGTCGGGCAACCACGCGCAGGGCATCGCACTGTCGGCCAGGCTGCTGGGCATTCCCGCCACGATCGTGATGCCGCATGACGCGCCCGCGGCAAAGGTGGCGGCCACCAAGGGCTATGGCGCCAACGTCGTGATCTATGACCGCTACACGGAAGACCGCGAGGCGATCGGGCGCCGCCTGGCCGAGCAACATGGATACACGCTGATTCCGCCGTATGACCACCCGGACGTACTGGCCGGACAAGGCACTGCGGCGCGGGAATTGTTCGAGGAAACCGGCGCGCTCGACGCATTGTTCTGCCCGCTCGGCGGCGGCGGCCTGCTGTCGGGCACGGCGCTCGCGACACGCGCGCTGGCACCGCAATGCAAACTCTATGGCGTGGAGCCCGAAGCGGGCAATGACGGCCAGCAATCGTTCCGCAGCGGTTCGATCGTCCACATCGATACCCCGAAGACGATCGCGGATGGTGCGCAGACCCAGCATCTGGGCCAGTACACGTTCGCCATCATCCGGCGCGATGTCGACGACATCCTGACCGCGTCCGATGCCCAGCTCGTCGAGGCGATGAAGTTCTATGCTTCGCGCATGAAGATGGTCGTCGAGCCCACGGGCTGCCTGAGCCTGGCGGCGGCCTTGCAGGACAAGGACGCGCTCCGGGGCAAGCGCGTGGGCATCCTGATCAGCGGCGGCAATATCGACCTGGAGCGCTTTTGCGCGCTGGTCTCGGCATAGGCCATCGACCCGCGCGCCGGCACCTTCGCCCCTGGCCCCTGTCAATACGGGGGATTCACCACCACGTATTGCGATCCCTGCGGCTGGTACCACGTGGTTCCGCACTGCTGGTAGACCATGCCCGCGTAGTTGACCGGCACGCAACCCGGCGGCACCGTGCGCACCATGGAGCCGATCACCGCCGAAGTCACAGCGACTGTGGCGGTAACGGCGGCGGCTGTCGCCACGGGGTGGTAGTCGTTGTCCCAGCCGCAGCAGCCGCCGTGTGACTCGACGTTGACGTTGACGTTGCGGTTTGAATTGACATTGACATTGCGGCTGGCATTGACGTTGTTGACGCTCGTGCTGCGCACGTTGTTGGTCCGTGCGTCGGCGCGCTGGTTGTCCACCTGCCTGGCGCCGCCGCCACCGCCGCCTGCCTGACGAGCACCACCACCGCCGGCTTGGGCAGCTGCCGCGCGTCCGCCGCCGATTGCCTCAGCCGCCGGCGTCCATCCCGCCGTTGCCAGAACCAGCACGGCCGTGCCCGCCGCGAAGCGCTTTCCGAATGCGTGTCTCATGGCGTCGCTCCTTTACCGGGACTTGAGGGGGACGAACTCGGCCTGCTTGGTTCCCGGCGGCGGCTTGAAGGCGAAGGCCGAGCTGCCGGGCCGCGGATTCAGGTTCCACTTGTAGAGCGTGACCGACTGCGGCCGCGCCTCGTCGCCGCGATTGGTAATGACGAGCTTGCGCGGCAGCGGCCGGCCGCCGGCGGCAATCCAGATCTGCCAGTCGATCTCGCCCTGGCGAAACGCGTAGTGGTCGCAGATCTCGCCGCCAATGATGTCCTGACCTGCGTTCATGGCCGACTGCATATTATCGAGCGGGGCGGCATCGGTGCCCCACAGGAACAGGTCGGCGGACGGGATCTCGACACCGAACCGCGCCCGCAGGCGCTCCGCAAGCGCACCGAGGTTCTCCTTGAATGGTGCCTGGGAGTAAGACTTCTGCGCCGGTGTATAGAGCGTCACGGTTGTGCCGTCGTAAATCAGCTCACGCTGGGAACGCGCGCTGCGCATCTGGGCTCGCAGCTTGTTCGGGCGCGCGACATCGAGGTCGGCCGTCGCGGTGTGCTGCAGCTTCTGGCCGTCGGCCAGCACGCGCTCGCCGGACAAGTCGATGACGACCTCGAACGCCTTGAGTGACTGCAGATACTTGCCCATGTTATTCAGCGCCTGGATCGCTGCCGGGTCGACCGCGTTCGCTGCCGGTTGCGCGCTGGCCGCCGGCGCCGGCGCCGGTGCTGGCGCGGGAGTCCCGGCTGACGGGCCCGCGGCCGAACCGGAGGCGGTTGGCGGCGCACTGCTGCAGGCGGCAAGGCCCACGAGCGATGCCTGGACGAAGAGCGTTCTCAGTTTCATCTCTTGTTCTCCTTATCCTTGCTGGGCGAACGGCAGACAGGCCATTGCACACCGCTCATCCGGCGCAATGTCTCCAGTGAATTTATGGCAACCCCTTCCAAAGCCGTAGTGAATGTTCGCGAGGACGATCTGAAATTTTTCGCTCAGCCCGTCGTCAGGAGAACGCCCCCTTCACGCCAGCGTGCGGCGTGGCGGAACTCGATGGGGATGGCGGAAGGATCGCCGACGCAGGCGGCGCGCCACGGTCACCTCGCAGTGCAATCCCGTGGCCAGGGCAACGCGATAGCGTGCCGGGAGGGAGTCATGCCAGGCAGGGCAGGCGCTGCCGGCCTGCCCTGCCCAATGTGGCGCCGGCCATGCCGGCGCCAGGTCAGGCCTTGGCGGAAGCCGCCTTGCCTGCCGCGGCCGCGCTGGCGGCAAGGTTGCCGCGCGCGAACTCGGTCATCTGGTTCGAGACTGCCTGAGCCGAGCGATAGGTGTTGCCGGCCGCGTCAACCGTCGACTGCAGCAGCGCGGAAATCGCTTCCGATCCGGCCGGTGCATTCTTTACGAAGGTGTCGACAAAGGCCTGCAGATTGCGGTGATGCTGTTCGTATTGCTCTTCCACCGCTCGGGCCAGCTCCGCCTGCGCCTGCGTGGCGATTTCGCACACCTGGCGCGCATACGTAATGGCCTTCTCTGCCACGGGCTGGGCCACGCTGCCCTGCACGGCAAGCACGTCCCTCAGGTCCTTGCCCGCCAGCACGGCTTTCAGGCTCTCCTGGCCCTCGGTCAGCGCGGATTTGGCGGTCTGGAGATTCAGCTCGGTTAATTTCTGGAAGCCGTCGATGGTCGACTTGGACATCATGGCCAGATTGGCCAGGTTGGTCTTGTGGAGCGCCGCAAACTGATCAGACGTAAAGGCGGACATGCGTGGGTTCTCCTTGAGAGCGACCGGCCAGAAAGGCGCCATGTGCCGCCATGGCGTTCTGACCGAGGTTGGGTTTCTCGACCACGGCGCGTCGGCCAGAGGCGCACCGCATCGAGCTGCAAAGATTAGAAGAAATGCTCTAAGTCGATCCCTAAGTAATTACCCAAACCTCGTCGTCGTGGCGCAGCAGTTTGTGCATCATGGGTCATGTTTGTAACATTCAGTTACGATTAAATGCTGCGACGCGAGATGCCACCGTCGCTCGCATCAAGCCTCCGAAAAGGATCAGAAATCGTACGACCGTGCTGCGCTGCAACTGCGCAGCGGCGGTCTCGGCCCGTTGAACTGCGAATGGCGTGGTGCCGCGGCTGCAAGCTCAGATCTGGTCGAGCAGGCTGCGCACGACATCGGCCAGCCGGCCAGCGCGCTGGCGCCCGTTGGCGTCCAGATCCACGGCGCAGCCGCCGGCCAGCGCCTTGAGACCGAACAGCGCATCGCCAACATCGCGCCAGCCGGGAAAGTCCGCATGCAAGCGTTCCAGCGCGGCGGCGCCGGACGCCACCCTGGCCGGCGCGGGTTGCCTGCCGGCAGCGAGTTCGTCGAGGGAGTCTGCGGCATCAAGCAAGCCCTTGCGGTTCATCTGTGGTGTCCCCAGGAAATGATCTGTCGTAGCCGCTGCGATGGCGGCTGCCGCGGTCATGGCCGCAGCTGTGACTGTAGCAGGACACACCTTGCCATGAGCACCGGCGCATGCTGCCCGCGCCAGGGGTGGACCGCCGCAGCAGCCCGGCGTGGCTTGGACAACGCGCAAGCGGCGCTGCTATATTACGGCGACCATTTCGACCTTGATTCCATGGCACGCTCGCTTGCGCTTCTCGCGCTGGCCGCTTCGCTTTATGGTTGCGCCGGTGCCCCGTCATTCGGATTGTTCGGCGCGTACTTCCCGCTCTGGCTGCTGAGCGCGTTGGCCGGCATCGCGGGGGCGCTCGTGTCCTATCGGATCTTCGTCGCGACAGGCTGGGCCGAGATCGTGCGCGCCCAGCTTCTGGTCAACACCGCGATCGGCCTCATCCTCGCGGAGCTCGTCTGGTTACTGGGTACGGGACACCTCCTATGAAAATGGCCGGCGAACGTGGCAGCCCCAAGCGCGGCAAACTGATCACGCTGGCCATTGTCCTGGTGGCCGTGCTCCTGTCCGTCTACGCCTACCATCGCACCAGCCGCTATCCGTCGACCGATGACGCATCGCTGGACGCCGACATGGTGCACGTGGCATCGCCGGTCGGGGGCCGCATCGCCAAGATCCACGTCGCAGAGAACCAGCTGGTAGCCAAGGGCGACATACTGTTCGAAATCGATCCCGTCCCTTATCAACTGGCCGTCGCGCAGGCGCGGGCGGATCTTGAGCTGGCCCAGGCCGCGCTCGGTACCCGGCGTCGCACGATCTCCACCGAACGTGCCACGGCGTCGCTTGCGTCGGAGCAGACGCAGCGGGCCGAGCAGAACTACGCGCTGACCGCACGCACTGTCGAACGGCTGCGGCCGCTGGTTGCTGACGGCTACGTGCCCGCGCAGCAGCTCGACCAGGCGCAGGTCGCACAGCGCGATGCCAGCGTGTCGCTGCGGCAGGCCCACACGCAACGCACCGCTGCCGCGCAAGCGGTCGGCAATGAAGACGATGCCACGGCCGCCGTGCACGCGCGCGAGGCGGCGCTGGCGATCGCCCAGCGCGCGCTCGACGACACCACGGTCCGCGCCCCGCATGCCGGACGCGTCAGCGGCCTGACCGTGCTTTCGGGCGAAGTCGTGATCCCCAACCAGTCGCTGTTCCTGCTGGTGCATACCGGCGAATGGTTCGCGATGGCGAATTTCCGGGAGACCGCACTTGCCGGCATCCATGTCGGCGACTGCGCCACGGTCTACTCGATGATCGACCGCGGCCAGGCCCTGCGCGGCAAGGTGGAAGGCATCGGCATCGGCATTACCGACACCGACCGCCTCAACCTGCCACGCTCGCTGCCCTATGTGCAGCCGTCGGTGAACTGGGTGCGCGTGGCCAGGCGCTTCCCGGTGCGGATCCGCCTGGAGGATCCGCCCGAGACGCTGGCCCGCGTGGGCGCGAGCGCAACGGTCGAGATCCGGCATGGCGCAGCCTGCCGCTGACAAGCTGCGCCTGGGGCTGGCCGATATCGGCGCGCTGCTGGCGCCGCTCCCGGGCCGCACCGCTGCCGCGACGCGCATCACGGTGGCCTGCACGCTGACGGTACTGGTCACCAGCATCTATGGCACGCCCGAGGCGGCCATCTCCGCCTACATCATCTTCTTCATCAACCGGGCCGACCGCACCACCAGCATCATCATGAGCGCGGCCGCGCTGGTGCTGATCAGCCTGGTCATTGCGCTGGTGATGTGGCTCGCCGACCTCAGCGTCGACGACCCGATGCTGCGCGTGGCGTGCATGGCGGTGCTGTCCGCAGCCATGCTGTTCCTGACATCGGCCAGCAAGCTGCGACCGATCGGCGCCATCGTCGCCATGATCATCGGCTTCGGGCTCGATGAACTCGGGCTCGTGCCCGGCGGCGAAGCCGCTACGCGCGGGCTGCTCTACGCGTTGCTGATGGTGGCGATCCCGATCGGCGTGAACATCGTCGTCAACCTGCTGATCGGCCCGTCGCCGCGCCGGCTCGCAACGGATCGCCTGGGTCATTGCCTGCGCGTGGCCGCACGCTGCCTGCGCGGTACCGCGGACCACAGCGGCAATGCGCAGGCCCTGCATGCAGCGCTGCACGACGGCGTCCAGCCCGTTGCCGGCTGGCTCAGGCTTGCCAGGGTCGAAGGCACGGTCAACGCGCAGGATCTGCGCGCGCTGCAGCAGGCGATGGCATCGACCATGGCGATCCTGCTGGCCGTCGACGTGGCGCAACGGGCTGGCGCGCCAATGCCGGCGGCAACCGCAGCGCCCATCGCCGATACGCTCGACGAGATGGCCCGCATGCTGGACGCAGGCGGCTATCCCGTCGAAATCGGCCCGCCGGCGTCGCTGGCCGACCACCTTGCGCCGGTGCAGCAGACTGTCGTGCGCGAACTGGTCGCCGCGATCAATGGCTACGCCGATGCCGGCGCGGCAGCCCCACCGGCGCCGGCAGCGGAATCCGGAAAAGGCGCCGAAAACGGCACCGGACACGGCGGCTTCCTCAACGCCGACGCCTTCACGAATCCCGACCATGTCCGCTATGCGCTCAAGACCACCGGCGCGGCAATGTTCTGCTACCTGCTTTACCAGCAACTCAACTGGCCCGGCATCCATACGTGCTTCATCACGTGCTACCTGGTGTCGCTCGGGACCATGGCGGAGACCGTCGAAAAACTCTCGCTGCGGCTGGCCGGCTGCATGATCGGCGCGGCGATCGGCACGGCAGCCATCGTGTACGTCGTTCCCGGCTTGTCATCCGTAGGCGGCCTGATGCTGCTGGTGTTCGCCGGGACATGGGTCTCCGCCTGGGTGGCGCAGGGCTCGCCACGCATCGCCTACGCGGGCTTCCAGATCGCGTTCGCGTTCTACCTGTGCGTGGTGCAGGGCCCGGCGCCCGGCTTCGACCTGACCATCGCGCGCGACCGCGTGATCGGCGTGATGCTCGGCAATCTCGTCGTCTACCTGGTGTTCACGCGGGTCTGGCCGATCAGCATCGCGGGCCGCATCGGGCCGGCACTGGCGGGGCTGGTGGGCCAATGGCAGGCGCTGATCGACACGCCGCAGCCCGCGGCAAGGCGCCAGCACGCCGCGACCGCACTGGCCCTGCATGGCACGATCACACAGGACCTGATCCTGGCCCACTATGAACCGGCAAGCGTCGGGCCGGCGCCGGAATGGGTCGACAGTCATCGCGAACGGCTGGCCAGGCTCGATGCCATCTCAGCGCCCATATTCCTGCTTGCCGAGCGCTTTCCTGGCGACCCGGCACTCGCGCAACGCCTGAACCGGCTCAGGGCCGATGGCCCGCCCCTGCACGCCGCGCCACCCGCCGAAACCATGCCGGCCGATCTGCATGATATCGAGGCACGCCAGGCACTGCTCGCCATCATCGACCACCAACTCGACGCGTCCCATGCCGACGCGCTGGACACGGCTTCCCCGTCCTCCATCCATGCGCAAACCTGATCCCCTGGCCGCGCTGGCACTGTGGGCGCTGGCGCTGGCCGGCTGCGCGACATCGTCGCTCGATCTGGCACCGGAGCAGCCCGACCGGCCCTGGCAGCCGCTCACCACCGCATCCGGCGAAATCGTGCCGGGCGCGGCCGCCGGCCAGCGGGCACCCGCGCCATCCGACTACACGCTGCCGGCAAACCCGGCACTCGCGGCGGTTTCCCCGCCCGCGACACTCGATCCCGCGCATGCCTACACGCTGCCCGAGCTGATCGACCTGGCCGAGTCCACCAACCCGCTGACGCGCATCGCCTGGAACGATGCGCGCAACGCGGCGCTGGCGGCCGGCATCGCCAAGGCCAGCTACCTGCCCTATATCTCGGCCGCCGCCATGGGCGGCTACCAGAACGGGCACAGCGCCACATCGACGGCGCTGGGGCCGCTCGCCGCGAACGCGTCTACGCACGGCGCCATCTCCGTGCTGTCGCTGCAGTGGCTGCTCTTCGATTTCGGCGAGCGCTCCGGCATTGTCGAAGCCACGGAACAGCTTTCGGTGGCGGCGAACATTGCGTTCACCGCCGTGCACCAGAAGATCATCCACGACGTCAGCGTTGCGTTCTACCGCTACCAGGCCGCGCGCACGCGTGCCGGCACGGTGCAGCAGGCCATGGACAACGCCGACGCGGTGCAGGCCGCGGCCAAAGCGCGCTACCAGCGCGGCATCGGCACCGTGGTCGAAGTGGCACAGGCCACGCAGAACCGCGCGCAGACCAACCTGGCGATGGTCCAGGCCAGGGGCGCCGAGACCGACGCCTACCTGGCACTGGTCAACGCCGTAGGGATCTCCCCGCTGTCCCGGCCGCGCATCGCGGAGATGCCGTTGCGCCCGCTCCCGCCGACGCTGCGCAGCTCGGTCGAGCAGATCGTCGACACCGCAATCGCGCGGCGCCCCGATGTGCTGGGCGCCTATGCGGCGCAACGCGCAAGCCAGGCCCGCGTACAGGCGGCCGAGGCCGGCTTCATGCCGAAGGTCTTCCTGTCGGCGTTTACGTCCTATGCCTCGGGCGGCTCGGCCATTACGGCGATACCGCCGATCGGCCAGCAGCCGCCGACGGTCAACCTGAATGGCTACCGCTATGGCGCAAGCGTCTTTCTTGGCGTCACGGTGCCGATCTACGACGGCGGGCTGCGCTCCGCCGTGCTGGCGCAGGCACGCAACGATGCCGACAGCGCGTCGACCAGGCTCACCCGCGCGAAGGACGAATCGGTGCGGCAGGTGGTGGTCAGCCAGAGCGCGCTGGAATCGAGCCTGGCCGCCTATGATGCGGCCCGGGCACTGGCCGATGCGGCCCGGATCACCTATGACGCGGCATTCGCCGCCTATCGAAAAGGCGTGGGTTCGGTGACGGAAGCCAACCTTGCGCAGAACCAGCTGCTGCTGGCGCAGAACGCCTCGGCCGACGCCTACAGCGGCGCGCTGTCGGCCGCGGCGGCGCTGGCGCTGGCTACCGGGTCGATCGGGTCGATTCGGGATGAGGGCGCGTGGCCTGGGCGGTAGGGTTCAGCCGATCTTGGTACCGCGGCAAGCAGGACCGCACACCGCCGGCTCCCGCCTTACCAGAACCCCAGGATCTTCCACCAGACGCCACCCACCACGGTGAAGATGATCAGTTCCAGCACGCACATCACCGCACCGGCCCGCCACCACTGCCCCAGCGTCGCATAGCCGCTGCCGAAGATGATCGGCGATGTGCCGGTGGCGTAGTGGGTCAGCGTCATCATGATCGCGGAGCCGGCCGCCATCATCAGCATGAACGGCGGGACATAGGGTGGCGGGATCAACTGCACGCCCACGGTAAGAAAGGCCAGCATCATCGCGCTGATATGTGCGGTCGTACTCGCGAACAGGTAGTGGGAAAACACGAACGCCAGCACCAGTACGGCGGCTGTCGGGAGCCAGCCCACGCCACTGGCGACGATGGCATCGCGCATATTGGTCGAGAACCAGGCAATCACGCCAAGCTTGTTGAGCTGCTCGGCGAGCATCACCAGGGCGCCGAACCAGATCAGGGTGTCCCAGGCGCTCTTTTCCGATAAGACGTCGTCCCAGTCGAGCGTGCCTGTAATGATCAATGCGAACAGGCCGAGAAAGGCGACCACGGTCGGGTCGAGCGTGTATGCCGGGCCAAGGATCATCGCCGGCACGTTGGCCCACAACACCAGCATCATGGCGAAGACCCCCATCATGACCCGCTCCTGGCCGCTGAGCGGGCCCATGCGGGCCAGTTCGCCTTTGGCATAGTCGACCGCGTTGGGCGTCGCCTTCAACTCCGGCGGGCAAAGCACGTAAATGACAAGTGGCATCACAAACAGGCAGAGCAGGCCGGGCAGGAGCATGCATAGCGCCCAGGTGGTCCAGCTCAGGTGCAGCGACTGCCCGCTGGCCTTGGCCACATAGTCCACGACCAGCGGGTTCGGCGCGGTGGCTGTCACGAACATGGCCGAGGTGATCGGGTTGGCGTGGTAGTTGACCAGTGCCAGGTAGGTGCCGACCTTGCCCTGTGTCCCCTTGGCCGGATCGGAGTCGAAGGCCCCGGCGATCGAGCGCATGATCGGATGCACGATGCCGCCGCCGCGCGCGGTGTTGCTGGGGGTGAATGGTGCCAGCACCAGCTCGCAGATCGCGAGCCCATAACCGATGCCAATCGTGCGCTTGCCCAATAGCTCGATGAACATCAGGCCGATGCGATTGCCCAGCCCGGTCTTCTTCAGCCCGCGCGAGATCAGGATCGCCACAACGATCAGCCAGATCAGCGGATTCGAGAAACTGCTGAGGGCATCGGCAATGGCACCTTTGGACGAGTTCGAGGTCACCTGCGCCAGCGACACGATCACGATCGCCATCATTGCCATGACGCCAATCGGCATCACCTTGAGAATGATGGCGACGATCGTGGTCAGGAAGATTGCCACCAGGTCCCAGGCGTCGGCCTTCAGGCCAGCCGGCGGGGGTATCAGCAGCAGCGTGACCAGCACGACTGTACTGATGATGGCCGGCGTCAGCCGGAACGGCACCACCGACATGAAATAGCGATAGATCGCCACGATCTTTGCGAGCATCTGTGAAGCTCCTCTAAAAGGAGATCGGGGATAAAAGCCAGCCGAAGTCCCGCGCCACTCGAGGCGCACCGAGCGCCCCCCCGCGACGTAGCACTCTTCCAAAGTCAGGGTGACCGATGTGCCTCGCGAGCAGAAGTGAATCTTTTCGAGGGGAATGTGAAAAGATTACGAGGACCCGACTTTTGGCGACGCGTTGTCAGGTCAGGCCATCTGGGCCATGGCACCCCTACCGCAGGCCGAGCGTGAACGGCAGCAACAGTGCGTTCAGGAACAGCAGGCCATACGTAATCATCACGACCGGCGGAATCTGCCGGCGCTGCGCGATCCCGGCCGCCCGGGGCACAGCACGCCTGCGGTTCCATATGTAGCCCGTTCCCACGCCCAGGACGGCAAGCCCCGATACCAGGCTTTCCACGAGCAACAGCGCCGGCCAGGCCTTCACGCGACGCTCGGGCGTGCCACTGAATACAGGCAGCGCGGCGGCGTTTGCGTCAGGCAAGCCTCCCTGCCAGGTCGCGGCGGATACCGCCGGAGCCGCTGGAGCCGCTGGAGCCGCTGGAGCCGCTGGAGCCGCTGGAGCCGCTGGAGCCGCTGGAGCGGCCGTGGCGGCGAATACCACCGGACCAGCGGCTGCCAGCCCCGGCGCGGAGCCGGGCGCATCGCGCAATGCGGTCCTCCCCTGCGACGGCATGGCGCGCGCAGGCGCGGGCGCGGGTGCCCTCGATGCCGCCACATGATTTGCCGCGCCCGGGCTCTCCGTTACGCCCTGTCGGGCCATGGCCGGCCTGGCCGGCGTTTTCGGCATGGCATCGCGCTGTCGCCAGAACTGATGGAAGACCTCGTCCATGCACCGCACGGAATCGCAGGCGTCCCGCCTGGCACGCCATGCCGCGATGTCGGCGGCCTGCATCGCGCCCTGGCGCAGCATTCTCTGCTGTTCGGCATAGATGCGCTCATAGCGCTCCGACAGCATGGTGTACTCGCAGATCAGGTGCTCCTTGCGGGCACCGGCATGCGCATCGGGCCGCCCTTCGCAGCCCACGCCAATGCCGTAGGGCTCATCGCATCGGGTCGACCGACCGCCCACGGGAGCCTTGCAGACAATATCCGACGCGTGCGCGCCCGTCCCGGCCAGCAAGGCCGGCACTGCTGCCACGAGCAGCAGGCCCAAGCGCCCGTTGCGTCTCTTCATCGTCAGCCCTCGAAGCAGCGATGCGGACTTTCAACGTTAGTCGATGGTGTGCCGGGGCCCAAGCTGCCATGGCAACTTGCGTGCGGTAGGCCACGTCGTGCTGCCGCCGGCCGCAGGCGTGCCTTGGCGGTCTCGTCCTGGCGCAGGCCCGCGCCGAATCAGCGCGATCCGGTGCGCGCCCGGCGGTATTACGAGCCCGCCTTGTAGTTCGTCTCCTTCACGATCTTCTTCCACCGCGCAGTGTCGTCGGCAATGGTCCTGGCGAACTGTTCCGGCGTGCTGCCCACGGCGTCGTAGTCGATGGCGGCCAGCTTTTCGCGGATATCGGGCTGCGCCACGATACGGGTCACTTCCTTGTTCAGGCGCGTGATGATTTCCTTCGGCGTTCCCGCCGGGGCAAGCAGGCCTGCCCAGGAACCGAATGCCATGCCGCTATAGCCGGCCTCCTGCATGGTCGGCACATCCGGCAGCGCCGGCGAGCGCTTGTCGGAAAGCACGGCAAGCGGGCGCAGCTTGCCGGCCTTGATCATGGCGATCGAGTTGAACGGGTCGATCGTCATGTCCACCTCGCCCGCCACCACGGCCTGCATCTGCGGGCCGGTGCCACGGTAAGACACGCTCACGATGTCCGGCGTGCCGGCGGTCGCCTTGAAGCTGGCGCCAATCAGCTCGATCATGCTGCTGCCCGCCGACAGGCTCAGCGGCCGGGTCCTGGACTTGGCCAGTGCCACGAATTCCTGCACGGTCCTGGCCGGCACCGACGGGTGCACCACCATCACGAAGCCGATATTGCTGATCAGCGAAATCGGCTCGAAGCTCTTCAGCGGGTCATAGCCGGCCTTGTAGATCAGCGGGCTGAGCGTCTGCGCCCCAGCCGTGTTGAGCAGCAAGGTATAGCCGTCCGGTGCGGCGCGCGCGACGACATCGGTGCCGATGATGCCATTGGCACCGGGCCGGTTCTCCACCACCACCGATTGCTTGAGTGCCTCGCCAAGCTTCTGCGAGATCAGGCGCGCCACCACGTCGGTGGCCCCGCCCGGGGCAAACGGCACCACCATCCGGATCGGTTTGTTCGGATACGTATCGCTCCAGGCCAGTGCGGGCATCGCGCCCAGCACAGTGGCACAGAGCATCAGGCGGCGACGGAAGTTCGGCTTCATCAGATGTCTCCAGTACAGCGTTGACCGTGGCGCGGCCACCTCCGGCCAGTACCACGCGGTATTCATATTTATGAATTTATTTTTACGCACATGAAATTGACCGTCAATGTGGGTATCCACGGACGCGCGGCGTCGCCGGTGTCGTCGCTACGCAAACAGGAGGGCCAGATGTGTTGGGAGCGACCACACAGCGCGCACGGTCTGAAATGGCGGGATGACGTGCCAATTCGCAAGATTTCTTATTTAATTTCAATGACTTGACGACTCGATTCGGGGCTGAGACGAGAGCTGGCACACCCCATGCGTATATGACTGCGAGCGCAACACCCGATGCTCTCTAAGCGAAACCAGACCAGCACCCCAAGGAGTTACATCATGTCCCTCACCATCCAGAACCTGCCCGTCGAACAAGACCTCGACCACGCCAGCATGAGCGCCGTCCGTGGCGGCAGCTTGTTCCTGAACAACGGCATCAACGCGATCCTGGGCGGCTCCGGCGTTTCCTTCGCCAGCCCCAACATCATCGTGGCCCCGGTCACCCAGGTCGATGCCTCGACCCGCACCAACGTCAACCTGTCGAGCATCAGCAACCTGCTCAACAACGTCGGCGGCATCGTGCAGGCCGTGCAGCACTGATCCCGATCCAACCCGTTCAGCCCAACCAGCCCAACCAGCCTGCCCAGGAGACCATCATGTCCTTGACCATCCAGAACCTGCCGCTCGAACAAGACCTTGACCACGCCAAGATGGGCGCCGTGCGCGGCGGCAGCATCTTCGTGAACTCCGGCGTCAACGCCATCGCCAACGGCGCGGGTGTTTCGTTCGCCAGCCCGAACACGATCTATGCTCCGGTCACGCAGGTCGATGCCTCGACCCGCACCGACGTCGATATGAAGAGCGTGACGAATACCATCAACAACGTTGGCGGGATCGTCGCGGCCCTGCAGCATTGAGCCGTACCAGGTTGTATCCGGCGGAGGAGGAGGCGCGCCCGCGTTGCCCCTTGCCTCCGCCACCGCAAGGGCCGCCCTTTGACGGGCGGCCCTTGTTTGCGCTGAGATGGACGCTGAGACTGCGCGCGCGGCAAGCGGCGCGTCCGTGCTAATACTCCAGCTTCGGATACCAGTCTTTGCCCCGCCCTTGCGGCGTGGTGTCCAGCAGGCTCCACAGCGGGTCAAGGTCCGGCGCGCCACGCGGATCCTGTCCGGGGTCGGGCGGGATGCCGAACAACTCGCCACTCCAGAAATGCCGGATCTTCCCGTCCCGGCGCGTGAAGACCGTATAACCCGGCATGTCCGCATCCTCTGGACTGACATAGTCGCGCGTGAAATCCCCGTCGACGTCCGCATAGACCTTCAGTTTGGTCCAGCCGCGCGCCCGCCTGGCGGCCACCAGCCGGTCGATGGGCGAGCGGGCCACCATCGCCAGCGCCACGCGTTGCTCGATATCCGGCACCTTGTGGTCCCACGATGCCATGATCGACGTGCACATCGGACAAGGCTTCTCGCGCTGAGGCCCGAACATGTAGCTGTAGACGACCAGCGTGTCCTTGTCGCCGAACAGATCGGCCAGCGTGACCGGACCGTTTTCACTTTGGAACGTATAGCGCTTCGTCACCTCGCCGCCCGGCGGCAGCCTGCGCCGCTGTTCGGCCACGCGTTCAATGTGCCGGCGCAATTCGATCTCCTCCGCGAGCAGCGCGTTGCGCGCCTGGCGGTATTCCGCGCTTTCATTGGGAAAGCGGATGGGGTTGCGCTGCGCCAGTTCGGTGGCGGGAACCAGTTCTGACTTTGCGTTCATGTCGACCCTCCTTCCAATCGGTCGTGCCGGGAAATGTGAGTCGCCCGCCCCGGGGCGGTGTCGACGCATTCCATGGCCCTGTCCTGATTCGTGTCCGCTGGCGGCGAATCGTTCCTCCTGATGGCCTCGTCGTTCACCGGCTGCCGGGCGGGTGTCGGCGCGTCGCAGACACGTGCTGGAGCAGTGTCGGTCCCGGGCAGACTGCACGCCGGCCAGGCCAGCCCCTCCCATCTTCACCGAATTCATATTTTTCTTTTTGTTTTCAGACGCTTGCCTCCGAATTCCGGTGCCTGGACCGGTGCTGGCACACACCATGCGTATATGCCTGCGAGCGCAACACCCGATGCTCACCACCCTAAGCAAACCCAGTACCCCAAGGAGTTACATCATGTCCCTCACCATCCAGAACCTGCCGCTCGAACAAGACCTTGACCACGCCAAGATGGGCGCCGTGCGCGGCGGCAGCATCTTCGTGAATTCCGGCGTCAACGCCATCACCGGCGGCAGCGGCGTCTCGTTCGCCAGCCCCAACACGATCTTCGCGCCGGTCACGCAGGTCGATGCCTCGACCCGCACCGACGTCGACATGAAGAGCGTGACGAACACCATCAACAACGTGGGCGGCATGGTCGCGGCCCTGCAGCACTGATCCGCCGATCCAACCCGTTCAGCCCAACCAGCCTACCCAGGAGACCATCATGTCCTTGACCATCCAGAACCTGCCGCTCGAACAAGACCTTGACCACGCCAAGATGGGCGCCGTGCGCGGCGGCAGCGTCTTCGTGAACTCCGCCATCAACGCCATCACCGGCGGCTCGGGCGTGTCGTTCGCCAGCCCGAACACCATCGTCGCCCCGGTCACGCAAGTCGATGCCTCGACCCGCACCGATGTCGACATCAAGACCGTCAGCAACATGCTCAACAACGTCGGCGGCATCGTCCAGGCGCTGCAGCACTGATTTCCCTTTCCAGCTCATACCAGCCTGCCCAGGAGACCATCATGTCCTTGACCATCCAGAACCTGCCGCTCGAACAAGACCTTGACCACGCCAAGATGGGCGCCGTGCGCGGCGGCAGCATCTTCGTGAACTCCGGCGTCAACGCCATCGCCAACGGCAGCGGCGTCTCGTTCGCCAGCCCCAACACGATCTTCGCCCCGGTCACGCAGGTCGATGCCTCGACCCGCACCGACGTCGACATGAAGAGCGTGACGAACACCATCAACAATATGGGGGGAGTGGTCGCGGCCCTGCAGCACTGAGCCGCGCAGGAGGAACGGAGCAGCCGGCGCCAGTCCGCGCGCTCCGTTTCACGCGAGCCGCGCCTTGCGCCCGGCTCGCCTTGAAGGACCGTCCCGCCATGGACGGTCTTTGTTTTATCCGGCATCCGGCGCTTGGCAGCTCTGCACGCCGGCGTGTCGCCCGACGCAATTGAGTCTGCGCGCGCGGCGGGTTACAGTCTGACCCGCCGCGGGGTCGTCCGGCCCCGCGCGACTTTGTCCGGGAATCACCGCGCCAGGCCTGTGCGCCGGCCATGCCATCCCCGGCGCAGGAGACCAAGGCATGACCGCATGGCTGGCAAGGAAGATGGGCAAGATTGGTTGCGCCGCTGCCATGGTGCTGGGCATCGCAGCACTGGCCGGGCCGGCGGCCGCGGGTGGCCCCGGTACGCTGACCATAACTTCCGGCATACAACAGCGCAGCTGGACCGTCGAGCAGCTCTTGCGCGACCCGCGCCTCACCGAGATCAGCATCGACGACGAGAACCTGAAGCAGCGCTTCACCCTCAAGGCCATACCGTTCGCCACCCTGCTGGCCGGCTTGCCGGCAACCGCCGACGGCAGCGCCACCACGGCCGCCTCCGACGGCTATGTGTCGCACCTGCCGATGCGCATGCTGATGGCCGAGGGCAAGGCGCAGCCGCGCGCCTGGCTGGCGGTGGAGAATCCCGCCGCGCCGTGGCCAAGGCTCAAGGGCCAGGGCATCGGGCCGTTCCGGCTGGTCTGGACCAGCCCCGCCGGCGGTGCCGGCAAGGTCACCGAGAGCTACTGGACCTACAACATCGAGCGCATCGACATTGCCGCTTCGCCCGCCGAGCGCCATCCGGCGATCCGGCCAGCCGCGGGCCAGCCCGCCGACGGGCCGGTCATGCGCGGCTTTGCCGCGTTCCAGCGGGTCTGCCTGTCCTGCCATTCCCTGAACCGCGAGGGCGACTCCCACCTTGGCCCGGACCTGAACATGCCCTACAGTCCGGTCGAATACCTCGGCGACGACAAGCTGGCGCAGCTGATCCGCAACCCGCAGTCGCTGCGCTGGTGGCCGGAGGCACGCATGCCGTCGATCGACCCGCAGACGCTGCCCGATGCCGAGGTCAAGGACCTGCTCGCGTACTTTCACCACATGGCGGCAACGCGCAAGCCGCAAGCCCCCGCTGCCGGGCATCGGCAGTAGCGCCCCCGTCCCCCGGGGACACGGAGATCCGTCCTGCTTCCGGGCCGCGCCTGCGATCGGATAAGATACGCCCCGTTTTACCCCACCAACGGAGTGCTTCAGTGATCCAGCCCACCCCTGTATTCAAGGACAACCTCGCCCAGATGCCCGCAATCGACGCCGTCGCGCGCATCGACCTGATCGACGGCAACGGCGCGGTCGCGGCGAGCATCGAGAACCTGCCGGGCAAGCAGGGCTCGCTGGCCGTGTATCACTACCTGCAGCAAACCTTCGGCACGCTGGATGCCAGGGCGGCAGAATATGGCCTGGCACTGTTCGCCGAACACACGGCCGATGCCCGCAACCGCCCCGGCGCACACCCGAACGTCGACCGCCTGCTGGCGCTCGCCGCCGGCGCGCCGGCGCTGCGCATCAGCGTGGTCGCCAGGGCCTGAAGCCGGCCAGCTATCAAGTGACCGCACCGATACGCCGTAAGCCTCTCCAGATCCCGCCCGGAGAATTCCCCCAAATGAAGAAGGTTTTCCTGTTCGCCGCCGCGCTGTGCGCGTCCATCGCCCACGCCGAGCCGCCGGGCAACCTGGCGGCGCCGCTCGGGCTGGAACTCGGCAAGACCCGCTGTGCGCGGCTGACGCCGGGCCCGAACCGCTTGACGACCGGCAAGGCGCAATGGGCTGGCGGCGACGCCATCGAGATCCGGAATCTCGAACGCTTCAACCTGCCGGGGCTGAGCCGGGCGATCGTCAACTGCGATGCCCAAGACACCGTGGCGCTGGTCAGCCTGACGTTCGAGCGCACGGCGCTGCAGGACGTCACCAGCAAGCTCGACGCGCGCTACGAGTCCAGGCGCAAGACAGAGGCCAATGCCGAAAACGGCTATGCCGAATGGGCGGCGGCCAACGGCAGCCTTGAATTGCTTTACGCCCGCGACGGCAAGCATTTCACCGTCGCGTACTGGGCCAAGGGGGCCAAGGCGAAGTACTTCGCGTATAGCGGAACGCCCGCCGAGACGAAGCCTGCGACACCAGCCGCACCGGCCCCGAAACAGCCTGCGCCGCTGTAGCCGGCGCGGGCGGCCCTTAACGTTAGGAGCCGCCCGCGCGGACAGCGCTGCAATCAGGCAGGAACCCGTCGCTCAGCTGCGTAGTGCGATGTGGTTGACGACGTTCTCCACGCCGTGCACATACCAGGCATCGCGCTCGATCTGCTTGCGCGCGTAGTCGGTCGCCGCATAGCCTTCGAGCGTCACCACGCGGTTCTCGGTGCGTACGCTGATGCGGCCCGCGTCGACGAACGGATCGGTCTCGAGCACGAGCATCAGTGCCTCGGTGATCTCGTCGTCGCGGTCGGTCTCGGCCGGTGCCACCACCAGTTCATTGACGACGCAGCGGCAACCGCGCGACCACCACGCCAGCACGCCGGCCAGGCGCATGTGCGACAGGCTGATCACCTGGCCACTGAGCGTGACGACGCCATTGCTGGCGGCCACTTCGATCCAGCCGCTGCGTTCGCCCACGGCCTCGCGCATGGACTCGATCTGTCCCTTGACCTTCGCACAGATCTTGAAATTGCGGAAATCGATGGCGTTGAGCAGGCGTTCGCAGACCGCGTCGCGCAGCTCGCCGTCACCCACGTGCATGCCGCCGTCGGCCACGCGCAGGTGGTCGATCACGCTGGTCACGCCATCCACCCGCCGCACCATGGCGGCCGCGCGGGTCTTGTCGACAATGTCCGCCACCTCGCCCTCCAGGATCACCGCGCCGTCGGATAGCCGCAACTGGATCTCGGGATGGAGGTGGTGACCCTGATAAGGCACATGTGCCAATGCTGCGCGCGCCTGCGTCAGCACCGCTTCGCTACTCTGCATGATGTCTGCCTCGCCTGATGGTCTGGAGCTGGGAAGGAGCGTGCCTCTGCCTGCAGGCACGCCTGGCGCGGCGCCTGCCCGCTGCCGATGACCCGAAGCTGGCCGGTTCCGCCTCCCCATTATAGGAAGCGGTATGCCGGCCTTCCTGACGCGTTGGCGGGCTCAGGCCGCCGCGGCGCCGGCCTGGGCCTCGCGCGCCCTGGCCACCTCCTGGTTGCGCAGGATGAAGCGCTGCACCTTGCCGCTCGGGGTCTTGGGCAATTCGGCCACGAACTCGATTTCGCGCGGGTAGGCGTGGGCCGCCAGGCGATTGCGCACATGCAGGCGCAATGCCTCGGCCAGTTCCGGCGAAGGCCGGTATTGCGGATCGAGCACGACAAAGGCCTTGATCAGCTCGGTGCGCTCCGGATCGGGCTTGCCGATCACGGCGGTTTCCACCACGGCCGGGTGCTCGATCAGCGCGCTCTCGACGTCGAACGGCCCGACCCGGTAGCCCGAGGTGGTGATCACGTCGTCGGCGCGGCCGATGAAGCTGATGCTGCCGTCGTCGTTGAGTTCGGCGGAATCGCCGGTCAGGTAGTAGTTGCCGACAAAGGCGCGCGTGGCCGTGCCGTGGTAGCCGGGAAACCAGCACATCGGCGACTGCGTGAGATCCAGCGCCAGCGTGCCCGGCTGGCCGGCGGGCAGCTCGCGGTGCTCGTCGTCGAGCACCACCACGCGATGGCCCGGGCTGGCAAAGCCGGCCGCGCCCATGCGCACCGTATGCGCCAGCGCATGGTGATTGCACAGCACCATGCCGGTCTCGGTCTGCCCATAGTGGTCATGGATGGTCACACCGAGTTCATTGGCGAACCAGCGGATGACTTCGGGGTTGAGCGGCTCGCCCGCGCTGCTGACCGCGCGCAGCCGGCCGCGCAGCGGTTCCGACACCGCCTTGCCGGCCGCGATCAGCAGCCGGTAGGCCGTGGGCGACCCCGCCAGGTTGGTGATGCCGTATTTCCGGATCACACGGCACGTGCTTTCGACGCTGAACGGGCCGTCGTAGAACGTGGTCGGATGGCCCAGCGCGAGCGGCCCGGTCACCGCGTAGTACAGGCCGTAGGCCCAGCCCGGATCGGCCAGGTTCCAGAAGGCGTCGGTCTCGCGCAGGTCGACCGCGTCGCGCATATAGCCCGCGAACGCTACGATGGCCTTCAGCGGCACCTGCAGCGGCTTGGCCGGGCCGGTCGTGCCCGAGGTGAACATCATCAGGAACGGGTCGTCGCCACGCCGCATGACGGGCTCGAATTGCGCCGGCTGGCGCTCCACTTCGGCCCAGAAGCTGAAATCGCCGCGCACGAGGCCGCGGCCCTTCTCTCCCGCCACGGTGACGACCGGCGGGCAGCCGGCGACATCGTCAAGCTTGCCGCGGTTGGCGCCGTCGGTCACCACCAGCTTCGCGCCCGAAGCATTGAGCCGGTGCTCGATCGCCTTGGGCCCGAACGCCGTGAACAACGGCTGGTAGACCGCCCCGGCGCGCCACGTGCCGAGGATGGTGGCCAGCAGCTCGGGCGTGCGCGGCAGCAGGCCGGCCACGCGATCGCCGGGCTGCACCCCCTGCGCCTTCAGGAAGCCTGCCACCCTGGCGGAGAGCGCCTGCATCTGCGCAAACGTCCAGGTCTCCGAATTGCCGTCGCGTCCTTCCCAGAACAAGGCAATGCGGCCCGGCAGCGCATGCCGGTCGCAGCATTCCACACAGGCATTCATGGCATCCAGGTTGCCGTGCAGCTGGCGGCTGACGGTGTCCTGGTAGGAAAATCCGGCAAAGGCTTCGGTGTAGTCGCGCATGGTGTCTCCAACCTTGTCATAGCTGTTCTGCAGCGCGGTGCGGCGAGGCACCCGCCTGGCCGACGAGTGTGTTCGAGCGGTCCGCATGCGGCAATAGCCGATTCCGCCAGCACGGCTGACGCTTTTTGCCATGTGCGCGGCGTACAGCACTTTCAGCGGGGCATGACTGGTTGACGCATCCTGCCCGCAGGGCTAGACTGCGCGCTGTTTATCGCCTTGGGGTTCCAATTGGACTCAGCCAGTTGTCCTGACGGACACAGCAGGTAACCCTCGCCAGACCCGCTTCCCTCCGCGCCGCTGAAGCTTGCGCCAGCAGTGCGTCACAGGGCCACCGTCTGGCAGGTATCGCCTGACGGTGCGCATCGATCGCGGCATTCGCCGCGGCCCGTTTTCCCGCACCACACGAATTTGCATCGCATGCCCCGGTCCGCTCGCGCCGCGAGCTTCCGCGCATGCCCGATTTGCCATAGCGCCGGCACGCGCACGCATGCCGCCCGTGGCCGCAAACGTGCGCCATTGGCGAGCCTTGCCGTCTCGCGCGGCGGCGCACGCCGATCCACCCGAACCGGAGCCTTCCATGCCCGACGACCCTTGCAGTCCCTTACCGAAGCCGGCGCGCAACGGGGCCTGCCCGCGCGCCGTTCCCGCAAGCTCCCGCTACCGGCCGCCACACTGCTGACTCCTGGCGCCGGATCGGGAATCCACCGGAGACCTCTGCCATGAAGTTCTCGATCCTGCTGCCTGACTTCCGCCACCCCGACGTCGCCGCGCACGACGCCGACCGCCTGCGCGCCATGCGCGAGCTGTCCCGCCCGGGACGCCTGCGCCATGCCGTGAAGCGCCTCGGCACCATGCTGCGCACCTGGCGCCTGCAACCACGCTGAAGCCACCCGGGTGCCGGCATCGCCATCACGGATTGCCGCGATGCTTCGGCACCCTGCCCCGGCGTCCTGCTGATAGAACTCTGATAACGGATTCAGGCGTCTACAACTCGATTCGACCCAGTTTTATGCTTTCTCCATTGTGGGCGACATGCCCATGCCGGAGCTGCGCCTGCGTGCCGCTGCGCTGGCCAAGATGGCCACGTTGTCCAGGCTGCCGGTCATCACCACTGCCTCGGTACCGCAAGGCCCGAACGGCCCGATGATTCCGGAGATCCACGAGAACGCGCCGCACGCCAAGTACGTGGCGCGCAAGGGTGAGATCAACGCCTGGGACAACCCCGACTTCGTGGCTGCCGTCGAAGCCACGGGCAAGAAGACCCTGATCATTGCCGGCACCATCACCAGCGTCTGCATGGCCTTCCCGTCCATCAGCGCGGCGGCCGACGGCTACAAGGTCTTTGCCGTGATCGATGCCTCGGGCACTTACTCGAAGATGGCGCAGGAAATCACCCTGGCGCGTGTGGTCCAGGCCGGCGTGGTGCCGATGGACACGGCCGCAGTCGCCTCCGAGCTCCAGCGCATGTGGCATCGCGAAGATGCCATGCAATGGGCCGAGATCTACACCAAGATCTTCCCGGCCTATCAGTTGCTGATCAAGAGCTACATGAAGGCGCAAGACGTGCAGAAGAGCGGCGAGGTCCTGGACTCGGCGCACTGATCCGCGGGCGCGCCGCTGAAATCCGGCGGCGCGCTCAGTTGCCCTGCCGCGCGAAGAAGAACCGCGGCAACGCGGCGTTCTCGCTAAACGCAGATGCCCGCAGGCCGTGTAGGACAGCATCCACTGAACATCGGCGCTCCGCTCCTTAGAATGAAATGGTCCGGCGCACCGCACGGCGCGCCGCCTTGCCTGCACAAGGAGAGGAGCGATGCGAGCAACGGAAGGGAGCTGCGCGCAGGAAGCCATGCCCGGTGGCGTGGACCGTGGCGCAGGCGAGAGCGCGCGCGCCGCCTTGCACGCTGCCGGACTGCATTACGTCGACGACAACGCGCCGGGGATCACGCGGCGCCGCCGAGGCGGCGGCTTCACCTATGCCGACGCACGCGGCAATCCCGTGCAAGACCCTGCCACGCTCGCCCGCATTGCCGCGCTTGCCATTCCGCCCGCCTATGAGGCCGTCTGGATCTGCGCCGACGCTGGTGGACACCTCCAGGCCACGGGCCGCGATGCCCGCGGCCGCAAACAGTACGTCTACCACGCGGACTGGAGCGCGCTGCGCGACATCGACAAGTATGCGCGCCTTCCCGATTTCGGCCGGGCCCTGCCACGCTTGCGCGGGCGCGTCGAGCGCGACCTCGGCCGCAACGGCATGCCGCGCGAGAAGGTCATTGCCGCCGTGGTCCGCCTGCTCGACGCCACGCTGGTGCGCGTCGGCTCGCCGCGTTACGCGCGGCAGAACCGCACCTACGGCCTGACCACGCTGCGCCGGCGTCATGTCACCGTGCGCGGGAGCAAATTGCGGCTGCAGTTCACCGGCAAGAGCGGCATCACTCACGACGTGTCGGTCAATGACCCGCGCGTAGCGCGCGTCGTGCGCACGTGCGCCGAGCTGCCCGGCCAGTGCCTGTTCAAGTACGTCGACAGCGACGGCGAAGTGCGCGAGATCGGCTCCGCCGACGTCAATGCTTACCTGCGCGAAGTCACTGGCGGCGAGTTCACGGCCAAGGATTTCCGCACCTGGGCGGGCAGCGTCCATGCGCTGGCGCTGCTGCGCAAGGCTGCGCGCGAAGCCGACGGGACCGAGGCCCGGCGCCGCAAGGCCGTGGCCGACGCCATCAGGACCGTGGCGCAGCGCCTGCGCAATACCGTCGCGGTCTGCCGCCAGTGCTATATCCACCCCGCCGTCGTCGACGCCTTCCTTGCGGGCGACGCGGATGCCGCCGGCACGGGCCAGGTGCGCACGCACCTGCGCGCCGACGAAGCACGCCTGCTCAGGCTGCTGGAGAAGGCCGGCGCGGGTTGACCGGCGGCCGCTAGCAGGACAACCGCCCGATATAGCCCGGCAAGTTGCGCGCCTTTGCGCCCTGGGCGAGGCGAAACGCGCGCACCAACGCCGCCGCGAATGACTCGGGCGTATCGAGCGGGCCTTCGATATGCCGGCGGAAGAAGTCGGCCCACCTGAAATCGGGATACGCCTGCCGGACCTTCCGGTAGCCGCCCGCCAGCTGGACGAAAGCTTCGAGGCTGCGGTACGGGTCGTCGCGCATGTCGTGGAGCGACGCGGGCAGCTCGTTCAGGGGCCGGCGCCGGCCCTGCTCGTCATAGGGATGGACCATGTGCTGCGCCACCATCCACTTCCAGAACGCGCGCGCGCCAAGGCGGCTCAGGTCGCGCCGGACAAGGGCCGGCACATGCGTCAGGCCCAGCTCGTGCCAGGCTCGGACCCAGTGGTGATGATCGACCACGTAGGGAACCTGCTCCGGCCCGATGACAAGATGCACGCGATGCCGGTCCAGAAATGCCGGCCGCCGCGCCGGCGGTATCCGGCGTGTGACGTGCACCTTCTGGGCAACGTGGTAGGCGCCCACCGTGATCTGCGTCGGATGCAGAGCGTCGAGCGGCATCATCAGCTTGGCGCCGCTGCGCAGGAGCCGGGGTTCGCGCATGGACGGCAGTCGCGGCGGCCAGGCCGCCGCGACTGTGATCAGCTCTTGTTGAGCGTGCGGTCCGGCGACGTGTCCCCTTCTTCCAGGTGACCTGCCACCGGGCCCGCGCGTTCCGTGCCCTCGTTGCGCTGCACGCGCAGGCGGTTCTCGACATCCGTCACGCCGAATACGGCTTCGGCGATCTCCTCGATGACGTATTTCTCGCGCCGCGCCATCACCGTGCCCTCGAGCATGACGACGCCATTGGAGACTTCTACCGAGACATCGGAGACATCGACATACGGGTTCGTTGCCAGCCGTTCGCACACGTCTTCGCGCACCCGTTCGTCGGGACGGCGATAGCCCTTGGGGCCAACCGGACGCCGTACCGCGCCCGACATGCCGCCGCGGCCCGGGCGACTGCCCCGGTCGTCTGGATACAGGCGCTGGCCGCCACTGTACGACTGCCCGCCGCTGCGCGGATCGCCGAAATAGCCGCCGCCATAGGACGGCTGTCCGCCGCGCTGTGCGCGGTCGCGCGCCATGCCTTCGTCCCAGTGCATCGCCCGTCCGCCGTGTCCGGCCTGCATGCGGCCCGCATCGTCGCCCGGATCGAAGCTACCCTCATAGTTGCCCGTGTCGTAGCCCGTCTGGCCCCACCGGCCCCGTTGGGACCGCTGCTCCTGCTCCTGCTCGTGCGCCTGGTAGCCGCTGCCTTGCGCAGACGGCTGGTATCCGCGGTAGGCGCCGCTGTACGGATGTCCCGGACCGCCCATGTCCGCGGCGCCGTAGCCCTGTTCGCCCCGGTCGCCGCGCGACGACGCGCCGCGCCAGTCCTCGCCCCACTCCTGGCCCCAGTCCTCTGAACCGCTGCCCCGGCTTTCATCGTGCGCGGCCCGGCGCGCTTGCTGCTGCCGCGCGTAGTCGCTGACCTCGCTGCCGCTGCCGCGGCCCTTGCGGAAGTTGAACATGTCTGCCTCCTTGCAGTCCTGGCCCGGCGGGCTCCGCCCCGCGCGCGGCCGCACATCGAGTACCAGCAAGGCGCAAGAACCGTGCCCCGGTTGCAAGCGAGTGGACGTGCGAAGCCGCGCACAGGTACATCCTTCACGCCTGGCACGCGCCACGGTAAGGATTTCCAGGCCGATGTAAGGCTTACGGGCGGCGAGTCAAAGCTGCCGCACTGTGATGCAGGCGCGGCCCGAGGCATGAAACTTGCGCCACGCCGAGCGAAGCAACACTGCCAAGGAGCACGCCATGTCCCGGCCCAAAGCGCTTCCCCCGCAACACCAGTCCCGGCAGCCCGGCCTGGAGAGCGCGATGCACCCGCAACCGGACAGCGGCGCCGACGACTATGTGGGCAGCGCCCGCCTGGCCGGCAAGATCGCGCTGGTAACCGGCGGCGACAGCGGCATCGGCCGCGCCGTCGCCGTGGCCTTCGCGCGCGAAGGCGCCGATGTCGCGATCGCTTACCTGAACGAGCATGGCGATGCGCGCGAGACGGTCCGGCTCGTGGAAGATGCGGGCCGCAAGTGCCTGTCGCTCGCGGGCGACCTTGCCGACGCAAGCCATGCCGATGCGGTGGCCACGCGCGTGATCGACACCTATGGCAGGCTCGACGTCCTGGTCAACAACGCGGCCGAGCAGCATCCCCAGCCGTCGCTGGAAGACGTGGACGCCGGGCAGGTGGAAGCCACTTTCCGCACCAACGTCTTCGCCATGTTCCATCTCACACGCGCGCTGTTGCCGCATATGAAGAAGGGAGCGGCGATCCTCAACACCACTTCGGTCACGGCTTACCGCGGCAGCGCGCACCTGCTCGATTACTCGGCCACCAAGGGCGCCATCGTCTCGTTCACCCGTTCGCTGGCGCTGCAGGTCGTCGGGCGCGGCATCCGCGTCAATGGCGTCGCGCCGGGGCCGATCTGGACACCGCTGATCCCGTCCACGTTCAGCGCCGAAGAGGTGGCGGAATTCGGCAAGAAGACGCCCATGGGCCGGCCGGGGCAGCCGTTCGAGGTGGCCGCGGGCTTCGTGTTCCTGGCGTCGGATGCGGCCAGCTATATCACCGGGCAGATCCTGCATATCAACGGCGGCGAAGTGGTGAACGGCTGATGGCCAGCGCCCGCACCAGGATGCATGGCCGCAGTGCGAGGAGCCAGGTTATCGATTTCAGCAGGAGACCATTCATGTCACCGATCGTATTCGGACGGTTCGAGACCGTCTCCGCCGCGGAGGAAGCGGCGCGGGCGCTGTACGCGCGCGGGTTTTCCGTCTGGGATGTCTCGATCATCCCGGCCGCCGGGCCCGAGGCACGCCACGCCGGCGTACGGCCGCGCGTCGTGCTGGCGGCCTGCGTGCGGCGGGCGAACGCCGGGGTTGCCGCCAAGGTCCTGCGCGAAGCCGGCGTCCTGGACCTGGACCGCACGCAAGGCACGTGGGACAGCGGCCGCTGGACCGATTTCGACCCCGCCCTGCACGGGCGCCGCCGTGACGCCCTGGCGGACGAATGCTTGGACTGCGAGAGCACCGGCAACGAAGACCCGGGCAGCGAACTGGAGCAGTTCGTCGACCCGCAGCGGGCCAGCCATGGCTAGGCGCGGCAAGGCAATCGCCGAACTGGCCCGCCTGCGCCCCACCCAGCTCACGCTGGGCTACATCCATATGCGCGACAAGATGGCGGTGACGCGCCGGCAGCAGGACGCCGGCGGCGCCGCGCTGCGCCGCTTCCTGCGCCGCCACCGTATCAAGACAGTCGCGGGACCGGGTGGCACGCTGTTCATCGTCGATCATCACCACTGGGCCCGGGCGTGGTCGGAACTGGGCTATCGCCGCGCGCCGGTACGCATCCTGCACGACCTGGGCGGACTCGGGCCCTCGGCCTTCTGGAAGCGCCTGGATGCGCTCGGCTATGTGCATCCCTACAATGAACTTGGCGATCGGCTCGGCGTCGCGGCGCTTCCCGCCAGCGTGATGGGCATGCGCGACGATCCCTATCGCAGCCTGGCGGCGTTCACGCGCATGGCGGGCGCGTATCGCAAGCCCCCCAATGCGGCGGGCGACTTCCGCTGGGCCGGCTTCCTGAGGGAGCATGTCGAGGAAGACATGGGCACGATCGGCGGCTTTGCGCTGGCCCTGTCCCTGGCCATCCGGCTGGCACGCAGCAGCGCCGCGCGGCGCCTGCCGGGTTACTGCGGCCCCGCCGCGGCGTAGTTGCCCAGCGTCATGCTGTCAGGCCCTGCGGGAAGCCCCGGCAGCACCTGGCCGGCGCCATGTTGTCCATGTTGTGAAACAGACGCCACAAGGCAGGCCACCAGTCCGTTCCGATGACGCAAAAGTAGGACCCCGGCGGACGGCAGCAGGCATCCGGAGCATGTAGAACACATCCATGGGTTCGCATTGGAGGTGTCTTACATGTCCAGCCGAAGTTGTTCCGTTCAGGTCTTCCAGACCGAGGCCGGCCAGTGGTCCGTACAATCGGATGCCCCGGGCGCCGGCCTTGTCGACTACCCGTCGCAGGTTGATGCCATTAGCGCTGGCGTCCGCATGGCGATGGCCGAAGGTGCCCTGCTCACGATCCACGCAGCCAACGAGGCAAAGAGCGAGATCGACTTCGCCGGGTGCAGCGTCCCACAGATCGCCGTCCCACAGATCGCCTGACGGGAACGACTTGCAGCTTGCGCCTACTTCGGTCGCGGCGCGGCCAGGTCACAACCCACCGCCGGCAACTTCCCCTCGCGGCGCAGCATGACTGCCTGCGCCAACGCGGCCGCGGCGTTCCCGGCCTCGCGCTGCACGCCCTGGTCTTCGTCGAGCGCGCGGTGCGAGGTGGCGTAGGGCGAGTAATAACCGATGAAGCGGTCGAGCTGCGCATAGGGCCCGGCATCGATCAGGCCCATCCAGCCAAGCCAGTCGCCCAGCGCGCGGCGCACGCCTTCGACGCCTGCCACGTCCCCGTGCACGATCAATCCATAGACACGTCCCGCCAGGTGCTTGGGATAGTCCCATCCCTTCAGCTCCAGTGCCTTCGCCTGGGCCACGTTCTTGCCGTGCGTGCTGCTCGGGTCGGGATTGCCGCCGTCCGCGCAAACCAGCCGGTCCATCATCAGCTTGAGCGGGCTGGCCGCCTGGTACCAGTAGGTCGGTGTCACGATCAGTACGCCATGGGCCGCCACCCACCGTGGGTAGATCTCGTTCATCCAGTCGTTGACCTGGCCCAGCGCATGGTTGGGATAGCAGCTGCAAGGCCAGTGGCACAGCGGCATGGCGGTCGATACGCAGGCCTTGCACGGGTGAATATGCCGATCGGGATCGGAAGCCAGCAGGCTCAGGTCGAGCGTATCCACCGTGATCCCCGTCGCCTCCATGCGGGCGCGTGCCAGCATCGCGAGCCGCCAGGACTTGGACACTTCGCCCGGACACGTGAAGTCATTGCGCGCGGCGCAGATCACCAGCAGCACGCGCGGCGGCCCGTTGGGATCGTCATGCCGGCGAGCGGCTTCGCGCACGGCATCGCGGGCCTGCAGCCACTCCACGGACAGGTCGTAGTCCGGATCCGCCGCGCCGGCACCCGCCTTTGCGGTGACAGGCGCCTTGCGGCCCTGGCGGTACGCATCCCATGCGATCGCTTCCAGGCGGTCGATTGCCGCATCCTCCTTGCGGAAGGCCGGATCGAAGTATCTGGCATGAAAGCGTGCACGGAATGCCTCGCGGGACATGAACTCGACAACCTGTCCCTTGCGTATGTCGTGCGCCGCGTCGAGATTTGCCTTGTCCTTGTTGGCCATGGTGGTAAGGGCAACGGGCGTTCGAACCCTAGCCTGGTGATGGTCCATTGGAAGCCGTGAGCCCGCCAGCCGCGCCGTACCGATCCATGCATCCCGAGGACGCCGCAAGTTCCGTACCTTCCGTACCCTGTGGCAGGTAGTACAGGCACAGGCAATTGCCGCGCACGTGCCACCTCAGGATGCGCAGTCGCCTAGGCATGGTCATAGCCCCGGCATGCCAGGCCCAGCGCGGCAGCCTCGACCGACTCGACCGTGATCGCCGTCGCGCATTCATGCCGGAACGGGCATTTCTGCCAGCCACACGGGCGGCATGGCGGATGGGAGGCAAGTACATGGTGCAGCGTCGCGTCCAGCGGCGCCCACCGTCCGCTTTCGCCACCGCACGACACGATCACGCTCGGCGTATCCAGCGCGGCCGCAAGGTGCGATGGTCCCGTGTCGTTGCACAGCAGCAGCCGCGCATGCGCAATCAGCGCCGCCAGATCGCCAAGCGACGTTGCGCCGGTGAGGTTGACCACATCGCCACCGATCAGCGAGCACAGCCGGTGGGTCAGAATCATCTCGTCGGGGGCGCCCGTGACCACGACCTTCCAGTGCTTGCGCAGCCGCAGCGCGACGTCGGCAAAGCGCTCGACCGGCCAGCGGCGCGACAGCATGCGCGCGCCGGGATGCACGCAGACGTACTCGCCGCCGACCAGCCCGTGCTGCTCGGCCATCTGTTGCCAGCCGGCATGGTCCTGTGGCCGCAGCGGAAACGCCAGGTGCGGATCGACGTGCGGATAACCCAGTGCGCGCATCAGCGCCAGCAGGCGTTCGATCTCGTTGCCGCCGGGCCACGGAATGAGCCGCTCGGTTTCGCCCGCCATGCCAGCCTGCGCCGCGGTCGGGCAAAATCCGGCGGTGACCCGCGCGCCCAGTTGGCGCACGACGTCATTGCTGAGCGTGCCACTGCCGTGGAGCTGGATGGCCAGATCGAACCGGCGTGCGCGCGCCTCGGTGTGGAAGGCTGCCTGGGCCGCTTCGTCCACGGGCTGTCCGGGAAACCCCGGCGCGCCCGGGAAGACCAGCACATCGTCGATCAGGCTGGCGAAGCGGCTGGCGAAGTCATGCACCCAGGGCAGGCCGATCAGCGTGATATGCGCGCCCGGCTCGCCTTCGCGCAACGCGCACAGGGCCGGCACGGCACACAGCATGTCACCAAGCTGCAGCGCGCGGAACACCGCGATGCGGCGATGCGCGGTCTGGTCCGGCGCCTGAAACGCCACCGGCGAGGGTAGTGCGGCGCCCTCTCCCCCGCCTTCGGCGGTGACCACATTCCTCAACAAGAGCGGCGCATTCATAGGAACCTCGTGTGGAAACCCACCGCACCGCGCAGGCGGCGCCCGCGGAAATGCTTGCTGCGTGGGAGTGGCAATCTGCGTCTCCCTGTGTTCGTTCCATTGCCGTGGCAAATGCCAGGCAGGAGAAGGATCGCAATGACCATGCCCGTGGCAAGCGCAATGCCGGGGCAGCCAGGCTTCGTAAGCGGCAAGCCGCAAGCGGAATTGCGCGCCCTCATGGAAATTTTTACCGCCTGGCAAGGCGGACGGCCTGGCGCAGGCTGGCCACGATGCGCTCGAACACGGCGTCGCGTCCTTCCTCGGTACGCTGGCGCAGGACGAACGACGGGTGATACGTCGCGACCACCATGTGCCCGTCCTGCTCGACCGGCGCGTCCAGCAGTGCCGCCAGTGCCACGCGCTTCCTGCCGAGCACGGCGCCCGCCGCAGTGGCGCCGAGCGCCACGATGACAGCGGGCCCGACCGCGCGGATCTCCTGTTCGAGCCACAAGCCGCACGCTTCGATCTCGAGCTGTCCGGGGGTCTTGTGCAAACGGCGCTTGCCGCGCAACTGGAACTTGAAGTGCTTGACGGCATTGGTCAGGTAAACGTCCTCGCGCTGGAGCCCGGCGCGCGCGAGCGCCTCGCCGAGCAGGTGGCCCGCGGGGCCGACAAAGGGCTCGCCCTGCAGGTCCTCTTCGTTGCCGGGCTGTTCGCCGACGAGCATGAGCTTCGCGCTGAGCGGCCCCGTCCCCGGCACGCCCTGCGTGGCGTCGTGCCACAAAGGACAGCGTCGGCAGGCATTGAGCTGGGGGCGATCCGGCACGGTGTTGGCGGAGGAGGAGGAGGAGGAGGAGCGACGTGGCATCAGGGCACAGGCTGGAAAACGTGTCCCGAACCGATTCAAGATGCATGCCGGCCCCTGCCGCGCGGCCAGCGCGGGGCTGGCATGACCGATGCTCGGTGCCGATTGCCGGTTGACAATTGTCGGCCACACGCGAGTACCATCGTGTGCCCCGCCGCTGTCAGCCATGCCACACGCAGCTGGCGGGGGGATCGCATCAGGGACAGGCCGCACCCAACGGCGCCATACTTCTTGGCCGGCGACATCGCCGCGGATCTTTGCAGGGAGCTGACATGCAACAGCTGAAACCGAAGGTCAGGGCCACTGTCGTCTGCATCCGGGACGATCGCGTGCTGCTTGTATCGAAGGATGGCGTGCGATGGGCACTGCCCGGGGGCCGCCCGGGCAAGCAGGAATCGCCCGAGGAAACGGCGCGGCGCGAACTGCAGCAGGAAACGTCACTGGAGACCAAGGCACTGGTGGGCGTTTTCCAGTTCATCGGCGCAACCACGGTGCACCACGTCTTCACCGCTGCCATCGCCAGCTCCGCGCGGCCCAAAGCTGGTCATGAGATCAAGTCCCTGCAATGGCTCTCGCACCACAAGCTTGGCGACATCGAAACCAGCACAACGACGCGGCAAATCGTGTCGCAGTTTTTCAGCAAGGTACAACGCAGCTCATGACGCGCGTGTATCCGCTCCGGCACCTCGCAGATCGCGCGCACAGCACGTATTCGCCGGGAAAGTGGCGCGCGGACGATACCTGCGTCCATGAGCACCGCCCGCCGTCGCCGCGGCGCGACACTCTGTGGATTCGTCCCTGCCTGGCGGCGGTTCGCGCGTACACTCGATGACGGGGCGGCTAACGGGTACGCCCCAACCACTTAGAGCCCTCGACCACCCCGGCCGAGGGCTTCTTTATATCTGCCAGGTTTCACGGAAATGCCAATTCCGTGGATTTTTTTCGTTCAGAGCGTACCCCCCTGCCACACCTCGCCGCCGGTTCGCGCGACGCGAATTCCCGCTGCCTGCGCCCTCTTTATTCCCTACCTAAAGAGGGTGTCCGGCGTAACGAATGCTCCGCATACTGCCGCCCTTACCGGCCATCAGAGCCGAACCTACAGGGTCAAGAATGCAGAAAGTCGTCGCTTACGGCGTGTATTTTCTCGCCTGCCTGATTGCCTTGCTCGCAGCCGCCCGCTGGATCTCCCGCAACGATCCCGCCTTGCGCGATTTCCGGCTGCCGCCAGATCGCCACGAAAAACAGAAAACCTCCGCACCGGAGGACTGATTCCCCAGAATTCGCGCACAATCGTTATGAAATTCGCCCAATTTCGCGCAATTTTCTGGAACTGATAGTCAATACACTTGCCTTACCACTGCCGCTGCGGCTGGCTGCCCTGAGGGATCGCCCTTCTGCTTCGTGCCGGGCTGATCCCCTGCGCGTCTCCTGCCGCCCGTCCTGCGGCACCAAAACAAGAAAGGAGAAACAGGGATGGCACTGACTTCCAACAAGCTGCCGGCGTGGACCGTGTGGGCCCCGCTTGCCGCGGCGGCGATCCTCGCCGCCGGCCTTGGCCTGCCCGGACAGGGTTGGCTGATCATGCTGATGGCGCCGGCGCTGGCCGGCGCGGTGTTCGCCGCGGTCCACCACGCGGAAGTGGTGGCGCACAGGGTCGGCGAGCCGTTCGGCACGCTCGTGCTGGCCATTGCGGTGACGGTGATCGAAGTGGCGCTGATCGTCTCGGTGATGCTGTCGTCAGGGCCCGAAAAGGCGGGCCTGGCACGCGACACGGTGTTCGCCGCGGTCATGCTGATCTGCAACGGGATTGTCGGACTATGCCTGTTCGTCGGCGGCCTGCACCATCGCGAGCAGGCGTTCCAGGCACCGGGCGCCAATGCCGCCATGGCGGTGCTGGCAGCCCTGCTTGTCCTCACCATGGTGCTGCCCAACTACACCAGCAGTTCGCCGGGCCCGGTGCTGACGCCCGCGCAGCTCGGCTTTGCCGGCGTGATGTCGCTCGTGCTGTATGGTTCTTTCGTGTTCGTGCAGACCGTGCGCCACCGCGACTATTTCCTGGCCGAGGGCAGCTCGGACGAAGATGACCATGCCCCGCCGCCGCCGGTGCGCGTGGCCACCGTCAGCGGGCTGCTGCTGGTGGTCTGCCTGGTGCTGGTGGTCGGCCTGGCCAAGCTGCTGTCGCCTTCCGTAGAGGCTGCCGTGCTGCGCGCGGGCGCGCCGGCGGCAGTGGTCGGCATCATCATCGCCGCCACGGTGCTGTTGCCCGAGGGACTGGCGGCGCTGCGCGCAGCGCGCGCCGACCGCATCCAGACCAGCCTGAACCTTGCTCTCGGCTCGGCGCTGGCCAGCATTGGCCTGACCATTCCGTCGGTCGCCGCGGTCTTTATCTGGATCGACCAGCCGCTGGAATTGGGGCTTGGACCGAAGGAAACGGTGCTGTTGATGCTGACGCTGATTGTGTCGTCGCTCACGCTGGGTCGGGGACGGACAACCATCCTGCAGGGCGTGGTGCACTTGGTGATCCTGGCGGCCTATCTGTTCCTGTCGGTGGTGCCCTGAGGGGAGGCTGGGGTGGTGATTAGGTTGTCGTTCTTGGCGGGCGCCTGCCAAGCACGACGAGCCACTCATCCCCCAATTCCAGCAAAGACCCCCACTCTTACAAGCAATCCCGCCGATAGCACGCGAGCTTGTCTTCATCGAGCGCAAGCCCCAGCCCCGGGCCTTCAGGCAGGTGCAGGCTGAAGTCGCGATAGGTGGGCCGCTCGACCACGATGTCGTCCTTCAGCAGCAGCGGCCCGAACAACTCCGTGCCCCACGCCAGCTGCGGCAACGTGCAGAAGCCATGTGCGGCAGCAATGGTCCCCACGCTGCCCTCCAGCATCGTTCCGCCATACAGCGCAATGCCCGCGGCATCGCCCACGGCGGCCGTGCGCAGCATGCCGAAGATGCCGCCCGACTTGGCAATCTTCAGCGCGAACACGTCGGCACCGCCGATACGCGCCAGTTCCATCGCATCCTCGGGACCGCACACCGCCTCGTCCGCCATGACCGGCACCACGAAGCGTGCTGCCAGCCGCGCCAGCGCCGTGCGCTGCTCGCGCGGCGTGGGCTGCTCGATCAGGTCGATGCCCGCGGCTTCGAGCATGGCGATGCCTCCGGCGGCATCGGCCTCGTTCCAGGCCTGGTTGATGTCCACGGTCACGCGCGCGCGGTCGCCGAGCGCGCGCTTGATCGCCGATACGTGCGCCACGTCGTCGCGCACGCTGCGCCGGCCGATCTTGAGCTTGAACGTGTTGTGGCGGCGCTCGGCCAGCAGGCGCTCGGCTTCGTCGATGTCCTTCGCGGTATCGCCGCTGGCCAGCGTCCACAGCACCGGCAGCGTGGTGCGCACCGCGCCGCCCAGCAGCGTCGCAAGCGGCACGCCCAGCCGCTTGCCCTGCGCGTCGAGCAGCGCGGTCTCCAGCGCGGACTTCGCAAAGCGGTTGCCGCGCGCAACCTTGTTCAGGCGCGCCATCGCGGCATGGACATTGGTAGCGTCTTCACCGGCCAGCGCCGGCGCCAGGTAGGTGTCGATGGTCAGCTTGATGCCTTCCGGGCTCTCGTCGCCATACGACAGGCCGCCGATGGTGGTGGCCTCGCCGATGCCCTCGATGCCGTCGCTGCAGCGCAGCCGCACGATCACCAGCGTCTGCTGCTGCATGGTGGCCATGGCCAGTTGATGGGCCCGGATGGTGGGCAGGTCGACCAGGATGGCTTCGACCGAGGTGATCGTGGTTGTCATACCTTCTCGATACAGTGAATGTCGTATGCGAAAGTATGGGAGCCTGATTTTCTGCTGTCCAAGACCGATGACGTCTCAACGCATACCCTTTAGGTATGGCACGGAGCAAATGACGGATGGGTCCCGCGCAGCCCGCTCACTCATGGCCGGGCGGATTGTAGGGAATGCCCAATTCCTCGTAGAGCCGGTAGATCATGGCCTGCATCTCGCGCAGGTCCTCCGACTCGTCGAGCATGCGCATGCTCATGATGATCGGCGAGACCAGGCTCGGATCATCGAGTTCGACATAGCTGACATCGTCGCGCTTGAGCCCGTACACGCTGCTCGGCACCACGGAGATGCCCTCGCCCATCGCCACGAGCCCTAGCGCAATCTGCAACTCGCGCACCTCATGCAGCCGGCGCGGCTTGAGCGCGCGATCGTGGAATGCCGCCAGCACCTGGTCCGCAAAGCTCGGCCGCGGCGCCTTCGGGAAGATGATCAGAGATTCCTCCACAAGGTCATGCAAGGACAAGGTGGCATGCCCGGTCGCGAGGTGGTGGCCAAGCGGCAGCGCCACGATCATGCGCTCCTCGCGCAGCACCACGCGGCGCACGGCCGGGTCGTCGTGGCGGATGCGGCCGAAGCCCACATCGATCCGCCCGTCCTTGAGCGCCTTGATCTGGTCCATGGTCGACATCTCGTGCAGGCTCATCTCGATGTCGGGGTGTTCGGTGCGAAAGCGCCGGATGATCCGCGGCAGCATGCCGTACAGCGTCGAGCCGACAAAGCCCACCGACATCTTGCGTTCGATCTTGGCCACGCGCCGCGTCATCGCCTCCAGCTCGGAGGTCTGCGCCAGCAGTTGCAGCGCGTGCGTGTAGAAGAAGCGGCCGGTGTCGGTCAGGCGCAGCGGGCGCGTATTGCGCTCGAACAGCTGCACGCCCAGCACCTCCTCGAGCTGCTGGATCTGGCGGCTCAGCGGCGGCTGTGCGATATGCAGGCGCTCCGCCGCCCGGGTGAAGTTGCGCTCCTCCGCGACGGCGACGAAGTAGCGTAAGTGCCTCAATTCTATGGTCATACCCTGGAGGTATAAAAAAGATACTAAATCGGTGTTGGACGCCAAAAATCCCCACAACTATGCTCCGTACCAAGTCGAACGGCAAGTCTTGATACCCCAAACGCATTATCTGACCGACCGTTCGATGCCATTGGATACAACGACAATCCCCCGGAGCAGACACATGACGCACGCTGAAATTGAAGCACTGGTAAAGCAATTCATCGTCGATACCGCCACGCAGGGCATCCCCAACCCGCGCGTCCAGCAAGTGGTGCTGCGCCTGACCACGGACCTGTTCAAGGCGATCGAGGATCTGGACCTGAGCCAGAGCGAAGTGTGGAAGGGCATCGAATACATGGCCGAAGCCGGCGCCAGCCAGGAACTCGGCCTGCTCGCGGCCGGGCTGGGACTGGAACGCTTCCTGGATGTCCGTGCCGACGAGGCCGACGCCAAGGCCGGTATCTCGGGCGGCACCCCGCGCACCATCGAAGGCCCGCTGTACGTGGCCGGCGCGCCGGAAAGCAAGGGCTTCGCCCGCCTGGACGACGGCAGCGAAGACGGCAAGGGGGAAGTGCTGTTCATGCAGGGCACCGTCTATGACGACGCCGGCAAGCCGCTGCCCGGCGCGAAGGTCGAAGTCTGGCATGCCAACCTGCTGGGCAATTACTCGTTCTTCGACAAGACCCAGTCGCACTTCAACCTGCGCCGCACGGTCATCACCGACGACCAGGGCCGCTACCAGTTCCGCAGCAACGTGCCGATGGGCTACGGCTGCCCGCCGCAAGGCACTACGCAGCGCCTGCTGGACCTGCTCGCCCGCCACGGCCGCCGCCCCGCGCACATCCACTTCTTCGTGTCCGCGCCGGGCCACCGCAAGCTGACCACGCAGATCAACATCGACGGCGACGAATACCTGTGGGACGACTTCGCCTTCGCCAGCCGTGAGGGCCTGGTGCCGGCGGTGACGCGTGTGAGCGATGCCGCGGCGCTGGACAAGCATGGCGTGGACAAGCCGTTCGCCTCGATCGACTTCGACTTCCGCCTGAACGCCGAACGCGACAACGCGCCGCCGGCCGAAGTCGAGCGCACCCGCGCCGCCGCATAAGCCAGGCAGCCGCAGGCTGCACCACCGGGGACGGCCGTCCGGTTCCACCAACGGGCCGCAAGACATTGCATCAGGAGACGATTCCATGATCCCCATCCACGTGGACCGGGGCACGGCCCCCGCACGCCCGCGCCTCTCGCTCGACCAGTTCCTCGTCGAGAACCACGAGACCGGCGACCACCGCCTGCACCGTAGCGCGTTCACCGACGAAGCCCTGTTCGAACTCGAGATGCAGCACATCTTCGAGGGCAACTGGATCTACCTGGCGCATGAAAGCCAGATCCCGAACAACAACGACTACTACACCACCCACATGGGCCGCCAGCCCGTGGTGATCGCCCGCAACCGCCAGGGCGAGCTGAATGCCTTCATCAATGCGTGCAGCCACCGCGGCGCCATGCTGTGCCGGCACAAGCGCGGCAACAAGGCCACCTACACCTGCCCGTTCCACGGCTGGACCTTCAACAACAGCGGCAAGCTGCTCAAGGTGAAGGACCCCGAGGAAGCCGGCTACCCCGACTGCTTCAACAAGGAAGGCTCGCACGACCTGAAGAAGGTGGCGCGCTTCGAGAACTACCGCGGCTTCCTGTTTGGCAGCCTGAATGAGAACGTGCTTCCGCTCAAGGAATTCCTGGGCGAGGCCGCACGCATCATCGACATGATCGCCGACCAGTCGCCTGACGGCCTGGAAGTGCTGCGTGGCTCTTCGACCTATACGTTCGAAGGCAACTGGAAGCTGCAGGCCGAGAACGGTGCCGACGGCTACCACGTCTCCGCCGTGCACTGGAACTACGCCGCGACCACCAACCACCGCAAGCAGCAGAACGAGCGCGAGGACAAGATCCGCGCCATGGATGCCGGCAAGTGGGGCAAGCAAGGCGGCGGCTTCTACGCGTTCGAGCACGGCCATATGCTGCTGTGGACGCGCTGGGCCAACCCCGAAGACCGGCCCAACTTCAGCCGCCGCGCCGAATTCGCCGAGCGCTGCGGCGAAGAGACCGCAGACTGGATGATCCAGAACTCGCGCAACCTGTGCCTGTACCCGAACGTGTACCTGATGGACCAGTTCGGCTCGCAGATCCGCCTGCTGCGCCCGCTGTCGGTCGACAAGACCGAAGTCACGATCTACTGCATTGCGCCGAAGGGCGAGCCCGACGACGCGCGCGCGCGCCGCATCCGCCAGTACGAAGACTTCTTCAACGTAAGCGGCATGGCCACGCCGGATGACCTGGAAGAATTCCGTGCCTGCCAGCAAGGCTACAACGGCAGCGCGCTGGCCTGGAACGACATGTGCCGCGGCGCCAAGCACTGGATCGAAGGGGCGGACGAAGCCGCGCAGCGCATCGGCCTGAAGCCGGTCATGAGCGGCCTGCGCACCGAAGATGAAGGACTCTACACCGTGCAGCACCGCTACTGGCTCGACGTCATGAAGAAGGCGATGGCCGCGCAAGACACGCAGGACAGCAACGGGAGCGCCGCATGAGCACCATCGACATCGCCGCCGTCCAGGCGTTCCTGTACCGCGAAGCCCGCCTGCTCGACGACGAGCAGTGGGACGAGTGGCTGACCTGCTACCACCCCGAGGCGCAATTCTGGATGCCGTGCTGGGATGATGACGGCCAGCTCATCACCGACCCGCAGCACGAGATCTCGCTGATCTTCTACCCGAGCCGCCAGGGCCTGGAAGACCGCGTCTTCCGCATCAAGACCGAGCGCTCGAGCGCCACGATCCCCGACACGCGCACGAGCCACAACCTCAGCAACGTCGAGATCATGGAACGCGACGGCGACAAGCTGACCGTACGCTTCAACTGGCACACGCTGGCGCACCGCTACCAGACCAACTACAGCTACTTCGGCATGTCGCGCTATGTGATCGACTTCGCCGGCGGGCAAGCGCAGATCCTGGACAAGTATGTCGTGCTGAAGAACGACTACATCAACCAGGTCATCGACATCTATCACATCTGATTCACCAGGCTGGAGGACAAGGCCATGGAACACACGATCGCACTGCAGTTCGAGGACGGCGTCACCCGCTTCATCACCTGCGGGGAAAACGAAACCCTCTCGGATGCCGCTTATCGCCAGAAGATCAACATCCCGCTGGACTGCCGCGACGGCGCCTGCGGCACCTGCCGCGGCCTGTGCGAATCGGGCAGCTATGACCTGCCGGAATCCAGCTACATCGAAGACGCGCTGACCCCGGAAGAAGCGTCGCAGGGCTATGTGCTGGCCTGCCAGACGCGCCCGCGTTCGGATTGCGTGATCCGCGTGGCGGCCTCGTCGACGGCGTGCAAGACCGGCGTCACCAAGTTCGAAGGCGCCATTGCCAGCGTCGATAAGCTGTCCGACTCCACCATCGGCTTCTCGATCGACCTGGACAATGCCGGCGCGCTGGACTTCCTGCCGGGGCAGTATGTCAACGTGGAGATCCCGGGCAGCGGCCTGACGCGCTCCTACTCGTTCAGCTCCGCACCGGGCGCGGCGCGCACCGGCTTTGTGGTGCGCAACGTGCCGGATGGCCGCATGAGCAGCTACCTGACGAAGGACGCGCAACCCGGCCAGCGTATTGCCTTCTCGGGCCCGTACGGCAGTTTCTACCTGCGCCCGGTGCAGCGCCCCGTGCTGCTGCTGGCCGGCGGCACCGGCATCGCACCGTTCCTGTCGATGCTCGACGTACTGGCCGCCAACGGCAATCCGCACCCGGTGCGCATGGTCTATGGCGTCACCAACGACATCGACCTGGTCGAGCTGCCGCGCATTGACGGCGCGGCACAGAACCTGACGGGCTTCGAATACCGGACCTGCGTCGCCAGTTCCGAGAGCAGCCACGCGCGCAAGGGCTATGTCACGCAGCACGTGGAGACCGAATGGCTCAACGGCGGCGATGTCGACATCTACCTGTGCGGCCCGGTGGCGATGGTGGACGCCGTGCGCAACTGGCTGAAGGACAGCGGTGTAGAGCCGGCTGGCTTCTACTATGAAAAATTCTCGGCCAGCAGCGCGGCCTGACTGTCATGACAACTCGCAAGCGTTTTGAAGGAAAGATCGTCCTCATCACCGGCGCCGCACAGGGTATCGGCCGTGGCGTGGCGCTGCGCGCCGCCGCCGAAGGCGCCACCCTGGTACTGGCGGACCGTTCGGAACTTGTCCACGAGGTGGTCGCGGAAATCGGCGCGCAGTACGGGCGCGCGACGGCCGTGATCGTCGACCTGGAAACCTATGCAGGCGCGAAAGCCATGGTCGACGCCGCGCTGTCGGCCCATGGCCGCGTGGATGTGCTGATCAACAACGTCGGCGGCACGATCTGGGCCAAGCCGTTCCAGCATTACGAGGAAGACCAGATCGAGGCCGAGATTCGCCGCTCGCTGTTCCCGACGCTGTGGAGCTGCCGCGCGGTGCTGCCGGGCATGGTGGAACGGCGCCACGGCGCGATCGTCAATGTGTCGTCGATCGCCACGCGCAGCATCTACCGCGTGCCGTACGCAGCGGCCAAGGGCGGCGTCAACGCGCTGACCGCGAGCCTGGCGTTCGAGCATGCCGGTGAAGGCATCCGGGTCAATGCGGTGGCAACCGGCGGCACGGAAGCTCCGCCGCGCCGGATACCGCGCAATACGGCCGAACAGACGCCGCAGGAGGCAGCGTGGTATCAGGGGATTGTCGACCAGACTATTGCCACGAGCCTGATGCATCGCTATGGCACTATCGACGAACAGGTGGGTGTGATTTTGTTCCTGGCGTCTGAGGAGGCCTCCTATATCACTGGTACTGTGCTGCCTGTGGGTGGGGGAGATTTGGGATAACGGTTTCGGCGTGGCCGGCGGGGGCTTTTTGGTTGGGGTTGGGGCGGTCGTGTTTGGCGGGCGCCGCTGTTTCGCCGGCGTAGCCGGCGACTTACTTATATGAACGCACCCCGGTGCCTGTGCGCGACCAACTGGTCGGTGGGAAGGATCGCGGAGCAGCTTGGCTTTGCCAGCCAGGAAGGACCTATCCGGAAATTTGTGTACGAGGCATATCATGAGAGGTAATGACCATGGATATGCCGATGAAGAAGAAACGTACGGTGGCGTCTCAGGCAGCGGCCCGCGGGCCGCTGCCTGCCTTGCCTGACGGCTTGCTTGATGAGTTGGTTAAAGGGCCGATGACGCCCGGCGAGGTCCAGGATCTGATGCTGGCGTTCAACAAGGCCATCATCGAGCGGGCGATGAGCGCCGAGATGAGCATGCATTTGGGCTACAAGCCAGGCGAGCCCAAGCCGGCCGAGCAGTCCAATGCGCGTAACGGTCTGAGCGGCAAGACCGTGATCACCGACCGCGGCCCGGTGCGGGTCGAACTGCCACGCGACCGCGATGGCAGTTTCGATCCGGTTCTGATCCCGAAGCACGAACGGCGCTTTACCGGCTTCGATGAGCGCATTATCGCCATGTACGCGCGCGGCATGAGCGTGCGCGAGATCCAGGCGTTTCTGGCCGAGAGCTACGGCACCGAAGTCTCCCCGGACTTCATCAGCTCGGTCACCGACGAGGTCATGGCCGAGACCATCGCCTGGCAGAACCGTCCGCTTGAGGCCATGTACCCGGTCGTGTTCTTCGACGCGTTGCGGGTCAAGATCCGCAGTGACGGCATCGTCAGCAATAAGGCCGTGTATCTGGCATTGGGAATCCAGGCAGATGGCCAGCGCGACGTGCTGGGCCTGTGGGTCGAGCAGACCGAAGGCGCCAAGTTCTGGCTCAAGGTCTTCAATGAACTCAAGAACCGAGGCTGCCAGGACATCCTGATCGCAGTGGTCGACGGCCTCAAGGGGTTGACGGAGGCCGTTGCCACGGCCTATCCCCGCACGACGGTGCAGACCTGCATTGTGCATTTGATCCGCAACAGCCTGGAATACGCCAACTATAAGGACCGCAAGGTGCTGGCACAGGCGCTGCGTCCGATCTACAGCGCGGCCAGCGAACAAGAGGCCGGGCAGGCGCTGCAGGACTTCGCCGACGGCCCGTGGGGAGCCAAGTACCCGATGATCGTGCAGTCGTGGCGACGCGCCTGGGAGCACGTCATACCGTTCTTCGTGTTCCCGCCCGACATCCGGCGTGTGATCTACACCACGAATGCCATTGAGAGCTTGAACATGCAGTTGCGCAAGATCATCAAGACCCGGGGCCACTTCCCTTCGGATGAAGCTGCGATCAAGTTGCTGTGGCTGGCGCTGCGCAACGTGCTGACCAAGTCCGTTCGCACGACCTATGACTGGAAGTCCGCCATGAATCAGTTTGCTATTCTGTATGGCGAGCGATTTACTGCCGCTCGAAGCTGACAGAATTCAAAACCGCCTCGCACACAAAAATACGGACAGGCCCGCCAGGAAGCGTTTCGCCGGGCATTTCAGCGCTGGACCGGCCACGCACCAACGCGGTTCCGGCGCGAAAGCAGAGGACGACAGCGTGAGGAGATGGCCGTATGCAAGCTTCCCAAGACAACCTCCCAAGCTTCGCCTGTCTGACATACACATTGCGCCCGCCCTCCTCCCGTGGGGTTCATACAACGCGTTCAATATTTCCGACCGCATTCCGTTAAACTCCGCACGCCGTTCCCCATTACCGTCATTCCCATACCAACAAGACTGCGGGACACGCTTCACGGATGCGCACAGAACATCGGAATAGCCGTGGCACGCCAGCCCGCGGCGGGATCAGGAAGCTGTCGACACTGACGGCCTGCCTACTTGCCGGACTGCTTCCGGCGGCACCAGCCCTGGCGCTGGAGGCAGTGAAGATCTATGAAATGCGCGCGCCCAGCATCTGGGTCGTGCGCGTTTTCGATGCGCAGGACCATCCGACGCGGATGGGCAGCGCGGTCGTCATCGGTCCCGAAACGCTGGTCACCAACTGCCACGTGCTGGTGCGAGGCAAGTCGATTTCCGTCAAGCACGATAACACCGCGCATGGCGCGCGGCTCGAATATGCGGACGTGGATCGCGATCTCTGCATCATCAAGGCCAAGGGGCTGGTTGCACCGGCCGTTCCTGTGGCCCCGCTCTCCACGCTGAAAGTCGGCGAAAAGGTTTACGCACTGGGCGCGCCGCGTGGGCTGGAACTGACGCTTTCCGACGGTCTCCTGGCTGCGCTGCATCGCGACAAGGACAACAACATTGTCCGCATCCAGATGACCGCGCCGATTTCACCGGGGTCCAGCGGCGGTGGTCTGTTCGATGAGGAGGGCCGGCTGATCGGCGTCTCGTACATGACCATTCGCGACGCGCAGAACCTGAACTTTGCGATTCCTGCGACGTGGATCGACCAGGTACCGGCACGCGCCACCGTCGCACTGCAGAAATTCCGCGCCGAGCAGGCCGCCACGACTGCCGGCAATGCCACTACGGCTGCCGTCGCGCCGGCACGCGTTCCGCCGACCGGCCCCGAGCAATCGATATCGGGCGACGAATTGAACCGCCACTTCGCATCGATCGGACGGATCGTTGCCACGGCACCAAGCGGCGCGGCGCTGGAAATGCAATTCAGCCCCGACGGATCGTTCGGCGTGACCAATACCCGCACGCGAGGCTATTCAAGCGGCCAGTTCAACGTGACACCGGGCACGGACGAGGTTTGCTTCACCATGGGCAATCCAAGTTTCAACGTCATGCAGACCTGCTATCGCCTGAGCCACCGGGGCGATACGTACACCATGCGTTCCGTTTCCTCATCGTACTATTTCACGTATGCGTACACTGGTTCCTGACACCGGCGTCGATCATCGGAACGGCCAGAGACGCGGCATGCGACTGGCAGCATTGGCCACGCTCATGCTTGGCCTGGCTGCCTGCGCGCCCCGCACAGCGGTGACGAGCGTCCGCGCGCAGGACTACGCACAACAGCCCAGACGCATCTATGTGATCGCCGCGTCGGGGGTGGGTTGGGGACCTGGCTTCGCGCCGACCTTCCGTGCCAAGTTCCGCGACATCTTGCGCGGTTGCAGTGCCACCGCCGCATTCGAGGATGTCACCGGACTCGAACTCGATCGCGGGCCGGCGATCGCCAGGGCCGCCGCGTTCCAGCCCGATGCGGTGTTGACGATTGTCAGCGGCGGCGGCGTTGTGCAGGTTGGCGGCGACCGGCTGTCCATCGAGTACAACACCACGCTGGCCGACGTGACCCAGAATCGCGCCGTATGGCGCGCGAAGTTCGCGTTCGGCCGAGGCAGCGCGACGATTCCGCTTGCCGAGCGTGGCGCGGTCTTTGCCATCGAACTCACCAACAAACTGAAGGCCGACGGCTTGCTGGCCGGCTGCTCGCCGATTCCGCTGGACCGCAGCGGCAGGCTGGATGCGTCGGCCATTCCCAAGCCGCGTCCCGACGACATCACGCCCGCTCGCGCCGTGACACCCGCGACCATTTCTGGCAAGCCGACGCTGAAAGACCTGCAGGACCTGCTGCCGACGAATTGATGCTGGCGGGATTGGGCCGGCTTGCATCGGCATGGCGGGTGTCGGGGCAATCTGGCGCACGCCATGAAGCGTCATTAGCGACCATTCGGGGTTCGAATGTCGGCTTCCGCCCGCCCATCTGACGTTCGACGGAGCGCAATCGTGCGACCGCAATCCTGAAAGACATACCGGAATTGCGAGGCGCAACAATTACTTGCTTGGATTCGTCTTCATGGAAAAATCCAGAAATTCCTGATCTTTTGCCGTTGGTATTTTGAATTTTATGAATCCGTACCCAAGCGAAGTATGGCAAGCGTTGCAACCGTTGACAGCCTCGGAAAAATGTCGGTTGAATTGGTTGATATCTTGTTTTTCGATCGCCTTGCTCAGCGGCAATAGGTACGTTTGCTCATTGGCCTTTAGCATCGGGGCGCGCTGTGGTCTCGTTACCTCACCAATCTCTTGCGCTTCAAGTAGCTCCCTGAGTTCATATTGTGCAAGTCCCAAGTTTCCGCCATTAGCTGCCCGGTAAATATCGACAAAGCGGCGCCCCATCTCGTGCATGACCGCGCCAAGACCGGGCTGAATGGACGCGATGGCATCCACTCGCTTTTCCACCGGACCTTTTTCGATGCTCTTCTCCGCCTCGCCTATTGTCTGTGCCGATTGCCAAGTTGCGGTGCTCATCGAGACCAGAAGGAGCAGACCGCGTAGCGCAATGGTGTTCATCACAGTAGCTCGTCAGTTCTTCGAACAATGAATGTACCCTCCGCCACAGCGCCAAGCAGCGAGCATCTAGGCAATGGAGTCGCCAGGTACGGCCACAAGAGCGACGCGACCATACCCACTCCATTGAAGAGCAGCGTCAAAGGAATGACAACCTAATTGAACCACCTCATCTTCGTATATCGCCAGAAGCGGAACAAAGCCAGACCCCGACGCATGTGACACCAGGCAGCCAAAGACCGGCGGCCTTTCTACCAGTCGCACCAGTCACAATCTCGCATGCGTCGCCAAAGGCACATCGACTGGGAAGTTCAGGGTCGGCTCGCCAACGGCTATCAGCATCCGGTTTGATGCTTCGGGACACCCCGGGGAACCCAGCGTCAACGGTAGGGCAGAATGAAGCGGATGACCGATTCCCCGTTCACTACCGCCGTTCGACCCGGTCACGCCGAACGGCAAAGAAGGTCGTCCTCTGCCCCACGCGGGCCGGTCCGGGAAGAGCGCTCGGCTGTGTTCAGCGTCCGGCCGCATGCAGCCGGAATCGGTCCCTGGAGTAGAGCGCGTTATGTAGACGAGGGTTCTGCTGCCTTGGCCAACGCCTTCATTGCTTGCCTTGCCGAGCGAAGCCTTTCCGCACCCATGCGATCAGCAAGATCTGCCTTAGCCGAGCTCCACACCGGTAACGCGTCAGCCACGAGTTGGCGCCCGGACGTCGTCAGGGTGAGCCGCTTTCCTGCGCGGCCGCGCCCACCTTCAGTGCGGACCAAATCTCGGCTCTCCAGATGCTGAACATTCCGACTAAGGGTGGTCGGATCGACCCCGGCCCTTTCGGCAAGTTCGACGAGCGTCGCCCCCTCGTCTGCTCCTATCCCAATCAAGAGGCTGAATTGCTCGGCGGTCAGTCCGAGAGGTCTGAAGCAAGCGTTGTAATACCGCGTGAGTGCCCGTGCCGTTGCACGCGCCTGGAAGCCCGGGCACTCAACGGCGATACTCTGCAGAATTTCTGGATCAAACGCGTTCACATCTATCTCCTTGACAACCTCGCTCTTGCTTAATAATGTATATACACTATTAAGCGAGGAACCAATGCCAGCATACGTACACGTCAATCTGCGCGTCATCGACTCTGCCAAGCAAGCAGCGCTTGCCCCACGCTTTCAGGCGGCACTGCAAGAGGCAGGAGGGAGAATTTTACATTTCGGGCCTGTCGCGCAGATTCTTGAGGGGAACGAGGCTCCGCTGCCAATGGCCGGCGTTTTTGAGTTTCCGACTCTTCCGCAAGCGCTAGCTTTCTACAATTCCGAGAAATATGCGCCGATCAAGGCCGAACGCCGGGACGCCCAGGAAGCGAGGATGTTCATCGTCGAAACGCAATCGTGAGTGATCGCTTGCGGGGGCAAAGGTCCGCAGCGGGTCGGTATGGGACGGGCGCACCCTGCAAGTGGGCAGCCGGTCGAGTAAAGCTGGTTGCAGCCAATCAGCATGAAGACCTCATGCAATCAAACCGACTGTCCACCATTCGAGCGGTACATGTTGGGAGTGCAGCCCTTCTCTCGACCAAACGCCCGCTGAAAGGCGTCCACGGACCGAAAGCCACTCTCCGAGGCGATCCTCTCCTGCGGCCAATCCGTTTGCAGGAGTAGCGTCGTGGCCCGTTCCAATCGCGCCCGCGTGACAAAGGCTGCAGGGGTGCTGCCGGTCTCGGCCACAAATGCCCTGGCCAGATTGCGCGGGCTCATGAGGACCCGCTGCGCCATCGCCTCGACCGAAAGATCGCCTGACAGATTGTTCATGATCCAGGTCACCAACCCTCGCACGCGCGGCGTTGCGCCCGCCTGTGCCGCCAACGTGCGACTCTCCTGCGATTCGGTGCTGCCGCGCAGCATGTGGACGGCCAAATTGCGTGCGATCTCTATCGCCACAGGCTGACCCAGGTCGGCCGCAATCATCGCAAGCGTCATGTCGAGTCCCGTGGTAACACCAGCGGAAGTCCAGAGACCATCGTCGCGCACGTAGATGGGGTCGTTCAGTACATGAGCCTTCGGAAACATCGATTGCAGCATCGCGCATGCATTCCTGTGCGTAGTGCATTGCCTGCCGTCGAGGATGCCGGCCGCCGCCAGGGCAAACGCACCTGTACAAACACTGGCCACGCGTCGAACCACGGGGGCCATGCGCGCCACCCATTCGCCAACCCCTTGCTCGACGATGGCAGCACGCAAGGCCGGCTCATCTCCTCCTGCCACGATGAGTGTGTCGATGGGGACCGCCACTGCGCTCAGGCTTTCGGTCGCGGCAATGGCCAGGCCAGCGTTGGTTCTGACATCCCCGCCGCTTGGCGAGGCAATAGTCAGTCGATAGGCGCCTGGAACGTACCCGGCTGCCTTGCTCAGCGCACTAGCCGGTCCGGCGACGTCGATGGCCTCGACCCCGTCGAACGCCACCAGAACGACGTGGCGGGTCGACACCGCGCTTGCGCCGATGCTGGCAGAAAGCGCGGCAACGTTGTCCTTGCTCGCCATCAGCGTGCTCCGTACCCTGCGGGCATGTTCAGGATTTCGAGAAAATAGCGTGGCATTCCCGTTCAGGTTCGTCTCAATCGTTGTGATGGCTAGTCTGCAGATGGCCAGTGGGGCAACCCACGCCCGGAATTCTATCTCCGCCGGCGACATGCCAATCCCTCCGCCTCGCCAGAAACAGCCGGTCATTGCGGTGCTTGCGCTTAACGAAGGTACGGAAACCACCGATTTTCTGGTGCCCTACGCCGTATTGCGCCGGGCAAACGTTGCCACCGTAGAGGCCGTGGCTTCAAAACCGGGACGAGTGAATCTGATGCCCGCACTCGCCATCGACCTGCCGAATGACGTGGCGTCCTTCGACCGCCGATATCCAATGGGCGCGGACTACGTCATCGTGCCAGCGATGCATTCCGACAACGACCCCGTCATCATCGGCTGGATTCACACACAGGCTGCGAAAGGTGCTGTGATCGTAGCGATATGCTCGGGCGCCCTGGTGGCAGGCAACGCCGGACTCCTCGATCATCGTCGGTTCGCCGGGCACTGGTATGACAAGGCCACACTGATTGCCCGACACCCAGGTGCCATCCACGTGCCCAATCGCCGCTACATTGCCGACCACGGCATCGTTTCGACAACGGGCGTTAGCGCATCCGTGCCGATCAGTGTGGCCATTATCGAAGCCATTGCCGGCCGAGCGCGGGCGACATCGGTAGCAGATTCGATTGGCGCGAGCGATTGGGGGACCACCCATGATGCCACCCCCTTCCGAATCGATGCGCGCAACCTTCAGACGCTCGCCATCAATACCCTCACGTTCTGGCGACGCGAAACAATAGCGATTCCCGTGAAGGATGGCATCGATGACATTCAGCTCGCGCTGGCAGCAGACGCCTGGTCGCGGACCTACAGATCAACGGCCGTGGCCGTGGCATCAGGTTCCGTACAGATGCGCAGCGGCTTGACGCTTGAGCCGGCATCGCCCACTACCCATGGCAACGCCTATTGGGTACGCTTGGGACCGGACACATTGCCGGCCAATCAACTGCGCAGCACGTTGATAGACATCGGTCAACGCTATGGTCACGCCACGCGCAAGCTGGTCGAACTCACCATGGAGTACGATGACCGCGGCGGCTTCTGATGCACGTACGGGATCGACTCACTGCTACTTTACCGAATCCATGAAAATCAAGCTCGCCGTATCTGTCCTCATTGGCACCGTTGTCGCAATACCAGCCGCTGCGCTTGCCTTCGTCAAACCACTGCGGGTGGTTGTGCCTGCGATCATGCCGGGTATATCGTGCCCTGATGCCGATGTCTGCATTGATGACATCCGGAAACTGGGGGATGCACGTGCCCTGTATCACGCGGGATTTGAATCGACGACTGAAGCCGTTGGACCGTTCCTTGCCGCACCTCGCGTGGTGTTCTGCACGACCCAGGCGTGCGCCGAGACATTTGGCCTGGGATCGCGCGCTGCCATGGCGGTAGGAAATTCTGGCCTGATCATAGCGCCGCGCGGCTGGGCGCCCTTCTACCTCGCGCATGAGATGATCCATCACCGTCAGGCAGAGTCGCTCGGCAATATTGCATTGCTCACCAAGCCGGGCTGGCTGATCGAAGGTATGGCATATGCGCTGAGCAAAGATCCGCGCGCCACGCTGAGCGAGCCATTTGCCCAATGGCGGGCACAGTTTGATGCATGGTATGCGGATGTCGATCCGCACGATCTATGGAACGCAGCTCGGGCGGTCCCGTAAGGCATGGGCAGATGCAGCCCGATGCCAAGTGAGCAGACACCAGGTAATCGCCCAATTCCCAACCCGCCTCTCCCACTACACCCCGTCTGCGCCTAAACTGAAACTCCCCGGGCCGCCCGCCCACGCACCGGAGCGCCTTATGCCAGACGTCGCCATCACCCCCGCCGATCACGCCATCGGCCCCGACACCGCCAGGGTCACCGTCGTCGAGTACGGCGATTTCGAATGCGAATACTGCCGCATCGCCTACGGCGCCATGAAGATCCTGATGGAGCACTATGGCCCGCAGGTGCGTTTCGTCTACCGCCACTATCCAATGTCGCACTGGCACCCATCGGCCGAAGCCGCCGCCGAATGCGCGGAAGCGGCCGGCGCGCAGCATAAGTTCTGGCAGATGTACCGCCTGCTGCACGAGAAGCCGGACGGCCTCAAGGCTGACGCGTTGCGCCACTACGCCGGCATGCTTGGCATGGACCTGGACCGCTATGACCAGGACATGTCCGCGCATGCGCACCTGCCGCACATCCGCGACGACATGCGCGGCGCCACGCAATGGCAGGTGCGCGGCACGCCGTCGTTCTTCGTCAATGGCGTGGTGCAGGACGTGACCTTCGGCATGGAACGGCTGCAGCGGGCCATTGATACGGCGCTGACCCGCTGAGCGGGCCGGACGTCCTCACGCCAGGCTGATCCAGGTGGTCTTGAGGTCGGTGTACTTGTCCAGCGCGTGCAGCGACTTATCGCGCCCGGACCCCGACTGCTTGACGCCGCCGAACGGCACGGTGACGTCGCCGTCCATATAGCAGTTGACCCACACCAGCCCGGCCCGAAGCCGGCGCGACACCCGGTGGGCCCGCGCCAGGTTCGCGGTCCATAGGCCCGATCCCAGGCCATACGGCGAATCGTTGGCCATGCGCACGACTTCGTCCTCGGTATCGAACACGGTCACGGCCAGCACCGGGCCAAAGATTTCCTCGCGCACGATGGCAAGCGACTGGCTCGGGCATTCGAAGATGGTCGGCTGCAGAAAGAAGCCGCCGGTATCCGTGCGCACGCGCTCGCCGCCCAGACGCAGCCTCGCGCCCTCCCGCTGCCCGCCTTCCACATACGACATCACGCGGTCGAGCTGGCGCGCGTCGACGATGGCACCCATGGCGGAGGCCGGGTCGAGCGGGTCGCCCGGCTGCATGGCCCTGGCGCAAGCCTCCAGCTTCGCCATGAAGCACTCGTACACCGCACGCTGCACGTAAAGCCGCGACCCGGCAATGCAGATCTCGCCCTGGTTGTTGAAGATACCGATGGCGGCCGCCTGCGCGGCGCGGTCGAGGTCCGGGCAGTCGTCGAAGACGATATGCGGCGACTTGCCGCCGCACTCAAGCCAGACGCGCTTGAGATTGGACTGGCCCGAGTACTCCATGAAGCGCTTGCCGGTGGCCGTGGACCCGGTGAACGCAATGCAGTCCACGTCGGGATGCAGGCCGAGTGCCTGTCCGGCTTGCGCGCCCAGTCCGGGACCACGTTGAACACGCCCGCGGGAATGCCCGCTTGCGCGGCCAACTCTGCCAGGCGCAGCGCGGTCAGCGGCGCTTGTTCGGCCGGCTTGAGGATGACGCTGTTGCCTGCGGCCAGCGCCGGAGCAACCTTCCAGCTTGCCATCAGCAGCGGATAGTTCCACGGCACCACCGCGGCCACCACGCCCAGCGGTTCGCGCGTGATGGTGGCCAGCACGCTGCTGCCAGTGGGAGCGATCTCGTCGTAGATCTTGTCGATTGCTTCCGCATACCAGGCGTAGGTACGCGCCGCCTCCGGGATGTCATAGGCCAGCGTGTCACCGATGGGCTTGCCCATGTCCAGCGTTTCGAGCAGCGCGAGTTCCTCCTGGTGCGCCTCGATCAGCGCGGCCAGGCGCAGCAGCACGGCCTTGCGCTCGCGCGGGGCCAGCCCGGCCCAGACCCCCTGCTCGAAGGCGCGGCGCGCCGCCGCCACCGCGCGGCCCACGTCTTCCGGTCCGCACGCGGCCACGCTGGCCAGCACGCGGCCGGTTGCCGGGTTGATGGTATCGAAGGTGGCGCCGTCGGCGGCGTCGGTCCATGCGCCGCCGATATAGGCGCGGCTTTGCGGACGCACCGCTGCCGCGCGGGCTTGCCAGTAAGACAGGTCGCGTATCTCGCTCATCGGATTCCTCGTTTGGTTGACATGGCGGCAGGCGCGGGCAGCGTCTGCGTCAGGCCCGCCACGACGATCAGGGCAATGCCGGCCAGCGCCATTGCGTCGGGCCAGCGGCCAAACCACAGCGCGCTATAGAGCAGCGCCAGCAGCAAGTGGAAGTAATTCAGCGGCGCCAGGCGCGAAGCGGGGGCGCGCTGCAGCGCCAGGATCAGCAATACCTGCGCCGCCGCGCTCATCAACCCCATGGCCAGGATGGCCAGCCAGTCGGCCATGTCGGGCCAGACCGGCGGCGGGAAGAACGGTGCCGGCACGCCGGTGGCCACCATGCAGATCAGTGCGGCGACGCCGTACTGCACGCGCGCGTCCACCTGCCCCGCCATGCGCCGCGTCAGCAGTTGCAGCATGGCGTAGGCCAGCGTGGCGGCCAGCATCAGCACGGTGCCGAGCCATGACACCGCACCGCCGGGCCGCACGATCAGCAGCATGCCGCTGACGCCGGCCGCCACCGCCAGCCACTGGCGTGAGCCGACTTTCTCTCCCAGCATCCATGGCGACAGGCCGACCACCATCAGTGGCGCCATGAAATAGATGGCGGTAGCTTCGGCCAGAGGCATCCACAGCAGCGCGGTCATGAAGCAGGTGCCGACCACAGCCAGCATCAGCCCGCGCACCACCAGCAGGCCCCGGTGCGGGGTGTCCCAGAAGCGCAGCCTGCCCCGCAGTTGGCCGGACATGGCAAGCATGGCGACCGCGACGGCCAGCGTGGCGGCGTAACGCACCGCATTGAGAAACGGCGCCGGATAGCGCCCGACCAGATGCTTGGCGGTGGCGTCCACGGTAGCGAACAGCGTCACCACGCACAGGAACAGCAGGCCGCCGCGGCACCAGCCGGGCGCCCCCCGGGCCGCGGGACTCATGCGCCGGCCTGCGCCACCATCGCGCCCAGCAGCACGTTGGCCCCGGCTTCCAGATGCTCGGGCCGGGCATCCTCCACTTCGTTGTGGCTGATGCCGTCCTTGCATGGGACGAAAATCATGGCGGTCGGTGTCACGCTGGCCATGTAGACGGCGTCGTGACCCGCGCCTGTGACGATGTCCTGGTGGCTGTAACCGCGCGCCACGGCCTCGCGCCGCACATGGTCGACGAGTTCCGGTGCGAACGGCGTCGGCGCAAAGTACTGCACGTCGTCGACCCTCACGTCGAGGCGGGCACCCGTGGTCTTGCCCTGCGCCAGCGCCTGGCAGGCGGCACGGAACCTGGCATCCATCTCGGCAAGCTTGCCGGCGTCCTCGTGGCGCAGGTCGACCGTGAACTTCACCGCGCCCGGAATCACGTTGCGCGAGCCCGGGTGGACATTGACCACGCCCACCGTGCCGCGCCCGTGCGGCGCGAAATCGTTGGCGATGCGCACCACCTCCTGCATCACGTGGGTGGCGCCATACAACGCGTCGCGGCGCATCGGCATGGGCGTCGGGCCGGCGTGGGCTTCCATGCCGGTCACGGTCACGTCATACCAGCGCAGCCCAAGCGAGCCGGTCACCACGCCGATCACGTTGCCGGCGCCTTCCAGCACGGGGCCCTGTTCGATATGCGCTTCGAAATACGCGCCGACCGGGCGCCCGCCTGCTTCCACGCTGCCGGCATAGCCAATGGCCTGCAGCTCGTCCGCCACGCGCTTGCCGTCTGCGTCCGTCGCTGCCAATGCCGTTTCCAGCGGGAAAATGCCGGCGAACACGCCCGAGCCCATCATCACCGGCACAAAGCGCGTGCCTTCCTCATTGGTCCAGATGGCGAGTTCGAGCGGGGCCTCCGTGGTCACGCCGTGGTCATTGAGCGTGCGCATGACTTCGAGCCCCGCCAGCACGCCAAAGCAGCCATCGAACTTGCCGCCGGTTGGCTGGGTATCGATATGGCTGCCGGTCATCACCGGCGGCAACGCAGGGTTGCGCCCGGCGCGGCGGCCGAAGATATTGCCGACGCGGTCCACCGTGACGGTCAGGCCGGCCTCGCGCATCCAGCCGCACACGAGGTCGCGGCCCTGCCCGTCGAGCACGGTCAGCGCCAGCCGCGCATTGCCGCCCTTCGGCGTGGCGCCGATCCGCGCCAGGTCCATCAGCGACTGCCACAGGCGCTTGCCGTCGATAGCGATCTTGCTGGTCATTGCTGTTCTCCAGTATTCCAAAAATGCTGCCGCCGGCTTACGCCGTGGCCGGCGCGAAGCCCGCCAGGAAGGCGTCGAGACCGCGCCCGATCGCCTCGACCTCGTAGCCGCCCTCCTGCACGACGACCGTGGGCAGGCCCAGCGCGTGGATGCGCTCGCCGATGCCGCGGTAACCGTCCATGCTCACCTTCAGCACGCTGATGGGGTCGTTCTCGTAGGTGTCGAAGCCCAGCGCCAGGACCACCGCCTGCGGACGGTAGTCGCGCAGCGCGTCGAGCGCGCCATCCAGCGCCGCCAGGAACGCGTCGTCGCCGCTGCCATGCGGCAACGGGAAATTGAGGTTGTAGCCATACCCCGCGCCATAGCCGCGTTCGGTGGCATAGCCCGTGTAGAACGGGTAATAGCCGGCCGGATCGGCATGCAGCGAGATCGTCATCACGTCGCAGCGGTGATAGAAGATCTGCTGCGTGCCGTCGCCGTGGTGGGCGTCGACGTCCAGCACCGCCACCTTGCCGAAGCGGTTCAGCAGCGTCTGCGCCGCGATGGCCGAGTTGTTGACGTAGCAGAAACCCGCAGCGCGGTCGCTGTGGGCGTGGTGGCCGGACGGACGGCACAGTGCATAGGCCATGCCCGCCCCGTCCTGTCGCTCGCATACATGGCGCGCGGCAGCCACCGCGCTGTGCGCGCCGCGCAGGATCGCGCGCCAGCTGTCCGGCCCGAGCGGACAACTGAGGTCGCCCAGGTAGTAGCCGGCCTGCGCGATGACCGAATCGGTCGGACACACGGGCCTGCGCGGTTCGCCCATCTTGCCGTTGTGGTATGGGGAAAGATTGGGCAGCACCTCGATGCCAGGCTCGAAGCCCGGACGTGCCAGTTCCTGCCAGCGCGCATACGCGCCGGCGAGGAAATCCAGGTAGCCCGGACTATGTACCGCCTCGAGCGGCGCGCGCCCGCAATCGGGCGGCTCGGCCAGCCCGACGCCGCGCGCGGCCAGCGCGTGCTGCAGCGCCGCCGCGCGGGCCGGCACGTCGGTCGGCTTGCACAGTCGGCCCGCGCGCATGAACTGGCGGGGTTCGTGCAGCAACTGTTCATCCGAGAAGAAGGCACGCATGGTCGTGGTATGGTGGTAGAGGGAAGCCCGGCTTATCCGGCTTATCCGGCTCATCCGGCGCTCATCCTGCAGCCTGACGCGCCAGCGCCGCAGCGCGGATGCCCGACAGCGTCATGCCCGGCGCAATGCCGTCCGGGTCGTAGCGCAGTTCGAGCAGCGCCGGCATGCTCTGGGTGGCCGCGAAGTCGAGCGCGCGGTCCAGCGCGGGGCCGAATTCGGCGTCGCTGGCCACCACCTCGCCATAACCGCGGTACGCGCGCGCCAGTTCCGCGAATTCCGGGTTCTCGAAGCCCAGCGCAATGGTGCGGCCCGGGAACTCGCGCTCCTGGTGCGCGCGGATGGTGCCCCAGATGCCGTTGTTGAACACCAGCACCACGATGCCAAGGCGGTATTGCATGGCCACGCCCAGCTCCTGCAGGTTCATCTGGAAGCAACCGTCGCCGGCGTAGCAGACCACGGTGCGTTGCGGATGCTCGAGCTTGGCCGAGATGGCCGCCGGCAGGCCGTAGCCCATCGAGCCCACGGTCGGCGCCAGGCTGGTGCCAAGGCCCTTGTAGCGGTAATAGGTATGCGGGAAGACGGCGTAGTTGCCGGCGCCGACGGTGATGCAGGCATCCTCGGGCAGGCGTTCGCGCACGTGGCAGGCGGCCTGGTTCAGGTTCAGTGGCCCGGGCGCGGCCTGCGCTGCCTGGCTGTCGAGGTAATCGCGGCGCGCGCGTTCCACCAGCGCCGCGCGGTGGTGGGCCCGCGCCGGACGCAGTCCATCCACGGCGGCCGCGAACGAGACCACGTCCGCGACGACCGGCAGCTCCGCGCGGAACACCCGGCCCAGTTCCTCGGGGTCCGGATAGACGTGCACCAGCCGCTGGCGCGGCAGCGGGCTTTCCACCACGGTGTAGCCTTCGGTGGTGGCCTCGCCCATGCGGGTGCCCACGGCAATCAGCAGGTCGGACTCGCGGATGCGCGCGCGCAGCGCCTCGCCCATGCCCCAGCCGACGTGGCCGGCGTAGTTGGGATGGTGGTTGTCGAAGCACTCCAGGCGGCGCCACGCCAGCCCCACCGGCAGGCCGAAACGTTCGGCAAAGCCCTCCACCTGGTGCTGCGCATGCGCAGTCCAGCCGGAGCCGCCGATCATCAGGAACGGGCGCTCGGCCTGTTCCAGCAGGCCCGCCAGCGACGCCAGCGCCTGCGGCGTCGGGGCGGCGTGGCTGCGCACGTAGCGCGGCATGTCGGGCACGGTGGCCTTGCCCCACAGCGTGTCCTCGGGCAACGCCAGCACCACCGGGCCCGGACGGCCGCTGGTGGCGACCGCGAACGCACGTGCGATGAACTCGGGAATGCGGTCGGTACGGTCGATCTGCGCGACCCACTTGGCCATCTGGCCGAACATGCGGCGGTAGTCGATTTCCTGGAACGCCTCGCGTTCGTAGAAATCGTTGCCCACCTGCCCCACGAACAGGATCATCGGCGTCGAGTCCTGGAACGCGGTATGCACGGCGATGCTGGCATTGGTGGCGCCCGGGCCGCGCGTGACGAAGCACACGCCGGGCTCGCCGGTCAGCTTGCCGTGGGCCTCGGCCATGTAGCCGGCACCGCTTTCCTGGCGGCAGACGATCGGCGTGATGGCGTCCTGGTGGTCATACAGCGCGTCGATGCACGGCAAGTAGCTTTCGCCCGGAACCAGGAACACGCGCCGCACGCCCTGGATGCGCAGCTGCTCGACCAGGATCTGCCCGCCATTACGCTCGCGCAGGGCGGGATTGGCTTGACTCGTGGCGCTCATTCGCAACTTCCTCCGCCCGCGGCGCCCGCCGCCGGCTTGATCTCGATCTCCACGAACACGCATTCGCCTTCGTGGGCATTGATGACGTTGTGCTCGACCCCGGCCGGACGGTAGTAGGCCTGCCCGGCAATCAGCTGGCTGACCGCCTCGCCGGCCGGCGTCTGCAGGCGCAGCGCGCCGGTGGTCATCGGCACCACCACGTAGTCGTAGCCGTGGCGATGCTGGCCGGTCTCGGCGCCGGGCGCAAAGCGCCATTCGGTCACGACCACGCGCTCGTTGTCGACCTGCACAGTGCCGACGGCCTTGGGCCGGTCTTGCGGCGCGCTCACCGGTCCACCCCGCCCATGCACAGGTATTTGATCTCCAGGTATTCGTCGAGGCCGTACTTCGAGCCTTCACGGCCCAGGCCCGACTGCTTGACGCCGCCGAACGGCGCCACCTCGTTGGAGATCAGGCCGGTGTTGATGCCGACCATGCCGTATTCGAGCGCCTCGGCCACGCGCCAGACGCGGCCGATGTCGCGGCTGTAGAAGTACGACGCCAGGCCGAACTCGGTATCGTTGGCCATGGCGATCGCTTCTTCGTCGCTGGAAAAGCGGAACAGCGGCGCCAGCGGGCCGAAGGTCTCCTCGCGCGCCACGCGCATCGCGGGCGTGACGTCGGCCAGCACGGTGGGCTCGAAGAAGGTGCCGCCCAGCGCGTGGCGCTTGCCGCCGCTCAGCAGGCGCGCGCCCTTGCCGAGCGCGTCGGCAATATGCGCCTCGACCTTGGCCACCGCCTCCGCGTTGATCAGCGGGCCCTGCAGCACGCCCGGCTCGACGCCATGGCCGACCTTCAGCCTGGCGACCGCTGCCACCAGTTTCGCGGCGAACGCGTCGTAGACCTTGTCGTGGACGTAGAGCCGGTTGGCGCAGACACAGGTCTGGCCGGCATTACGGTACTTGGAGGCAATGGCGCCCTCCACCGCCGCGTCGAGGTCGGCGTCGTCGAACACGATAAAGGGCGCGTTGCCGCCAAGTTCGAGCGACAGTTTCTTGATGGTGTCGGCGGACTGCCGCATCAGGATGCGGCCCACCTCGGTCGAGCCGGTAAAGCTGAGCTTGCGCACCGCCGGGTTCGCGGTCAGCTCGCCTCCGATGGCAACGGCGTTGCCCGTGATCACGCTGAACAGGCCCGCGGGCAGGCCGGCGCGCTCGGCCAGCACCGCCAGCGCCAGCGCCGACAGCGGCGTGTCCTCGGCCGGCTTGAGTACCATGGCGCAACCGGCGGCGAGCGCCGGCCCGGCCTTGCGCGTGATCATGGCGAGCGGGAAATTCCACGGCGTGATCGCCGCGCACACGCCTACCGGCTCCCGCACCACCACGAGCCGCTTGTCGCTGGCCGGCGTGGCCAGCACGTCGCCGCTGACGCGCCTGGCTTCCTCCGCGAACCATTCAAGGAAGGACGCGGCATACACGACCTCGCCTTTGGCCTCGGCCAGCGGCTTGCCTTGCTCGGTGGTCATCAGCAGCGCGAGATCGTCGGCATGCGCGAGCATCAGTTCGTACCACGCACGCAGCACGGTGGCGCGCTCGCGCGCCGTCTTGCGGCGCCAGCCGGCCTGAGCGGCCTGTGCGGCGTCAATCGCGCGCCGGGTCTCGGCCGCGCCCATGTCGGGCACGGTACCGACCAGGGCGCCGCTGGCGGGGTCGGTGACGGCAAAGGCGGCGCCGCTGTCGGCGTCCTGCCAGCTGCCGGCGAGATAGGCCTGCGCGCGCAGCAGGCCGGGATCCTTGAGTTGCATGGGTAGCCTCGTCGATGTCGGTGAAATGGGCTGTCGGTGAAATGGGCACGGGATGGGTCAGCGGGTCAGTGACTCGGCCAGAATTTCCAGGCCCTCGTTCATCACCTCGTCCTGGATCGTCAGCGGGAACAGGAAGCGGATCACGTTGCCATGAACGCCGCACGACAGCAGCAGCAGGCCCTTTTCCAGCGCCCGGTTCTGCACCGTGCGCGTAAAGTCGGCATCGGGGCTGCCATCGGCCTGGCGGAATTCCACCGCGACCATCGCGCCCACGCCGCGCACCTCGGCAATCTGCGGCACGCGCGTGCGCAGGCTTTCCAGGCGCGCCATCAGGCGCTGGCCCAGTTCGGCACCGCGCTCGACCAGCCTCTCGCCTTCCAGCACGTCCAGCACCGCCAGCGCCGAAGCCACCGCCAGCGGGTTGCCGGCGTAAGTGCCGCCGAGCCCGCCGGGCGCGGGGGCGTCCATCACCTCGGCGCGGCCGCACACGGCCGACAGCGGCATGCCGCCGGCCAGGCTCTTGGCCATGGTGGTCAGGTCCGGCGCCACGTCGTAGTGCTCCATCGCGAACAGCTTGCCGGTGCGGCCAAAGCCGGTCTGCACTTCATCGGCGATCAGCAGGATGCCGTGCTCGTCGCACACCGCGCGCAGCGCGCGCACGAATTCGGCCGGCGCCACGTTGAAGCCGCCCTCGCCCTGCACGGGCTCGAAGATGATGGCGGCGACGCGCTTGGGATCGATATCCGCCTTGAACAGGTGCTGCAGCACCTTGAGCGAGTCCTCGGTGCTGATGCCATGCAGCGGGCACGGGAACGGCGCGTGGTAGACCTCGCCCGGGAACGGGCCGAAGCCGATCTTGTACGGCGCGACCTTGCCGGTCAGCGCCATGCCCATCATGGTCCGGCCGTGGAAGCCGCCAGAGAAGGCGATCACGCCGGGACGGCCGGTCGAGGCGCGGGCGATCTTGATCGCGTTCTCTACCGCCTCGGCCCCCGTGGTGAAGAAGGCCGTCTTCTTGGCGGAACGGCCCGGCGCGCGCTGGTTGATCTTCTCGGCCAGCTCGATATAGCTGGCGTAAGGCACGATCTGGTAGGCGGTATGTGTGAAGCGGCCAAGCTGCTTCTCGATGGCCTCGACCAGGCGCGGATGGCGGTGGCCGGTATTGAGCACGGCAATGCCGGCGGCGAAGTCGATATAGCGTTTGCCTTCGACGTCCCAGATCTCCGAGTTCAGCGCACGCTCGACGTAGAAATTGCACATCACGCCCACGCCGCGCGGGGTGGCGGCATCCTTGCGGCGGACCAGTTCGGCGTTCTTCATCACTTCTCTCCAGTTATCTTGGCTTTGGCTACGGTAGAGGCCCGCGCCGCTCAGGCAGCGGCGCGGATCAGCGTCGGGTCCCAATCCTTGCCGGGAATTGCCCCGATCAGGCGCTGGGTGTAGGTGTGCTGCGGGGCGTCGAAGATCTGCCCGGGCGGCCCGGACTCCACCACGCGGCCCTTGTGCATCACGATCACGTGGTGGCAGATCTGTGCTGCCACGCGCAGGTCATGGGTAATGAAGATCAGCCCGATGTTCAGGCGCTTCTGCAGGTCGTCCAGCAGCTCGAGCACCTGCGCCTGCACCGAGACGTCGAGTGCCGAGACTGATTCGTCAGCCACCAGCAGCTTCGGTTCGAGCGCCAGTGCGCGCGCGATGCCGATGCGCTGGCGCTGTCCGCCCGAGAACTGGTTGGGATAGCGGTCGAAAGCCGAAGCCTCCAGCCCCACCAGTTGCAGCAGTTCGCGTGCGCGTGCCTGCGCCGCGGCCAGCGGCACGCCGCTGGCGACGGGGCCGTCGGTGATGATGCGGCCGACGGTATGGCGCGGGTTGAGCGAGGCGAACGGGTCCTGGAAGATCATCTGCACGTCGCGGCGCAGCGGGCGGAACTGCCGCTCGGACAGCTTCGCGATGTCCTGGCCGTCGAACAGCAATTCGCCGCCATCGATGTCGGTCAGGCGCAGCAGGCACTTGCCGATGGTGGACTTGCCAGACCCGGATTCGCCGACGATGCCCAGCGTCTCGCCACGCCGCACGGTGAAGCTCACGCCGTCGACCGCATGCACCACGCGCTTCTTCGTGAACAGGCCGCCGCCGGTGACATAGGTCTTGCGCAGCTCGCGCACCTCCAGCACGGTCTCGGCCCGGTTGCGCGCGCGCTCGCCGGCGCGGCCGTGCGGCACGGCGCCGATCAGGCGGCGGGTATAGGGATGCTGGGGATGGTTCAATACCTGGTCGGCGCTGCCCATTTCGACCAGCACGCCCTTTTCCATCACCGCGATGCGGTCCGCGATCTCGGCCACCACGCCGAAGTCGTGGGTGACGAACATCACCCCCATGCCCTTCGCGGCCTGGATGCGGCGGATCAGTTCCAGGATCTGCGACTGCGTGGTGACATCGAGCGCCGTGGTCGGTTCATCCGCGATCAGCAGCGACGGTTCGAGCGCCAGCGCCATCGCGATCACCACGCGCTGGCGCTGCCCGCCCGACAGGCGGAACGGATAGGCGTGCATCAGCGTGGCCGGATCGGGCAGGCCCACGAACTCCAGCAGCTCCAGCACGCGGCGCGCGCGGGCCTCGCCGGGATAGGCGCGGTGCACGCGCATGACCTCGGCGATCTGGTCGCCCACGGTCATCACCGGGTTGAGCGCGGACAACGGCTCCTGGAACACCATGGCCATGTCCTTGCCGCGCATGCCGAGCAGCGTGGGCTCGTCCTGCACCAGCAGGTCGCGGCCCTTGAACAGGATCTTGCCGGTCTCGGGCTTCAGGTAGGAAGGCAGCAGGCCCATGATGGCGTTCGCGCTCATCGACTTGCCCGAGCCCGATTCGCCGACGATGCAGAGGATCTCGCCGGCATGCAGGTCATAAGAGATATCGCGCACCGCGTAGGGGCGGTCGCCGCCCGCGGGGAGCGCGATCGAGAGCTCGCGGATCGACAGCAGGGGCGCTTGGTCACTGGCTTTCATCACGGTTTTCCTTGGCTAGTCCGGACGGGCGCTCACTCGCCGCGGCGGCGAAGCTGCGGGTTCATGGCGTCGTTCAGGCCCTCGCCGATCAGGTTGATCGACAGCACCGTGAGCAGGATGGCCACGCCTGGCCACACGCTCATCCACCAGGCTTCGCGGATCATGGTGCGCGCCGCGCCGATCATGAAGCCCCAGCTCATCATGTTGCGGTCGCCCAGGCCCAGGAACGACAGCGCGGATTCCGTCAGGATCGCGGTGGCCACCATAAACGAGGCGGACACGATGATCGGCGACATGGCGTTGGGCAGGATCTGCGTGGCGATGATGCGTACCGGCTTCTGCCCGATCACGACCGCGGCCTGCACGAACTCGCGCTGCTTGAGCGACAGGAATTCACCACGCACCAGGCGCGCCACCGGCGGCCACGACACCACCGAAATGGCGGCGACGATGGAGTAGATCGATGGGTTGAAGATCGCCACGATCACCACTGCCATCGCGAGTTGCGGGATGGTCTGGAAGAACTCGGTCACGCGCATCAGCACATCGTCGATGCGGCCGCCGCAATAGCCGGCCACCGCGCCCACGGCGATCCCCACGGCCAGCGCCACCGCGGTGGAGATCACGCCGACCAGCAGCGAGACCCGGGCGCCGTACAGCATGCCGGCAGTGATGTCGCGGCCCAGCATGTCGGTGCCGAAGGGCATGGACGCGTCGGTGAACGGGCGCACCAGCGGCTCGGCCACCATCAGCCACGGCGACTCCTGGTAGAACACGGGCGCCAGCAGCGCCAGTGCCAGCACCGCCAGCAGCACCAGCAGGCCGATCACGGCGCCGTAGTTGCGGCAATAACGTTGCAGGAAGGCTTTCATGCGGCGGCTCCCGTGGCGCCCGCGGCGATGCGCGGGTCGATAAAGCGGTAGATCACGTCGGTCACCAGGTTGAAGAACACCACCAGGGTCGAGGTCACGAAGAAAATCCCGAGCAACAGCTGGTAGTCGCGCTGCAGCAGCGCATCGAACATCAGGCGGCCGATGCCGGGCCACGAGAACACGGTTTCGGTCAGCACGGCGCCACCGGCCATCTGGCCGAGCTGGATGCCGGCGAACGTGATGACCGGCAGCAGCGCGTTGCGCAGCACGTGGACGCGGATCACGCGGCCGGCCGGCACGCCCTTGGCGCGCGCGGTCTTGACGTAGTCCATGCCCATCACCTCCAGCATGGAAGCGCGCGTCAGGCGCACGTACACGGCCATGAAGAAGCAGCCCAGCGACACGGTCGGCAGGACCAGGTGCAGCGCCACGTCCTCGACGCGGTCGAGCCCGGTGTAGCCCGCGCCGATGGTTTCCATGCCGAACGCGGGCAGCCAGCCCAGCACCACCGAGAACAGGATGATGGCCATCAGCGACAACCAGAACAGCGGCGTGGCATACAGCAGCAGCGCGCCCGACATCACCGCGCTGTCGATCCAGCGGCGGCGGTTCTCGTAGCGGGTGCGCGCCGAGATCACGCCGAGCAGCACGCCCAGCACGATCGAAAAGAGAAAGGCACCGCTCATCAGCAGGAAGGTCGCGGGCAGCCGGTCGAGAATCAGGTCCAGTACCGGCAAGTGGTTGCGGTAGGAGTAGCCCAGGTCAAGCTGCGCCACGCCCTTGAGGTAGATGCCGAGCTGGGTCAGCACGGGCTGGTCCAGGCCGAACTGCTCGCGCAGCTGGCTGACGAAGGCGGCGTCGCCGGCACCGGCCTCGCCCGCCATCACGGTGGCCGGGTCGCCCGGGGCCATCCGGATCAGGAAGAAGTTGATGACGACCACGCCGAGGACGACCACCACGGCCTTGCCGAGACGGGCGCCAAGAAAGGATAGAAAGTTCACGGCTTGCTCCACGCTGGCGGCCGGCGCTGGCGACCACGACACTGGGATGCGGCTGCCATCGCCGCCCACCGTGCAGGGGGTGCGGCGATGGCAGCAGTCTGGGGCGGACCGCCCGGCCGGTTCAGGCGCGGGCGGTATCGGTCGTCTCGCTCAGTTCTTCTCGATCGAGACGTTGTCGAAGGACTCGTTCAGGCCAATCGCGGTGGTCACGAGGTTCTTGACGTGCTTGCGATACAGCGTCGGGAACTCGACCTCGAACAGGTTGGCGTTGGCTACGTCGGTCACAAGGATCTTCTGCAGTTCGCTGTACAACTTCTGGCGTTCCGCAGGATCCATGGTCGAACCGGCCTTGGACCATAATTCGTCCGCCTTCGCGTTGCTGTAGCCCTGCACATTGGCAAACGGCGTGCCCTTGACGATATTGCGCGTCACGTACAGCCGCTCCACGCCCAGCGCGGGGTCGCCGTACTGGTAGGTGTAGGTCGATGTCAGGTCGAAGTCCCAGTTGCTGACGCGCGCCGACCAGGTGCCGGCGTCGGCGGATTCGATGCTGATCTTGAAGCCCAGTTGCTCGAGCATCTGCTTGACGTACTCGTCCAGGCGGTCCCAGTTGGCGCCGTAGGAGGTCGACAGGATCTTGACCGGATACTTGCCCACGTCCACGCCCGACTCCTTGATCAGGTCGCGGGCCTTCTTCAGGTTGAAGTCGTAGTCCGGCATGTTCTTGTCGAAGAACAGCGTGGTGGACGAGAACGGGCTGACCGCGGGCTTGCCCATGCCGAAGAAGATGTTGTTGACGATCATCTTGCGGTTGAGCGCATGCATGACCGCCTGGCGCACCTTGACGTTGTCGAACGGCGGCTTGCGCTCGTTGAGCAGCATGCTGGCCATGGGCGAAAACATCTCCCAGCCCTTGGTGGTGTATTCCACGTTGGGGAGCGCGCGCAGGCGCTTGACGTCGACATTGTCGACATCGCCGCCGCGCAGCACCTGCACGTCGCCCTTCTCGAAGGCCACGGCGCGCGAGGCCGAATCCGGGATCACGTAGAACACCAGCTCATCCAGGTAGGGCTTGCCCTTCTTCCAGTAGTTCGGGTTCCTGGCCAGCTTGATGTAGGCGCCCTTCTTCCACTCCTTGAACATGAAAGGCCCCGTGCCGATCGGCTTCTGGTTGGCCGGGTTGTTGCGGTAGTCCGTGCCGTCGTAGATGTGCTTGGGCATCATTGGCATGGTGCCGGTCTCGAACATCGAGATGAACGGCGGGAACGGCTCCTTGAGCTTGATCTCGACCGTGCCGTCGTTGACCGCGCGGATCGAGGCCATGTACTTGTTGAGGACCGCGCGCGTGCGCACGTGCACGTCGCGCAGCATCTTGTCGATCGAGAACACGACGTCCGCCGAGGTGAAGGGCTTGCCGTCGTGCCACTTGACGCCCTTCTGCAGCTCGAAGGTATAGGTCAGGCCGTCCGGCGAGATGGTCCACGATCTGGCCAGTTCCGGCTGCGGCTTCAGGTCCGCCGTGTAAGTCAGCAGGCCCTGGTAGATCTTGCCGGCGATGTACTGGGTCGGCGCCTGCGAGTTCATGGCGCTCACCAGGATCGGCGGCTCGGGCTGGACGATGCCGGACAGCGTACCGCCCCTGGTCTGGGCAATGGCGTTGCCGGCGGGCACGGCCAGGGGCAGCAGCGAAAGGCCGGCGGCGGCCAACGCCATCGAACATGCGCTCCGCGTCAGGCGCATCGTGAATCGGTTCATCGGGCAGTTCCTCAGTTTGGTGTGGACATCGGGATGGCAATGCCGGTTGTGCTTGCGCACGGCTTCTTCAGGCCGCGTCGCCGGCCGGTTCCACGCCGCACCAGTCCACCAGGAACTGGGCCAGCGTCGTGGTCACGCGCACCATGCTCTCCAGCGACACCGATTCGTCGATGCCGTGGATATTGCGGGCCTCGGGGCCGTAGCAGGTCACGGGGGTTTCCAGGCCGATGCGGAAATGCCGGGCATCGGTGGTCGCCGTAGTCGCCGCGCGGCGGATCAGCACGCCGTTGACCTTGCGGTGCGCTTCGCCCAGCGCCTGCATGCTGGGCACGTCGAGATCGAATTCGCAGCCGGGGGCATGAAAGCCCTCATAGCGGATGCGCAGTTCGAGGTTGCTGGCCAGGCGCTCGACGGTGGCGCGAATGCGCGCTTCGACGGTGGCCTTGGCCTCGTTGATGTCCATGTCGGGGAAGAAACCGATGCGCACGCCCAGCGTGCAGGTGCACGGCACCGACGAATTCCACTCGCCGCCCTGGATCTGGCCGAGATTGAAGTTGATCGGGTGCGCATGGTCGCGGTACGCGGCCGGCCGGCGTTCGGGGCGGTTCCATTCGGCTTCGAGCTGGCGCAGGTCTTCCATCACCGCGATGCCGGCTTCGACCGGGTTGACACCGCTGGTCATGTAAGCGGCATGGGCGGGCTTGCCAGTCAGGTCGATGAACATCCAGAACACGCCCACCTGCGCGCTCATCAGGCTCTCGCCCAGCGGCTCGGGGATGATCACGGTGTCAAAGGAAGCCAGCTTGCCGGCGCCCACCGCGCTGCGCAACGCCGCCACCGTGGCCAGCGCGCCGTTGCCGGTGTTCTCCTCTTCCAGCACCGCATTGAAGCCGACCGCGCCAGCCGGCTGCAGGCCCAGGCTGGCCAGCGCCTTGAACGCCGCCAGCGCGCAGACGATGCCGCCCTTCATGTCGCCGGCGCCGCGGCCGTACAGCCATCCGTCGCGCACTACCGGCTCGAACGGCGGCTGGCTCCACATCGACGCCGGCCCGGTCGGCACTACGTCGAGATGACCATTGAACAGCACTGAGCGCCCGCCCTTGCGGCCTGGCCGGTGCGTCGCCAGCAGGTTGTAGCGGCCGCCATCGGGGCAACACGCCGGCGAATACATCGGCAGATGGCGGATGTCCTCGGTCCTCAGCGCGATGCGCTCGGATGGCAGGCCCAGGTCCGCCAGCGCCGCTTCGATGAATTCCGCGGCGGGCTGCTCTTCGCCCGACGGGCTCCTGGCCGCCACGAAGCCTGACAGCGTCTCGACCATATAGGGCACGAGCGCGCGCACGGCGCCGGAGAGTTCGTCGGTGGTCGGCACGGCGACCAGCTTGGCAGACGGGCTGAAGGAATCAAGACCTGACACGGGAGCTCCTGGCGAGGGGGACGCACGAGGCGCCAGGCATTGCTGCCCGCCGGCGCCATCCATGAGTGGAAAATTAAACGATCGTTGGTACCATACATAGGTCCAAGTCCGAGACCATTGCTGGAGCCACTTTGAAGGAAGTCATTCTGTCCGAGCTGTTGCTGCAGCGCCTGGAACGTCCGGCGGGAGCCAAGGCGGATAGCGGCGGCGCGCATATGAATCGCCAGCTCTACGAAATCATCCGCCAGGAAATCCTTGCCGGATCAATGCCAGCAGGCTGCAAGCTGCCGGCGTCGCGCCTGCTCGCCAAGGAACTAGCGGTTTCCCGCAATACCGTTCTTTACGCCTACGAGCAATTGCTGGCGGAGGGCTATGTCACGGCATCCACCGGAAGTGGCACCTTTGTGTCGCAGACTTTTCCCGACCATAGTGCGTTGCACAAGCCCGGGGCCCGAAGTGGCACCATGGCAGTGCCCGCGGTGCAGCAAAGCCTGAACCGCTTTGACCTGTCACGGCGCGGCATGCACCTTGTCGCGAACGCCGGGGCCTCGGACCGGCAATGGGGGGCATTCATGGCAGGCGTGCCCGATGTCTCGCTGTTCCCGCATGCGGTCTGGGCGCGGCTGCTGAACAAGCACTGGCGCAACCCGCGCCCGGAATTGCTGACCTATGCCCACCATGGCGGCTACCTGCCACTGCGGCGCGTGCTGGCCGAGCACCTGCGGCTCGCACGTTCGGTGCGCTGCGAGCCGGAGCAGATCATCCTGACCACCGGGATCCACCAGGCCATCGACCTGATCGCACGCCTGCTGGCCGATCCGGGCGACAAGGCCTGGATGGAAGACCCCGGCTACTGGGGCACGCGCAGCCTGCTGACCAATGCCGGCGTGGACGTAATCCCGGTGCCGGTCGACGACGAAGGCATCGCGCCCGACGCTGCCACGCTGCAGAACCCGCCGCGCTTCATCTTCGCCACGCCATCGCACCAGTACCCGCTGGGCACGGTCATGAGCCTGACGCGCCGGCGCATGCTGCTCGAGTACGCGCGCCAGCGCGGGGCGTGGATCGTCGAGGACGACTACGACAGCGAATTCCGCTTTGAAGGCCGTCCGCTGGCTTCGCTGCAGGGCCTAGACGAGCACGACCGCGTCATCTACATGGGGACCTTTTCCAAGACGCTCTTCCCCGGGCTGCGCATGGGCTTCATGGTGCTGCCAAAGCCGCTGGCACCGCATTTCGCCACCGGCCTGTCCGAGTTGTTCCGCGAAGGCCAGCTCATCCAGCAGGCGGTGCTGGCGGACTTTATCGAGGAAGGCCACTACGCCACGCACCTGCGCCGCATGCGGCTGCGCTATGCGCAGCGCCAGGGCCTGCTGCGCGAAGCCATTGCCGCGCGCTTCGGCCAGGACTGGCCAACCTCCACCCATGAAGCCGGGCTGCACCTGGTGATGCACCTGCCGCCGGGCGCCGATGACCTCGGCATCAGCATGGCCGCGCGCACCCAGGGCCTGTCGGCACGGCCGCTCTCGCGCTACTACGCTGACGAAGTCCGCGCGCGGCAGGGCCTGTTGCTGGGCTATGCCTGCGTACCCGAAGACGATATCAGCCCCGCCTTCCACAAGCTGGCCGAGGTCATCGAACCGGCCATGGAGCACCTGGCCCGCACGCGCCAGCCGCCGCGCGAGTTCCGCGCGCGCATCAACACCGAAGCATGGAGCGGCGCATGAGCCTGGCGTCCGGCGTGGCGCCACCGTGCGGGCGCCGATTGGCCCTTATCATCCGCCGCCGGCTTGCATAGGATTCCTGGCTTGCCTGCCGCGGCCCCACGCGAGGTCCACTCGGCTCCCACGCGGCTCCCTCTTCACGCAAACGGAAAGGTCCCCCAATGGCAACACCGCTAAGTACCCCGCCCCTGCTGGACGAACTGGCAGCCGTCCTGGACGCCGCCGGCCTGCAGACCGGCGACGCCATCGAGACCCGCTTCCGCAAGGACTGGTACGCGCCGCTGGATGCCGAGTCTCCGCTGGCCGTGGCGCGGCCGCGCAGCACGGCCGAGGTATCGGCGGTGCTGGCCATCTGCAATCGCCACCGCCAGCCCGTGGTGCCGCAAGGCGGCCTGACCGGCCTTGCGGGTGCGGCCACGCCCGCCGGCGGCGAGCTGGTCCTGTCGCTCGAACGCATGCGCGGCGTGGAGGAGATCGACCCGCAGGCAGGGACCATGACCGTGCTTGCCGGCACCACGCTGCAAGCCGCGCAGGAAGCGGCGCGCGCCGCCAACTGGCTGTTCCCCGTGGACCTGGGCGCGCGCGGCAGCTGCCAGATCGGCGGCAACATTGCCACCAACGCGGGCGGCAACCGGGTAATCCGCTACGGCATGATGCGCGACCAGGTGCTCGGCCTCGAAGCGGTACTGGCCGAAGGGACCGTGGTCAGTTCGCTCAACAAGATGCAGAAGAACAACGCCGGCTATGACCTGCGCCAGCTCTTCATCGGCAGCGAAGGCACGCTGGGCGTGATCACGCGCGCGGTCCTGCGGCTCGCGCCGCTTCCCGCCGCCACGCAGACCGCGCTATGCGCGCTGGGCAGCTACGACGATGTGGTAGCACTGCTGCGCCATGCGCAACGCCGGTTGTCGGGGCGTGTTTCAGCGTTCGAGGCAATGTGGGCGGACTTTTATGAACTGGTGACGACCCGCGTGGCTGGCGTGCGCGCGCCACTGCCGGCCGGAGCGCCCTTCTATGTACTGATCGACCTGCAAGGCAATGACGCTCGCCAGGATGGCGCAGCCTTCGAGTCGATGCTCGAAAGCGCGATGGAAGCGGGCCTTGTCACAGACGCCGCGGTGGCATCCAGCGAGAAGGAAGCCGAGAGCTTCTGGAAGCTGCGCGACGCCGTCGCCGAGTTCCCGGTAATGTGGGCACCGAATGCCGCCTACGACGTGAGCCTGCCGATCGGCCGGATCGGTCGCTTCGCCGAGAGCCTGCGCAGTGCCGTGCTCGCGCGCTGGCCGCATGCCGAACTCGTCAACTTCGGCCATGTGGGCGACAGCAACCTGCACGTCAGCGTGTATTTTCCTGGCGCGACCGCCGCCGACTTCCCCGAGCACGAGATCAGTGAAGTGCTCTACCCGAAAGTCAGCGAGTTCGAAGGCAGCATTTCCGCCGAGCACGGTATCGGCACGCACAAGAAGCCATTCCTCGGCCACTCCCGCACGCCGGATGCGCTCGCGCTGATGCGCCTGCTCAAGCGCTCGCTCGATCCCAGCAATATCCTGTGCCCGGGGCGCGTGATCGACGTGGATTGACCTGAGACACCGCTAGCCGCCCAGCACCTCCGCCGCCAGTTCGCTCTCCAGCCATTCGCGAAAGCGCCGCACGCCGCTGCGCGCGCCGGGCGACTCCACGATGCGATAGGACATGCCATCGGACACGTGCTGCGGCAGCACCACCTCGAGCCGTCCGCTGCCGAGCAGCGGCAGCACCAGCGGCGTGCGCCCGATGGCCACGCCCGCGCCCTGCGCCGCGGCGTTGAGCACGTGCTCGTATTGCGAAAAATACAGGCACGGCTGCCGCGCCGACTGCGCCAGGCCTAGCCGCCCATACCACTGCGGCCACGACATCCACGGGAAGCGCCCGGCCGGGTCATGGAACACCAGCAGCGGCTGGCGCACGAGGTCCCCCACCTCGCGCACACGGGCCGCCACGGCCGGCGCCGCCACCAGCATCAGGCGTTCGCGCAGCAATGGGGATTCATCCGGAGCGGGCGGCGCCAGGCGGATCGCCAGGTCGAAGCCTTCCCGCTCAAGGTTGGCGTTGGCTTCCGATGCATCCACGCGCACGTCGATCCCTGGCGCCACGGCCTGGAAGCGCGCGAGCTTGGGCACCAGCCACAGCGACGCGAACGACGGCGTGGTGGTCACGGCGATCGACACGCGCTCCGTAGACAGCAGGCGCTCGACCGCGTCGCCAAGCTGCGCGATCGCGGCCCGCGCGGCCTCATAGAGCTGGCGGCCTTCGCCGGTCAGGGCGAGCCCCTTGCCACCCCGCACGAACAGGGCCACCCCGAGCACGTCCTCCAGGCTCTTGACCTGCTTGCTCACGGCCGACTGGGTCAGGCACAGCTCCTGCGCGGCGGCGGTAAAACTCAGATGGCGCGCGCTGCTTTCGAAGCCGCGGATGGCATCGAGCGAGATCGCACGCAAGGCGTTGGCACTGGCCTGGCTCAAAAGGGTCATGACGGGCAGGAATACCTCGGATGAAAACACTTCCGGCCACGCCGGCCGGATCGCGCCAACAATGATGTCACGGACTTGCCTGCTCGTCAGGCTGCAAGGAGATCGCCGTGACCACGATGCAACTGTGGCGCCTGGCCGGCGCCGCGACCTACACGATTACGTTGCGCGAAGGCGACTGCCTGCGTTGCCTGGACGGGCAGGTCTGGATCACGCGCGAATGCGCGAGCCGAGCCGAATCGGCGCGCGACATCGTGCTCGACACCGGCGAGCGCTTGTGCGCCAGGACCACCATCACCTGTTTCGTTTCAGCGTTGCGCCGCCGGCCCGCCTGTATTGCGGTCAACGCCGAAGCACCAGCCGGGCGCTCGCCCGGCGCTGTCATCCACCGCTTCCTGGAGGAAATCTGCACATGACGGACCTGATTGAAGCCGAACGCCATGGCCAGCACACGCTGCTGGTCCTGAACCGGCCCGACAAGCTCAATGCCCTCAGCTATGCGCTGATCGATGCGCTGATGGCGCGGCTCGACGCCGCCGAGGACGACGATACCGTGCGCACCGTGATCCTGACCGGCAAGGGCACGCGCGCGTTCAGCGCGGGCGCCGACATCGCCGGCTTTGCGCCGGACCTGGAGGCCTCGCCGGAGCTAGCGCTGCGCCGCTTCCTGATGCGCGGACAGGCACTGACGCGCCGGATCGAGAACTTCCCCAAGCCGGTGATCGCCGCCATCAATGGACTGGCGTTCGGAGGCGGCTGCGAGGTGATGGAGGCCTGCAGCCTGGCGGTGGCGGCCGAGCACGCGACCTTCGCCAAGCCGGAGATCCGGCTCGGCTTTCCGCCGACGTTCGGCGGCACGCAGCGGCTGCCGCGGCATGTGGGACGCAAGCACGCCAACGAGATGATCCTGACGGGCGACGCCATCGGCGCCGACGAGGCAGCGCGCATCGGGCTGGTCAACCGCGTGGTGCCTGCCGATGCGCTGCTGCAGGCATGCATCGATCTCGCGGAGCGCATCGCCCGGCATTCGCCGATCGCCGTGACCGCCTGCCTGCGGGCGGTCACACGCGGCATCAATGTGCCGGTCGATGAGGGGCTGGCGATCGAAGCCATGCAGTTCCGCGCCGCCGCGGCCAGCGCGGACGCGCGCGAAGGCACGCGCGCGTTCCTGGAGAAACGCGAGCCGGCTTTCGCCGGCCGCTGAATCCCGATCGCTTCAGGCCTCGAGCTTTGCCGCAGCGTCGCGCAAGGCCGTACGCAGCCCCTCTTCCACCACCGGATGGTAGAACGGCATGGTCAGCATCTGCGCAATGGTCAGGCCCTGCTGGTAAGACCACGCCAGCAGGTGCGCGATATTCTCCGCGCGCGGACCGGTCCATTCGGCGCCCAGGAAGCGGCCCGTCGCCTTGTCGGCATACACATGCATCAGGCCGCGGTTCTTCAGCATGACGCGGCTGCGCCCCTGGTCCTCGAAGCTGACCTCGCCGGTGACGAAACTGCCTTCGGCCAGGTCGGCAAAGCGCTGGCCGACCATGGCGATCTGCGGGTCCGAGAACACCACCGCGATGGGCGCGCGGCGCGCGAGCGGCTTCACCTGCGGATACGCGGCAGCGTTCTCGCCGGCCGCCTTGCCTTCATCGGCGGCTTCATGCAAGAGCGGCAGGATGTTGTTGGCATCGCCGGCAATGAACACCGGCGATGCGCCGCACTGCAGCGTGGCCGGGTCGAACACCGGCACGCCGCGCCCATCGAGTTCCAGGCCGGTGTTCTCCAGCCCCAGGCCGCGCACATTGGGCTCGCGGCCGGTCGCGGCCAGCACGTAGTCGAAGGTCTCCGTGACGGACTTTCCGTCGCCGTCGGTGTAGGTGATGCGGGCCAGGTCGCCATCGCGCGCCATGTCCGTGACATTGGCTTCGGTATCGAGGAAGAACTCCTTGCGGAAGGTCTCGTCCGCATAGCTGCGCACGACCGGGTCGGTCAGCGGGCCCAGCGAGCCCCGCACGCCGAATACGCGGACCCGCACGCCAAGGCGCGACAGCGCCTGGCCCAGCTCCAGTCCGATCACGCCGGGGCCGAACACGACCACGCTGCGCGGCAGGTCGTCCCAGGCAAACACGTCGTCGTTGACGATCAGGCGATCGCCGAACACCTTGAACGGTGCCGGCACCACCGGACGCGAACCGGTGGCAATCACCACACGGCTGGCACGCACGGTGACGTCGCCATCGGCGGCAGCCACCTCCAGCGTGGTGTTGTCGATGAAGCGCGCATAGCCTCGGACGCGGTCCGCCTCGGGGATCGTCTCCACGCCGCGTACGACGAAGCCGACAAAGCGGTCGCGTTCGCTGCGCACGCGGGCCATGACCTCGCGGCCGTCGATGCGGATATTTCCATCCACGTGTACGCCGAACGGGGCCGTGTGACGCAGCTCGTGCGCGGCTTCGGCGGCGGCGATCAGCAGCTTGGACGGCATGCAGCCCACGCGGGCGCAGGTGGTGCCATACGGGCCGCCTTCGATGATCACGGCGCGCTTTCCGGCCGCGATGGCGGCGCGGTAGGCAGCGAGGCCGGCGGTGCCTGCTCCGATGACGGCGACGTCGGTCTGGATGATCTTCATGGTGTACGGTTCCTTCCCTTCAGTGATGGTTCGAGATCGATCTGGCATCAATCGGCGGACTGGATGGCGCCACGCGGACAGCGCGGCGCCATCGGGTCCGGCGACTGCCGGACCGCGCAATGGCGGTCTTGAGCTACGCGGAATTACTGGCCCAGGTACTGCTCGAGCGCGGTGGCGCCGCCGACCAGCTTGCCGTTGATGAACACCTGCGGCGCGGTCATTTCACCGGACACGGCGCCCAGCACCCTGCCGCGCACCTTGTTGTCCAGCGGCACTTCGATGTATTCGTAGCCGGCATCCGACAGTTGCTGCTTGGCCTTGGCGCAGAACGAGCAGCCCACCTTCGAGAACACCACCACCTGGTCCGGACGCTTGGCGCCGGGGGCAATGTGGTTCAGCATGGTGTCGGCGTCGGAGACCTTGAACGGGTCGCCCGGCTCTTCCGGCTCGATGAACATCTTCTCGACCACGCCGTCGCGGACCAGCATCGAATAGCGCCAGCTGCGCTTGCCGAAGCCCAGGTCGGCCTTGTCCACCAGCATGCCCATGCCTTCGGTGAACTCGCCGTTGCCGTCGGGGATCATGGTGATGTTCCCGGACTCCTGGTCCTTGGCCCACTCGTTCATCACGAAGGTGTCGTTGACCGACACGCACAGGATCGCGTCCACGCCCTGCTTCGCGAACGCCGGTGCCAGTTCGTTGTAGCGCGGCAGGTGGGTCGACGAACAGGTCGGCGTGAAGGCGCCGGGCAACGAGAACACGACGACGGTCTTGCCGTCGAACAGTTCGCCGGTGGTCACGGTCTTCCACTCGTTGTCCTGGCGGATACGGAAAGCGACATTGGGAACGCGTTGGCCTTCACGGGATTGCAGCATCGGGATCACTCCTTGGTTTCGGTGGTTGCTGCGTGCAGCAGCGATGAACCACATTCTGTCGATCCGGATGTGATTTGTACAATTCATCGTTTAAACCATTCCGATTAGCAATTACTATCGAATGGTGGTCAGGCTCTCCTTCCGGATCGTCATAAAGCGCCTCAAAGATCACTCTTAGTCTACAACGCAAGCCAAAAGTGCCCTATCATGCTGCCATCTCCCGATATCACTCGGAATCACCCATAGGCGCCGATGACCCGCCCTGTCTCTCTTAGCTCCCGCCGCCACGGCCGGCTGGTCTCCCTGCTTGTGTTGTCGCTGGCACTGGCCTGCCCCGCCCCCGCCGAAACGCTGCGCAAGCCCGCCCTCGACACGCTGATCGCCGCCCACAAGTCCGGTGCGTCAGGGAGCCTGGAAACGTTCCTGGCCAACGCGGCCAGGGCCGAGCCCACTGTGGCGCCGGCCGTGGCCGCGTGGCAGGCGGGAACGCCGCTCAGTGGCGACAACCTCGTCAACATGGGCCGCCTGCTTGGCGTCTATAACCGGTTGCACAACGAGGCAGCAGTCATTGACGTCCTTGGCAAGATGGTCGCGCTGCGCACCGTTCGCGATGAAAAGATCCCGCAGCACGAGAACCCCGCCATCATCGAATTCGGCAAGCTCGTCGAAGGCAAGGCGAAGTCCTTCGGGCTGGTCTATCGCAATATCGACAACCGCGTGTTCGAAGTCACGCTGCCGGGCACCGGCCTGGACACCTTCGGCATCCTGACCCATGCGGACGTGGTGCCCGCGGTCGCCGACGAATGGGTGCTGGAGGACGGCACGAAACTCGATCCGTTTGCCGTCACGCGCGTGGGCGGCTACCTGTACGGGCGCGGCACCATCGACGACAAGGGCTCGATTGCGGCGGCGCTCTACGCCATGAAGACCGTCAAGGAAAGCGGCATTGCGCTGGAGCGCAGCCTGCGCCTGATGATCGAGACCACCGAGGAAACCGGTGGCGACGGCATGAAGTACTACCGCGAACACAACGCGCTGCCGGACTACAACATCGTGCTCGACAGCAAGTACCCGGCCGTGGTGGCGGAGAAGGGCGCGGGCGCGCTGCGCGTCAAGTTCCCGGCGCTTGGCACGAACACCAAGCGGCCGGCCATCGTGAGCATGCGCGGCGCGGCGTCGGCCAGTACCGTGCCCGAGACTGCCGTCGCGCGCATCGCCGGCGGCGATCCGGCATCCGTCATGGCGGCGCTCGAAGGCGCCCGCGCGGCCTTCATCCGCAAGTACACGCCGCAGGGCGGGAAATTCGCGATCGACGTCAGGCGTGACGGCAACGACGTCGAGGTCAAGGTAACCGGCGTATCGGCGCACGGATCGCGCCCCGAAGAAGGCGTCAACCCGCTGCCCAGGCTCGCGCTGTTCCTGCAGTCATCCGGCCTCCAGCTCGCCGACAATCAGTACGTGCGCGCCGCGCGCTATATCGGCGACCTGTATGGCGTGGGCTATCTCGGCGAGAAGATGGGGCTGGCCTATCGCGATCCGTTCATGGGCCCGCTGACGATGTCGCCAACCCAGGTCCGCGAGCTGGGCGATTTCGTCGAGGTCACCACCAATGTGCGCATGCCGCGCGGCAGCACGCCGGAGGCGCTCAGCGGCAAGGCCGTGCAGCGCATCTACAAGTGGGCGGCGTCCTCGGGTTCCACGGTCGAGATCAAGTACGACCAGGACAACTGGATGGCGCGCGAGTCCAAGGGTGCCTGGATTTCCACCTTGCTAAACATCTTCGGCGAAACCACCGGTCTGGAGGCCAAGCCCGTGGCCACGGCCGGCAGCACGACTGCCAAGCTGCTGCCCAATGCCATCAACTTCGGGCCGGCGATGCCGGGCAAGAAATACACCGCCCACAACGCGAAGGAGTACAAGGAAATCATCGACCTGGACCTGGATCTGCAGATGTTCACGGAGATGATGGTGCGGATCGGGAATCTCGGAAAGATGCAGTAGGCGCAGGCCGGATGCCGGCAGCAGTGGGATAGCCATTGTCGCCTTTTGCCGCTGTCCCAGGCTGTGCAGCCAGTTCCCGGGTCGGGGAACGCCTTGGCGTGCGCCTGATCCAGCGCTCGACGCGACGCTTCGCCGTCACCGGGATCGGGCGCATCTACTACGAGCACTGCAAGGCCATGCTGGTACAGGCGGAGGCCGCGCAGGAAGCCATCGAGGTCACGCGCGCCGAGCCGGTCAGGATGCTGATCGACCACCTGGCCGACCGCCTTGGACACATGGACGAGGAGTAAGAGTAGCTGCGGCCGTCTGCATGGGCAGGCGAGCCGTTCAGGCCGCCTGCGTTGCCGGCAGCCCGGCCAGGTAGCTGTGGATCTGCGCGACCACGGCTGCGCCCTCGCCTACCGCCGCGGCCACGCGCTTGGTCGAACCCGAACGCACATCGCCAATCGCGAACACGCCCGGCACGCTGGTCTGCAAGGGATATGGCACCGCCGAAGCGCAGCCCAGCGTGCCCCCACCCGTGCGCACGAAGCCTTTGTCGTCGGTCTCCACATGGCAG